>NZ_JAZDCG010000032.1:0-36412 GCF_036321705.1 Brachybacterium sp. J144
AACCGTCAGTCCGCCACCTCGCCACCGTCCCTGTCTCCTCCATCCGGGCCCCGTGCCCGGAGCGGCCTCGCTCCGCGCCCGGGCCGCCTCGAACAGGGAGAGGTCGTGAGAGTTGACGATCTGCACCTCCGGGTCCCGGGCGAGGGCACGCAAGCGCCTCTGGGTGCGGTGCATCGTGCGCGGATCCTGCGCGATGAGCGTCTGGCGCAGCCGCACGTCGAGACGGAGCCGACCCGTGCGCAGCGTGCGCGCGTCGAGCGCCGCATCCCCGATGTGCAGCAACCACCCCTCGGGCATCGGCACCGCGACCCCGGCGTGGCCGGGCGTGTGACCGGGCAGCGGCACCAGCAGCAGCCCCGGGGCGACGTCGTCGAGCTCGACCGTCCCCTCCAGCCCTTTCCAGGTGCGAGCCCCCCGCGGATGGGCGACCAGGTTCGGGCCGTGGCCCCAGTGCCCGGTGCGGTATCGCTGACGCACCCGGGGTCCGCGCCGGTCCCGGATCGCCGCCGCCTCCGCGGCGAGCAGGTGGATCCTGGCGTGCGGGAGGTCCGGGATGCCGCCGGCATGGTCGAGGTCCCCGTGGGTGAGGACCACATCGCTCACGTCCGCGGGGTCGAGGCCGACGGCGCGGATCCGCCCCACGGCGGTCCGGGTCAGGTCGAGGTCGGGGAAGAGCACGTGGCGCACGGGGCCGAGCCGGCGCGGATCGCGCACGTCCTCGGTGCCGAATCCGGTGTCGACCAGCACCAGGCGGTCACCGATCTCCAGCAGCAGCACTTGGCAGACCATGCGGCCGACGGGGGTGCGGAGGGTGCCGCAGTCGAGATGATGGATGCGCATCGGGTTCCCCTCGGGTCGATGACCTGCCCTGGACACGGTGTCTCAGGCGCCGACGTACTCCCGCAGGTGCCTGCCCGTCAGGGTCGATCCGTCGGCCACCAGCCGGGCCGGGGTGCCCTCGAAGACCACGCGCCCGCCGTCGGCCCCGGCGCCCGGGCCGAGGTCGATGATCCAGTCCGCATGGGCCATCACGGCCTGGTGGTGCTCGATGACGATCACCGAGGTGCCGGCGTCGACCAGACGGTCCAGCAGCTCGAGGAGGGCGCCGACGTCCGCGAGGTGCAGGCCGGTCGTCGGCTCGTCCAGCACCACCGTGCCGCCCGCGGTGCCCATGTGCATCGCCAGCTTGAGCCGCTGCCGCTCGCCGCCCGAGAGGGTGGTCAGCGGCTGGCCGATGGTGAGATACCCCAGTCCCACCTCGTCGAGGTGGCGGAGGATCTTCGCGGCCGCGGGGACCCTCGCCGCCGGGTCCTCCTGGCCGGAGAAGTGGGTCAGCGCGTCCTCGACGCTCATCTCGAGCACCTCGGCGATGTGCTTCCCGCCGAGCGTGTACTCGAGCACCGACGCCTGGAAGCGGCGGCCCTCGCACTCCTCGCACGGCGTCGAGACCGTCTCGAGGAAGCCGAGCTCGGTGTAGATCACGCCGGTGCCCTTGCAGACCGGGCACGCGCCCTCGGAGTTGTTGGAGATCAGGGCGGGCTTGACCCCGTTGGCCTTCGC
This sequence comes from Brachybacterium sp. J144, assembly GCF_036321705.1. Taxonomy (NCBI): domain Bacteria; kingdom Bacillati; phylum Actinomycetota; class Actinomycetes; order Micrococcales; family Dermabacteraceae; genus Brachybacterium; species Brachybacterium sp. J144. The sequence continues at coordinate 1,561 of NZ_JAZDCG010000032.1, forward strand.
GAAGGCCTTCCGCACGGGCTCGAGCAGGCCGGTGTAGGTCGCGGGGTTCGAGCGGCGCGAGCCGCGGATCGCGGACTGGTCCACGACCGTGACGTCGGCGCCCTTCGGCAGCGATCCGTGGATCAGCGAGCTCTTGCCGGAGCCGGCCACGCCCGTGACCACGGCGAGCACGCCGAGGGGGACGTCGACGTCCACGTCCCGCAGGTTGTGCTGCGAGGCACCGCGGATCTCGAGGGCTCCGGTCCGCTCCCGCACCGTCTCCTTGAGCTCGGCGCGGGTGCCGAGGTGCCGACCGGTGAGGGTGTCGGCGGCGCGCAGGCCCTCGACGTCGCCCTCGTACTGCAGCTGCCCGCCGTGGCTGCCGGCCCGGGGGCCGAGGTCGACCACGTGATCGGCGATCGCGATGGTCTCCGGCTTGTGCTCGACGACGAGCACCGTGTTGCCCTTGTCGCGCAGGGCGAGGAGCAGCTCGTTCATCGTCGCGATGTCGTGCGGGTGCAGGCCGATGGTGGGCTCGTCGAAGACGTAGGTGATGTCCGTCAGGGCCGAGCCGAGGTGGCGGATCATGCGGGTGCGCTGCGACTCGCCGCCGGAGAGGGACCCGGAGGGTCGGTCGAGCGAGAGGTAGCCGAGCCCGATCCGCACGAAGGAGTCCAGCAGCGCGGCGAGGTTCGCGAGCAGCGGGGCGACCGTCGGCCCCTGGTGGCGGCCGCGCAGCTCCTCGACCCAGCTCGCGAGCTCGGTGATCTGCCAGGCGGTGACATCGGCGATCGAGACCCCGTCGATGAGCGAGGTGCGGGCGTGCTCCGCGAGGCGCGTCCCCTCGCACTCGGGGCACTCGACGAACTTCACGGCGCGGTCGACGAAGGCGCGCACGTGCGGCTGCATCGCGTCGCGGTCCTTGGACAGCATCGACTTCTGGATCTTCGGGATCAGACCCTCATAGGTCATGTTCATCCCGTCGATGCTGATCTTGGTCGGCTCCTTGTACAGGAAGTCGTGCAGCTGCCGCTTCGTGAACGACTTGATCGGCTTGTCCGCCGGGAAGAAGCCGGAGCGCACGAAGATCTTCACGTACCAGCCGTCGGCGGAGTAGTTCGGGATGGTGAACGGGCCCTCGTCGAGGGACTTCTCCTCGTCGTACAGCTCGGTGAGGTCCACGTCGGAGACCTGCCCCATGCCCTCGCAGCGCGGGCACATGCCGCCCACCCGCGAGTAGGTGGCCCTCTCGGCGATGGTCTTCGCGCCCTTCTGCACGGTCATCGCCCCGGAGGCGGTGACGGAGGGGACGTTGAAGGAGTAGGCGCCGGGGCCGCCGACGCTCGGCTCGGCGAGCTTCGAGAAGAGGGTGCGCAGGTAGGCGTTCGCGTCGGTCACGGTGCCGACGGTGGAGCGCACGTTCGCGCCCATCCGCTCCTGGTCCACGATGATCGCGGTGGTCAGGCCCGAGAGCTCGTCGACGTCGGGACGGGCGAGGGAGGGCATGAACCCCTGCAGGAAGGCGCTGTAGGTCTCGTTGATCATCCGCTGCGACTCGGCGGCGATGGTGCCGAACACGAGCGAGGACTTCCCGGAGCCGGAGACGCCGGTGAAGACCGTCAGGCGCCGCTTGGGGATGTCGAGGGAGACGCCGCGGAGGTTGTTCTCCCGCGCCCCGCGCACGCGGATCACGTCATGGGCGTCGGCCGACGGGACGGGCGAGGTCTGGGCGGTCATGGCGGCTCCTGCGGGAGGGGAGGGGGAGGGCGGGGAGGGACGCGGAAGGGTGGGGAGGACGGGGCCAGGTCATTCTGCCACCGGCCCCGCGGCCCGGAGCGGCCACACCCGTCGGCCCGGAGCGGCCGGTGCCGTCGGCCCGCCGATACCCTGGGGAGGTGAGCACCCCGACGCACTACGACATCGCCCTGATCGGCTCCGGCTCGATAAACTCCTTCCCCGGCCCCGACCTCGCCGGCCGCACGATCGTGCAGATCGACCGGGGGGTCGGACCCGATCACGTCTTCGGCGGGACCTGCCTGAACCTCGGGTGCATCCCGACCAAGATGTTCGTGCACACCGCGAACCTCGCCGCGACTCCCGCGGAATCCGCGCGCTTCGGCCTGACCGCGCGCCTCGAGGGCGTCGACTGGCCCGCGATCCGGGACCGCATCTTCGGGCGCATCGACCCGATCTCGGCGGGCGGCGAGGCCTACCGCCGCGATCACGAGGACAACGCCTACCTCACGCTCCTGCGCGGCACCGCGACCTTCGTCGGGCCGAGGCACCTGCGCGTCGAGCTCGCGGACGGCGGGAGCGAAGAGATCACCGCCGATACCGTCGTGCTCGGCGCCGGGTCGCGGCCCGTGATCCCTGCGATCGACGGGCTCGCCGAGGCCGCCCCGCACACCTCCGACACGATCATGCGCCTGGAGGCGCTGCCCGCCTCCCTGCTGATCCTCGGCTCCGGGGTCGTGGCCGTGGAGATGGCGCACGTGTTCGCCTCCCTCGGCGTCGAGGTCACCCTCGTCGCCCGTTCGGAGCGGGTGCTGCGCGCCGCGGACGCCGACGTCTCCGCGCGGCTCACCGAGATCCTCGGGGAGCGTCTGCGCCTCGAGACCGGGCTCTCGACCACCGCGGTCCGGCGCACGGCCGATGGGATCGAGCTGCGCGGCCGACGGGACGGCGCCGAGGTGGTGCTGGGCGCCGAGGAGATCCTCGTCGCGACCGGGCGGCGGCCCAACTCCGACCTGCTCGGGGCCGAGGCCGCCGGGATCGATCTGGCGGAGGACGGCCGCGTCGTCGTGGATCCCTACCAGCGGGTGCTCTCGGGCGGCGAGGTGCTCGAGGGCGTCTGGGCCCTCGGCGACCTCTCCAGCCCGCACCAGCTCAAGCATGTCGCCAACCACGAGCAGCGCATCGTGCGGCACAACGTGCTGCACCCGGAGGCCCTGCGCCGCTCGGATGCCCTGCCTGTGCCGGCCGGGGTGTTCACCCACCCGCAGGTCGCCTGGGTGGGGATCGACGAGGAGACCGCCCGCGCGAGCGGCCGGGCGGTGCGGGTCGCGACCCAGGAGTACGCCTCGATCGCCTACGGCTGGGCGATGGAGGACACGACCGGCTTCGCGAAGCTCGTCGTTGACGCGGAGACCACCGAGATCCTCGGCGCGCACCTCATCGGCCCCGAGGCGACCACCCTGATCCAGATCCTGATCCAGGCGATGAGCACCGGGCAGACCGCACGGGACATCGCCACGACCCAGTACTGGATCCACCCGGCCATGCCCGAGCTGATCGAGAACGCCCTGCTGCAGGTGATCTGAGTGGCCCGGGCCCGAGCGAGACCCGGGCCGGGGCCGCGGCGACGAACGGTCGAGGTCAGCCGGCCTGCTCGTTGCTCGGCAGGCAGGACTTCAGCGGGTCCTGCTCGATGACCGGGGCCTCCGTCGCGGTCTCCTCGCCGGTTCCGGACACCTCCGCGGAGGACTCCTCATCGCTCGGGGTCTCCTCCTCGGCGGTGGTCTCCTCCGCGCTGCTCTCCTCACTGGAGGACTCCTCGCCGGAAGCTTCCTCCTCGGGGGCGGCGCCGGTCTCGGCGGGCTCCGTGGAGCCGGGCTCGGTCTCGCCCACGACCGACTCCGGCGGATCCGCCTTCAGGGAGTCCTCGATGGAGGCCTGGGTCCACTCCTTGAGGTAGTCCCAGTCCGCGTTCGCCGACGGGGTGACGTCTTGCGTGATCGGGTACGAGGTGAACCCGCCGTCCTTGACCCGCAGGGCCAGGTCCACGAAGGCGTCGAGATCGGACACCGGGATGTCCGTGACGATATTCTGCTCGGCCGTGTTGACCAGGCCGGGGATCGACATCGCGAGGGTCGCCGGATCGGCTTCCTCGGCGACGGCGCGGACCATGCGCTGCTGGCGGCACATGCGGTTGAAGTCGTCGGAGCCCTCGCGGGAGCGGGCGTACCAGAGGGCGTGGAAGCCGTCGAGCGTCTGCGCGCCGGGCTCGATGTAGCCGTCGATCGGACCGGCGCCGCCGCCGATCGGGATGCGCCGCTCGACCACGAGGTCCACGCCACCGATGGCGTTGACCAGGTCCTCGAAGCCCTGCAGGTTCACCATCGCGTAGTAGTCGGTCTCGAGGCCGAGGGTCTCCTCGACGGCCCATCGGGTCGCCGTCAGGCCCGGCTCGGGATCTCCGGGGAAGAGGTCCGGACGGTCCTCGGCCCAGGTCCACACGGCGTTGATGAGGTCCTGGTTCTGCCCGAAGTAGCGGAAGCCGTCCGGGAAGACCTCCGCGGCGGGGGTGCCCTCGGGGAAGCGGACGTGCTCGAGGTTGCGGGGGATGGAGAACAGCGCGGTCTGGCCGGTCTTGGTGTCGATCGAGGCGACCATGAGGGTGTCGGGGCGGGTGCCGGTGCGGTCAACGCCCGCGTCCTGCCCGAGCAGCATGATGTTGACCCGCTCGGTGTTCGCCCACGGGTCCGGGCCCTCGGCGAGGTCGGCTGACCTGCCGCCGGCGAAGACGCTGCTCGAGCCGAGGAGGGACTGCCCGGCCCACAGTGAGCGGACCGTGTAGCCGGCGGGGATCGCGACGGCGACGACCATGACGGCGGCGACCGCGAAGGCCAGATACCGACGCGTGCCGGTGAGTCGCTCCTTGGTGGTCTGGGCGAGGTTCGCGAGCACGATCTGCACGATCCAGACCAGCCCCACGACGGCGGCGACCGCGAGGAACCCGAGGAGCACCGTGCGGGAGGTGAGCAGCTGGATCATCTGCAGCCGGTCGCCGAACCTCCACAGCAGCAGGCCCGCGATCACGACGGCGGCGAGCACGGCGAGCAGAGCGATGCCGAGCCGGCGCATCCGCGTGGTGAGCAGGCCGGCGCCGGGCAGCACGGTGGTGAGCACCGTCCATCCGGCGACCTTCGGCAGGGAGCCCTCCGCGCGGCCCTCTTCACGGCGGGAGCGCGCGGCGGTCGAACGGGCGGCGAGATGCTCCGAGGCAGCCGAGGCAGCCGAGGCAGCCGAGGCAGCCGAGGCAGCCGAGGCAGCCGAGGCAGCGGACGCGTCCGACGAGTCCGGGGACTCCGAGGAGTCCGGAACGTCGGGCCCGGCGGAGGGCTCTGCCGGCTCGGCCGAGGGGGCGGGCTGGGTCGACGGGGAGGGAGCGCCCCAGGCGTCCTGCTCGTCGAGGAGGAACGCCCGCCGACGGCCGTGGCCGGGACGGCGCGCGGCGCGGTCCGCCGCGGCGTCCGCGGGCGGAACCGGGGCAGCGAGCGGCGACGTGGGGGGCTCGACGGGGGTGGTCGACGGCTCGACGGGCTGCGCGGGGGAGGACGTCTGCGCGGGCTCGGCCGAGGATGCCGGGGGCGTCGTCGCTCCCGGCCAGGTGCGCTTCGCCCCGCCGTTGCCGAAGGCGGCATTGCGGTTGGCGCGCGCCTGATCGGGGGGCAGCGGCGTCGAGGTCGGTCGCCGGAGCGGCTCCTGGTGCCTGCCGGACCGACGGCGTCGACGTCGGGGGGCCGAGGAGGGGTCCGTCATGAGCGACATCCTAGGTTCACGGGGCGCGATGATCGCGCATCTGCCTGTGAGGACCTGGTGGAGGGTCGATGCCTGCCCGGTGACGCGTCGCCTCCGTATCCTGGAGGGCATGCGCCTGATCCATGAGCCGTCGACCGACCTCACGTACGACGACCTCTTCTTCCTCCCCTCCCGCTCCGCGATCACGTCCCGCTTCGACGTCGACCTCGGCAGCGATGACGGCACCGGCACCACCATCCCGCTGGTCGCCGCGAACATGACCGCCGTCACCGGTCGGCGGATGGCGGAGGTGATGGCCCGCCGCGGCGGCCTCGCCGTGCTGCCGCAGGACCTCTCCCCGGAGCGACTCGACTCGATCGTCCGCTCCGTCAAGCAGCGGGACCTGCTGGTCGACCATCCGCTGACCCTCGGGGTCGACGGCACCCTCGGCCAGGCCGCGGACCTGCTGCCCAAGCGCCCCCACGGCGTCGTCGTCGTGGTCGACGCCGAGCGCCGCCCGCTCGGCGTCGTCTCCGCGCAGGAGATCGCCGGTCGCGACTCCTTCGCCGCCGTCGGCGAGGTGCTCGACTCCGAGGCGCTCGTGGTCGGCCCCGCGGACCTCGACGTCGAGCCCGCCCTGCTCCATGCCCGCATCGCCGCGACGCACCACGACATCGCCGTGGTCACCGACGAGGACGGCACGCTGCGCGGCGTGCTCACCGCCACCGGCGTGCTCCGCTCGACCATCTACCGCCCCGCTGTCGACGACGCGGGCCGGCTGCGCATCGCGGTCGCCGTCGGCATCAACGCGGACATCGAGGCGCGGGTGCGCGAGCTGGTCGACGCGGGCACCGACGTGATCGTGCTCGACACCGCCCACGGCCATCAGGACAAGATGCTCGAGGCGCTGCGCCGCGCCCGCACCGTCCTCGGGCCGTCCGAGGACACGCCGGTGCGCCTGGTCGCCGGGAACGTGGTCACCGCCGAGGGCACCCGCGAGCTGATCGAGGCGGGCGCCGACATCGTCAAGGTGGGCGTGGGCCCCGGCGCCATGTGCACCACCCGGATGATGACCGGCGTGGGCCGGCCCCAGTTCTCCGCCGTGCTCGAGTGCGCGACCGAGGCCCGCCGTCTCGGCGGCCGCGTGTGGGCCGACGGCGGCGTACGCCACCCCCGCGACGTGGCCCTCGCGCTCGCCGCGGGCGCCTCGAACGTCATGATCGGCTCGTGGTTCGCGGGCACCTACGAGTCGCCCGGCCAGATGCGCACCGACGAGCGCGGCCGGCGCTACAAGGAGAGCTTCGGCATGGCCTCCAAGCGGGCCGTCTCCCACCGCACCGCCCATGAGGACGCCTTCGCCCGGGCTCGCAAGGGCCTGTTCGAGGAGGGCATCTCCACCTCGCGCATGTACCTCTCCGAGGGGGCGGGCGGCGTCGAGGACCTGCTCGACGTGATCACCGCGGGCGTGCGCTCCTCCTATACCTACGCGGGTGCGGCGGACACTGACAGCTTCCGCGAGCGGGCCGTGATCGGGCTGCAGGGCGCCTCCGGCTACGCCGAGGGTCGGCCGGTCTCCAGCTCCTGGAGCTGAGTCCGGGGCCGATCGACCGGGACCAGGCGGGGCAGCGCACGACGCCGTCCCGCCCGCGTCCCGCCGGCGTCTCGTCGGGGCTCGTCGGCCGGTAGGCTTCCGGTCATGACGACTCTCGTGATCGGTGGTGCCGGGTACATCGGATCGCACGTGGTGCGGCTCCTGCAGGAGAAGGGCGAGCGGGTGGTCGTGGTCGACAACCTCTCGACGGGGCTGCGCTCCCGCTGCGAGGGCGTGGAGCTGATCGAGCTCGACATGACCCTGCCCGACGCGGCGGAGAAGCTGGCCTTCCACCTCCGGGCCTCCGGCGCCGACTCGGTGATCCACTTCGCCGCCCACAAGCAGGTCGGCGAGTCCGTCGCGAACCCCGAGATGTACTGGCACGACAACATCGCCGGCCTCGCCAACGTGCTCGCCGCCTGCGCGAGCGCCGAGGTGCGGGACGTCGTCTTCTCCTCCTCCGCCGCGGTCTACGGCATGCCCGACGTCACGGTGGTCACCGAGGACCTCATCCCGCAGCCGATCAACCCCTACGGCGCGACGAAGTACGTGGGCGAGTGGATGCTCGCCGATGCCGAGCGCGCTCACGGGATGCGCACCGTCGCCCTGCGCTACTTCAACGTCGCGGGTGCCGGCTGGCCCGAGCTCGCCGACACCGCCGTGATGAACCTGGTCCCGATCGTGCTGGACCGCCTCGAGCGGGGCCTGGCCCCCGTCGTCTTCGGCGACGACTACGACACCCCCGACGGCACCTGCATCCGCGACTACGTCCACGTGCTCGACCTCGCGCACGCCCACATCGCGGCGCTCGACTATCTCCGCGGCGAGGAGCGGGAGCATCGCGTGTTCAACGTGGGCACCGGCGAGGGCTCGACCGTGCTCGAGGTGATCCAGGCGATCGCCCGCGCGAAGGGCATCGAGATCACGCCCGAGATCGGCGAGCGCCGCGCCGGCGATCCCGCCCGCCTGATCTGCTCCGGCGACCGCATCGCCCAGCACCTCGGCTGGAAGTCTGAGCACGGCCTGGACGACATCGTGCGCTCCGCCGTCGAGGCGCGCGACGCGATCACCCCCGACGTCGAGGCGTACCCGGAGGGCTGAGACCGGCCGGGGCGGGTCCTCCGCCCCGGCGCCCTGGCGTCCTCAGGTGAGGTAGCGGTAGATCGGGTCCTCCGGATCGATCCGCTCGATGGTCATGTTCGAGGCGGCCATCCGCGCCATCAGCGGATCGAGGTCCGAGCGGCTGCCCAGTTCGACGCCGACCAGGGCGGGACCCTCCTCGCGGTTGTTGCGCTTGATGTAGTCGAACAGCACGATGTCGTCGTGCGGGCCGAGCACCCGGTCCAGGAACCGGCGCAGCGCCCCCGGCTCCTGCGGGAAGGTCACCAGGAAGTAGTGCTTGAGGCCCTCGTGGACCAGGGAGCGCTCGACGATCTCGGTGTACCGCGACACGTCGTTGTTGCCACCGGAGACGACGACCACCACGTCCCCCGTCGACTCCTCGTCCTCCCCGCCGGAGCCCCCGCGGCCCAGATGCGGGATCGCCCCGGTGGCCACCGCGGCCGCCGCCAGAGCGCCCGCGGGCTCGGCGATGATCCCGTCGACCTGGTACATCTGCAGCATCTCGGTGCACACCGCGCCCTCGTCCACCGCGAGGAGCTCGGGCTCGATCGCGCGGACCATCCGCAGCGGGGCGGCGCCCACGCGGCGCACCGCGGCGCCGTCCACGAAGGTGTCCAGCTCGTGCAGGGTCACGGGCCGCTCGGCGCGCACGGCCGCGGCCATCGACACGGCCCCGGCCGGCTCCACGCCCACAATCCGCACCGACGGGGTGCGCTCGCGCAGCCACGCCCCGCAGCCGCCCAGCAGACCGCCTCCGCCGACGGGCAGCACCATCGTGCCGACCTCCCGGCCGTGCTCCTCCCGCAGCTGCTCGACGGCCTCGAGGGCGACCGTGCCCTGCCCGGCCATGATCAGAGGGTGGTCGAAGGGCGGCACCTGCGTCGCCCCGGTGCGCTCGGCGTCCTCGGCCGCGGCCTCCGCTGCGTCGTCGAAGGTGTCGCCGACGAGCAGCAGCTCCACGAACTCGCCGCCGATCGCGACGATCCGCTCGCGCTTCTGGCGGGGGGTGGTGCCGGGCACGTAGATCCGCCCCCGGATGCCGAGGGCGGCGCAGGCACGGGCCACGCCCTGGGCGTGATTGCCGGCGCTCGCCGCGACCACGCCCGCCTCGCGGGCGGCCGGGGGCAGGGAGTCCAGGAACAGATGGGCGCCGCGCAGCTTGTACGAGCGGACCGACTGGAGGTCCTCCCGCTTGAGCCAGACGTCGACGCCGCCGAGTTCGCTCAGCCGCTTGCTGTGCAGCAGCGGCGTGCGGCGGAGCACCGGGGCGAGGCGCTCGGCGGCCGCCTCGACCTCCGCGGCGCCCAGCGGCAGGGCCGGGGGAGCGGGGTCGGCGGGGCGGGACGGGGCGTCGGTCATGCGAGGTCCTCCCGGGGGATGACCAGGGCGGTCGCGAGGGCGGCGATGCCTTCGCCGCGACCGGTCAGGCCGAGGGCGTCCGTGGTGGTCCCGGAGACCGCGACAGGAGCTCCGACGACCGCGCTCATCGCGGCGCAGGCCTCTTCTCGACGGGCGGAGAGCCGGGGACGGTTGCCGACGACCTGCACGGCGATGTTGCCGATCTCGAAGCCGGCCCCGCGCACCAGGCGAGCGGCCTCGGCGAGCAGGGTGGACCCACTCGCGCCCTCCCACTCGGGACGGTCGGTGCCGAAGTGGGTGCCGAGGTCGCCGATCCCGGCGGCGGAGAACAGCGCGTCGCAGGCCGCGTGGCAGGCGACGTCGGCGTCGGAGTGCCCGGCGAGGCCGCGCTCGCCCTCCCAGGTGAGGGCGGCGATGCGGAGCGGGCGGGGGGAGTCCTCGGGGGCGAAGGCGTGCACGTCCACGCCGAGGCCGACGCGGGGCAGGACGCTCATCGGGCCCCGCCCGCCTCCAGGCGCGCGAGCTCCCGGTCGATGTCCGTGAAGGTCAGGCCCGCGTTCGTCCCCAGCAGCAGCGGCATGGCGGAGACTCGCGGGACGCCCAGGGCGGCGGGCAGGTCGACGGTGCTGACCACCAGATCCGCCTCGAAGTCGTTCGAGAGCAGGTCCATCACGGTCGCCTGCACCACCTGCACCTCGCGCCCCGACTCGGTGATGTGCTCGCGCACCTGGTCCGCGATCAGAGCGGCGGTGGCGATCCCCGCGCCGCACACGATGGCGATGGTGAGCATGCAATCTCCTGGACTGGCGACGGGTGGGCGACGGTCGATTCTGTCATGCCCCGAGCAGGACGTCCACGTCAGTGAGGTCGGCCGTCTACGATGCCAGCGTGAACCAGCCCCGCCGCCACCGCTCGGCACGCCGCACCGGCCGTGCCGCCGGCATCGTGCTCGCCGGAGGCTCCGGCACCCGTGTGGGGGCCGGCATCAACAAGGCGTTCCTGCCGCTCGCCGGGCGCAGCATCGCCAGCTGGGGTCTGAACACCCTCGCCCGCGTCGAGGGCGTCGGGCTGCTGGTGTTCGTGGTGCGACCCGAGGACCTCGAGCACGCCCGCTTCGTCGCGGACCGCGAGACCGAGCGCCCGCTCGAGATCATCACCGGCGGGGACACCCGGCAGGAGTCGGAGCTGCTGGCCCTGCGCCATCTCGCCGATCGGATCGACGCGGGAACCGTGGACACGGTGCTCATCCACGATGCGGCCCGTCCGCTCGTCTCCCACGGCCTCGCCGCCGCCGTGCTGCACGCCGCCAGGGAGACCGGGGGCGCGGTGCCGGGGATCCCGGCGACCGATGTCGCCCCCGTCGGCTCCGGCGACACGCTCGCCCCCCGGGCGCACCTGCGCCCCGAGTCCCTGGTGCGGGTGCAGACCCCGCAGGGCTTCCGCGCCGCGACCATCCTCGACGCCTACGAGGCGGCCGCACGGGACGGCTTCGTCGGCACCGACACCGCCTCGTGCGCCGAGGAGTACACCGACATCCCGGTGACCTGGGTGCGGGGCGAGGAGACCAACTTCAAGATCACCTATGCGCAGGACCTGCTGCTGGCCCAGGACGTGGTCACCGCGCTAGGTTTGAGGACCGGGTGAGGAGGAGCCGATGTCCGTCCAGGAGAGCTATCTGCGCTGCACCGCCTGCGAGCAGGAGTCCGAGCATCAGGTCGTCTACGCCGGCCGCTTCGTCACCGAGATCCAGTGCACCTCGTGCGGGGCGGTGACCCGGCTCGACGTCTCGGAGGACTACCTCCCCGATCTGCGTCAGCGCATCTCGAGCAAGCCCGGCCGTCTGATGCGCCGGCTGCGCCACGACCCGGGAGAGCTGGCCACGAGCCTTCCCCAGCGCACCCTGTCGAAGCCCCGGCGCATGCTCGAGGAGTTCCGCACCGTCTGGCGCAGCCGCCGCGACGACTGACCCGGCTGCTGCGTCCCGAGTCCCGCGGCGGGACCCGGGTCGGCGCGATCAGGGTCGCCGCGCGAGGCCGTGTCGGTGGGAGGTGTCGCGGGCGAGGCCCAGCGAGATCTGCGCCTGCCAGAGGGTGAGCCGGTCCACCAGGGCGGTCCCCGCGTGCGAGCCCTGGACGGTGCGGACGGCCGCCCCGCGGTCGAGCAGCGCCTGGATCTCGTCGAATCCTGCGGAGGGGGCGTCGGCGACAGCTCCCGCGAGTGCCTCGCGACGCAGCAGCCGCGGGCTCTGCAGCGCCGCCAGGGTGCTGCGGTCCACGTTCCGCAGCCCGGAGGGTGCGATCTGCTTGACGGAGTCCGTCATCGCGACCGTCGGCACCACGGCGTCGACACCGGGGGCGAGCGCGGCGAGCACCGCGGAGACCACGGCTGCCGGGGTCAGTGCACGCTCGGCGTCATGGACCAGCAGGAACGGCTCGTCGCTGTGCTCGAGCGCCGTGGCCAGCGCCTCGCGCCGACCCGCCGCGACCTCGTGCACCGCCGCGCGGCCCGAGACCGCCCGGCGCAGCGGCTCCGCCGCGTCGGTGCGGGTGATCACGAGCGGGGAGGGCAGTCCGAGGTCGCGTGCGGTGCCGAGCAGGCGATCGACCAGCAGCGAACCGCCCAGGGGCTCGAGGCCCGGGGTGGGGGCCGCGCCGACGATGCCCGGCGCGGGCGGGGCGAGCGCGAGGATGATCGGCCGCACCTCGGCGGCCGACGGGGGAGCGGTCACGACCGGCCGCTCAGGAGGCGAGGACCTCGTCGAGGATCGACTCGGCATCGGTCTCGTCGGTCTTCTCGGCCAGGGCGAGCTCGGAGACGAGGATCTGGCGGGCCTTGGCGAGCATCCGCTTCTCCCCGGCGGAGAGGCCGCGGTCCTGATCGCGGCGCCAGAGATCGCGCACGACCTCGGCGACCTTCTTGACGTCCCCCGAGGCGAGCTTCTCGACGTTGGCCTTGTAGCGGCGCGACCAGTTGGTCGGCTCCTCGGTATAGGGCTGGCGCAGCACCTCGAAGACCTCGTCGAGGCCCTCCTTGTCGACCACGTCCCGCACTCCGACGAGATCGACGTTGTCCGCGGGGACCTCGATCGTCAGATCGCCCTGGGCGACCTTGAGCTTGAGGTAGGTGCGATCCTCGCCCTTGATGGTGCGGGTCTTGACCTCCTCGATGAGCGCGGCACCGTGGTGCGGGTAGACGACGGTCTCGCCGACAGCGAAGTTCATGTGTTGGGTCCCCTTTCCGCGGGACAGTCTACCACCGGGTCCACGTGGTAAAATGCGCGGTTCTCCGCATCTCGGCTGGTCAGGGCGTTGCCGAGCGCTTTCGAGAGGTGGTCGGGGCGCTGATCGAGCGTTTGTCGGGCGTTGGTCGGGGAGGCGTGCGGGCATCGGCGGCCGCGGCGCGAGGGGATCTTGCGGGGGAATCCGGGACGGGGTGGTGCGGTACCCTGTGAGGGCTGTCCTTCGTCCCTCCGCCGCCGGTCGCGGCATCGAACAGGAGTCCTCCGTGCGCACCTCCCGTCGTCTCGTGCTCTCCGCCGCCGCCCTGGGCCTGGCCCTCGCCGCGTCCGGATGCGCGTACTTCAACCCGGTGCAGACGCACGAGTTCTACCAGGCTGCCGACGGCACCAACGCGAACCTCTCCCAGGACGGCTCGACCGTGATCGGCGTGCGCAACGCGCTCGTGATCCTGCGGGAGGACGGCACCGCCGAGTTCTCCGCCACGGTCGTCAACTACGAGCAGGCGATCGAGGGCGCGGAGCCCACCCGCACCGTCGACCTCGCGGCCGCGACCTCGGACGGTACCGCGATCTTCGCCACCGGCGTGTCCCTCGCGCCGGAGCAGGTCGTCTCGCTGGGTGCGGGCGAGGACAGCGACCAGAGCGTCCAGATCGGCGACGCCTCCGGCGTCGTCGCCGGCGACATCCTGGATCTGACCATCACCTCCGGGGACCAGACCGTGGTGATCTCCGTGCCCGTCGTCGACGGCAGCCTCGAGCACTACAGCGAGACCGGGAGCGGGGAGAACGCCGGCGCCTGAGCGCCGCGCGGGCCGCGCCGCTGCACCGGCAGCGCGCAGCATCGAGTCAGACACAGAGCGCCCCGCGGCCAGGCCGCGGGGCGCTCTGTCGTCCGTCGTCTCCGGGTCGCTCCGCGCGGGAGAGCCCCGGGCGCGCTCAGGCGCCGGAGGACTCGAACTTGTAGCCGAGGCCGCGCACTGTCACGAGGTGGACCGGGTTCTTCGGGTCGTCCTCGATCTTCGCGCGCAGCCGCTTCACATGGACGTCGAGGGTCTTGGTGTCGCCGACGTAGTTCGCGCCCCACACCCGGTCGATGAGCTGGCCCCGGGTGAGCACCCGGTCCACGTTGCGCAGCAGCATCTCGAGGAGCTCGAACTCCTTCAGCGGCAGCGCCACCTCCTGGCCGTGCACCTGCACGACGTGCCGCTCGACGTCCATCATGATGTTGCCGGCGCTGAGGGTGGTGTCCTCTTCCCCTTCGCCCGAGTCCTGACCGCGGCGCAGCACGGCCTTGATCCGGGCGAGCAGCTCGCGGGAGGAGTAGGGCTTGGTGACGTAGTCGTCGGCCCCGAGCTCGAGGCCCAGCACCTTGTCGAACTCGTCGTCCTTCGCCGTGAGCATGATGACCGGCACCGAGGAGGTGCGGCGGATCTCGCGGCACACCTCGGTGCCGCTCATGCCGGGGAGCATCAGGTCCAGCAGCACGAGGTCCGCGCCATGGGCGGAGAAGATGCGCAGGCCGTCGGTCCCGGTGTCCGCGACCGCGACCTCGTAGCCCTCCTTGCGCAGCGAGTAGGACAGCGGATCCGAGAACGACTCCTCGTCCTCGACGATCAGGATGCGCGTCATGTCAGAGTCCCTTCCCCGTGGCGTGGTCCGAGTCCACGGTACGGGAGCGTCGGGCGGAGGCGGCCTCCGCGGTGTCCTTCCGATCGGTGGGGCGCGCCCCACCGACGGTGATGGTGTCCGTGCGCCCCATCTCGGGCAGGCGCAGGGTGAAGGTCGAGCCCTGTCCGGGCATCGACCAGGCCGTCACCTCGCCCCCGTGGTCGGAGGCGATGTGCTTGACGATCGCGAGGCCCAGTCCCGAGCCGCCGGTCTCCCGCGATCGGGCCCTGTCGACGCGGAAGAAGCGCTCGAAGACCCGCTCGAGGTTCTCCTTCGAGATACCGATTCCCTGGTCCTTCACCGACAGCTCCACCATGCCGTCCTCGCGGCGCACCGAGACGCCCACCCGGGTCATCGGACCCGAGTAGGTGATCGCGTTGGAGATGAGGTTGGACAGGGCGGTGGTGAGCATCGGCGCGGAGCCGAAGACACGCAGGCCGCTCGCGCCGCCCACGGTCACCTCGATCCGCGACCCCAGGGCGAAGTTCCGATTCATCGCCACCGCCTCGCGGACCACCTCGTCGATCTCGGTGGGCTCCGCATCCGGCAGCGCGGAGGAGCCCTGGACCCGGGACAGCTCGATGATCTCCTGCACCAGGCGCGCCAGGCGCCGGGTCTCGGACTGCATCCGCTCGGCGAAGCGGCGCACGGCCTCGGGATCCTCCGCGGCGTCCTCCATGGTCTCGGCGAGCAGGGTGATCGCCCCGACCGGGGTCTTCAGCTCGTGGGAGACGTTCGCGACGAAGTCGCGGCGCGTCTCCTCGACGCGCACCTGGCGGGTGAGGTCGTCGGCCAGGAGCAGCGCCCCGTGCTCGCCGAGAGCCCCGATGCGCACATCGATGACCGACTCCGAGTCGCCGCCCGCCGCGCGGCGCAGGGTCAGGCGCTCGTCCCGGAAGCCGCCGTTGCGGCCGACGTCGGCCGCGAGCTCCATCAGCTCCGCGCTCGCCAGCCGCGGGTAGTCGCCCTCCGCGGCACGCACGATGCCGTAGGAGTAGGCGAGCGGGGAGGCCCGCAGCACGTCGCCGCTCGCGTCGAGCACCACGTACGCGGAGGACAGGATCGCGAGCACCTCGGCGGCCGCCACGGGAACCACGGGGCGCTCCTCCTCGGACTCGGCCGCGGGGATCCGGCGGTCGGCACGCAGCAGCGCCAGCGCGGCCGTGCACCCGATCACCAGGCCGATCGCGCCGGCGAGCAGGAGGAGGGCAGTCGTGGGCACCACAACAGCCTAGGCCCCGGATCGCCTCGCCTGGCATTCCGCTGCGAGAACCGGCACACTGCGAACCAGGAGTTCATGGGGACCACACCTGTCGTTCATCCGCCGCCGACAAGCGTTCACCGACGATTGCGAGGATGCGCGGCGACGATCCCCTTCAGACAAGGAGCATCACCATGCGCGAGGCGTACCAGAGCGACCTGCAGCACGTCATCGACGATCTGGTCGACATGGCGGAGATGGCCGGGACCGCCCTGAAGGACGCGACCACCGCCCTGCTCGAGGGCGATCTCGCCCTCGCGGAGCGGGTCATCGCCGCCGACCCCCACCTCGACGCGCGCCAGAGCGAGCTGGACGCGAAGGTCGTCGAGCTGCTGGCCCGTCAGTCCCCGGTCGCCACCGACCTGCGCCTGCTCGTCGCGGCGCTGCGGATGAGCTCCTCGCTCGAGCGCATGGGCGACCTCGGGGCGCACATCGCCCTCATCGCCCGTCGGGCCCATCCGGCCCTCGCGGTCCCCGATTCGCACCGTGAGCAGATCGCCCGTATGGCCGAGCTGGCGGGGGCGGCGCTCGTGGAGGCCGCGCAGGTCATCGCGGAGCGGGACCTGGCCCTCGGGGCCCAGGTCGAGAAGGAGGACGAGGAGCTCGACGAGCTCATGCTGCAGATCTCCCGCGAGATGTCCGGCGAGTCGGGCCTCACCAACAGCCAGGTCGTGGACATGACCCTGCTGATCCGCTTCTACGAGCGCCTCGGCGACCACGCCGTGTCCCTCGTGCGTCGCGTCGGCTTCCTGGTCACCGGCGACTCGCTCGACACGCTCAGCGCGAGCGTGGACGTGCAGGACATCTGAGCCGTCCCCCTCTCCGACGACGAACGCCCCGCGGTGTCCGCGGGGCGTTCTCGTCGTTCGGGGGAGTGTGCGGGCCGGGCCCGGCCCGCCGGCTCAGCCGCGGTTGGGGCGGGGCCGACGACGGGTCAGCCCCTCCGCGCCGGCCTTCGCGCCGCGCTGGGCGAGCAGGCGGAAGCCCTGCAAAAGCACGCCGGAGACCAGCGCCCACAGCATCGCCTTCCAGATCGGCTGCTCCTCGGACGGATCTCGGATGGCCCGGATCTCCGCCTTCGAGAGACCGTCCTTCTTCGCCTGCTTGCGCTGCCGGAGCGTCTCCTTGCGGGTGGCCTTGGTGGCCTTCGGGGTCGGGGCGTCCTCCCCGAAGACGACGCCCCAGCCGGCGGCGGCGACCTTCCTCCCGAGGGTGGCGGCGATGACGCCCGCCAACGGGACAGCGATCTTCACGAGCGGATTGGCCACGGAGTTCCTCCAGTCGACGAGGTGGTCAGTAGGTCCCGGCGTTCTGAGCGTAGTACGTGCCCATGTCGTCCTCGCGCAGCGCGGCGCGGAGGGTCTCCATGGCGTCCTCGTCCGTCGCGACGACGCTCGCGCCACCGCTGGTGGTGGTGGGACCGCCGTGGGGCACGGAGAGGAAGTACATGTCGCCGCTGCGGATCGAGCGCATCGACAGCCCCAGCTCGACCAGCGCCGAGGAGGTGAGCTGGTCGTCGGTGGTGAGATAGGGGGAGATCGAGCCGACGGTCTCCGAGAGCTTCCCGGGATCGCTCAAGGTGTCGGCGCTGATCAGCTTCGTCGCGATGCCCTTGAGCACGGCCTGCTGGTTCCGGTTGCGCTGGAAGTCGCCGTCGGAGAACTGCTTGCGCTCGCGCACGAAGACGAGTGCCTGCTCGCCGTTCATCGTCTGGGTGCCCTCGGTGAACTCGAAACCGCCGGCGCTGAAGTTCTCCGGGACCGCCACGTCGATCCCGCCGAGGGTGTCGACGAGGCCCTGGATGCCGTCGAAGTCGATCAGCGCGACATGGTCGATCGGCACGCCGGTGTAGTTCTCGACCGTGGTCACCGCGAGGCTCAGACCGCCGAAGGCGAGGGCGGCGTTGATGCGGTTGGTGCCGTGGCCGGGGATCTCGACGTACAGGTCACGGGGGAAGGAGATGACGTAGACGGTCTCGTTGTCGTCCGAGACGTGCACGAGCATCATCACGTCGGAGCGCTGCCCGGTCACGCCCTCCGAGGCGGCGTCCTCCTCGGAGCGCTTGTCGGAGCCGAGCAGCAGGAAGTTGCGGCCCGATCCGGGCTCCGCCTCGGGCCGATCGCCGTCGGAGGCGCCGCGGGTGATGGTCTCGACGGTGCGCTTCTGGTACTGGTTGTCGATCCCGCGGAGGTAGTTCGCCACCACGAGGCCGACGCCGAGCACGAGCACGGCGACGAGGCCCAGGGAGATCAGGGCGATGCGACGACCCCGTCGACCGCGGGGATCGGGGGCGTCCTCGTCCTCCCAGTCGGAGGGGAGCTGGACGTCGTCGGGGGCGTTCATGAGGACTCGCTCTCGCAGATGGTCGACAGGCGCGCGAACCCGTCGCCGCTCAGGGCGCGGAGCGGGTGTACGCGAGATCCCATACTAGGCGGCCCGCCGCGCGTCCCTTGGACTCGAAGCTGGTCTTCACACGACCCGCGAATCGCGGAGCCCATCCCTCCACGGGGAGCCCCGGCGGGACGTCGTCCGTGGTGGTGCCCTCGGGGCGGGGGCCGTCCGGGTGCAGCGGCTCGAGATCCTCGTGCGCGTCGAGCTGCTCGCGCATGTGCCCGGCGTACTGCGCCCAGTCGGTGGCGAGGCGGAAGGTGCCGCCGGGGGCGAGCAGCGGCAGCACGGCGTCGAGGAACGGAGGGTTGATCAGGCGCCGCTTGTGGTGGCGGGACTTCGGCCAGGGATCGGGGAAGAACACCCACAGCTCCTGGATCGAGCCCGGGGCGAGCAGGGCCGGCAGGGCACGCTGCGCGTCCAGCGGCAGCAGCCGCAGGTTCTGCGGGAGAGCGGGGCGGAGCCGGTCCAGGCGGCTGAGGGTCTGCGCGAGCCCCGGACGGTAGACCTCGACGCCCAGGTGATCCCGCTCGGGGTGCGCCGCGGCGGCGGCGACGATGTTCTCGCCGAGTCCGCTGCCCACCTCGACGACCAGCTCGGCGCGGCGGCCGAAGACCTTCTCGAGGTCGAGCGCGGCGTCGTCGGCGGGGAGCGTGTCCCGCTCGCCGCGCGGGAGGTCGAGGACGTAGGGGTCGGCGAGACGGTCCCAGGCGGTCTGGCGGCTCGGCGTCAGGCGCTCGCCGCGCCGGACGAAGGAGACCACGTCGCGGGTCGGACCGGGCCCTTCAGAGGACACGGCGGATCGCGCCGTCGGCGACCTCGACGGCGACCTCGGGCAGATGGGTCGTGGCCGGCCCGAGGAGCACCTCGCCCGTCGCGGCGTCGAAGCGCGAGCCGTGGCACGGGCAGTCCAGCTCCGCCTCGTTCTGGCGCAGGGCGCAGCCGTTGTGGGTGCAGTACCCCGAGTAGGCGGCGATCTCCTCGCCGGTGCCGCGGACGATCAGCACGAAGGGGCTCTGGCCGCCGAAGTTCACGAGCGTCGAGGCGTTCTCCGGGACCTGGTCCAGGGGGATCGAGCCGTCCTCGGTGGCGCGCACCGGGTCCGCGGTCCCGAAGCCCTCGTCCTCGGGGGCGCAGGCGGCGAGGACGCCGAGCCCGGCGGCGGAGGCGGGCAGCAGCAGGGCGTGGCGGCGAGAGAGGCACGGGCGTTCCATGCGCCCAGGATAGGCCGCGACCCTGGAGGTGCGACGGGCGGGGATCTCACACATCAGCGGCCTCGAGCTCGCGGGGATCCCAGGTCAGCAGGCCGCGGGCGCGCCAGCCCCGCTGCGTCACGGCATCCAGGGCCTCGCGGCGCAGTGCGGGGGAGAGGCGGTCGAGGTAGAGGGAGCCGTCGAGATGGTCCATCTCGTGCTGCAGGGCGCGGGCGAGCACTCCGCCCTCGTCCTCCAGCACCACCTCGTCGCCCTCGAGATCGATCCCGGTCACCCGGGCGCCGCGATGACGGGCCGTCGGATAGCCCTCGCCGGGGACGGAGAGGCATCCCTCGAGGGTTTCCTCGTCGAGCTCGAGCCCGCCGAAGCGCTCGAGCCGGGGGTTGATCACCACGGCGCGGTGGCGATCCCCGCTCGCGTCGGGGCAGTCCACGACGAACAGCCGCCAGCGCGACCCCACCTGCGGGGCGGCGAGGCCCGCGCCGTTCGCGGCGTCGGTGGTGTCGAACATGTCCGCGACCAGGGTGCGGAGCTCGTCGGTGATCTCCCGGACCCGACGGGTGCGCTGCGCGAGCGCGCGGTGGCCGACGATGGTGATGGGGCGGACGGTCATGCGGGGGAGTCTCCTGGAGGGTCGGATCGGGGATTCTCGTGAGCGGCGGGGGATGCAGAGGAATCAGAGGATGCAGCGGAGTCAGCTGAGGAGGACGTGGAGTCAACGGACGCGGACGTGGTGGGGGAGGAGGTCACCCGGTGCCGTGCCGGCGGGTTCACCGCGAGGGGGTTGCGGGCGTCGACGATCCACGGCGTGCGCTCGTGGCGCAGCGGGTCGCCGCTGCGCACGGACTCGGCGACCGCCCGGCCGATCTGCTCGGCGTCCGCGGCGTCGGCCGCCAGGAAGTCGAGGGTGTGCGTGGCGTGGGAGTCGAGCACGATCGCGTGCCAGGCGTCGAGCCCGCTCGCGATCTGGCGGGCGCGCAGGAACTCGGCATCCAGAGCGGCGCCGCCGATGATCACGATGTTCGCGAGCCACAGCAGCAGCAGGATCGCGATGAGCCCGTTGAGGACCGTGAGCACCTCCGCGAAGCGCGTCGCGTAGGCCAGCAGCCGACCGGCGAGCAGAGCGGCCCCGAACAGGGTCAGCACCGAGAGCGTCGAGCCGAGCGTCATGAGCCGGTACCGCGGCAGGCGCACGTTGGGGAACAGGTAGTAGGCCAGCGACACCCCGATGATCAGGATGACCAGCAGGATCGGCCACTTCACCAGGTTCCAGGCGTGGAAGGCGAAGATCGGGATGCCGATGAACTCGCCGATCCGCTGGCTCGCCTCGCCGCCGACGATGATCATGCCGATCGCGAGGAGCACCACCGAGACGATCAGCACCGTCTCCCCGAAGACGATCGTGCGGAACCAGAGGAAGGGCCGGCCCTCGCGCGTGTCGTAGACCCGGTGCAGGGCGCGGTGCAGCGCCGCGACGCCGTTGGAGGCGGAGACGAGCGAGCCGAGGGTGCCCAGCAGCAGCCCGAGCAGGCCGCCGGAGGTGCTCGAGGCGGCCTCGATCGCGGTGAGATACGGCGCGGGGTCCAGGGTCGGGAAGATCTCGACGACGAGGCGGGAGAGGGCCTGGAGGGTCTCCGCCTGGATGCCGATCAGCGACATCAGCGAGACCACCGCGACCGCGCCCGGGAAGAGCGAGAGCACGGAGTAGAAGGTCATGGTGCCGGCGACGTCCCACACCTGGATGTCGAGCAGTCGCATGCGCACCCGGTTCAGGACGTGCACGATGCTGAGCCGCGGCCGGGCGTGCTCGACGATCGGTCGGGGCCGACGCCCGGCGCTCATCCTCGCTCCGCCCCGCGGGTCGCGCCCTGGCCGTCGCGGGGGACGGCGGGGGTGCGGCGCATGATGCTCCTCGATCGGGACGGGCGGGACGGATCGGGAGCCTATTGCATCAGGGGCCCTCGAGCCGGGACCTGCCCGCTGCTCCCCGGGAGGTCAGGGACTCTCGAGCAGGTCGTCGGGATCGGTGGGGACCGGGTACTCCCACGGCTCGTCGGGATCCTTGGGGACGAAGGAGGTGACGATGCTGCCGTCGGCCCGCTGATCGCCCAGGCCGCGCGGGGAGGAGAGCACCGCGTCGTCGAGCACCGGACCCTGGTCGGCGAGCGGGACCGCCCGGCCCGCGGCGGTGACCCGGACCTCCTCGCTGCGCACCGTGACCTCGATCTCCGGACCCTCCTCGAGGGTGAAGGAGATCTCCTCGCGCACCAGGCGGACGGTGAAGCGGGACCCGCGCACGGTGAGCGGGAAGCTCAGCTCGGGCCAGTCCACCGGCAGACGCGGGTCGAAGGAGATCCGGCCCTCGTCGTGCCGCATGCCCGCGAAGCCGTGCACGAGGGCGTTCCACACCCCGCCGGCCGAGGCGATGTGCACGCCGTCGGCGGTGTTGTGGTGGAGGTCGCCGAGGTCCACGAAGAGACCCGCGCGGAAGTAGTCCAGTGCGGCCTTCTGATGGCCCACCTCGGCCGCCATGATCGACTGCACGACGGCGGAGAGCGAGGAGTCGCCGGTGGTGATCGGGTCGTAGTACTCGAAGTCGGCGCGCTTCTCCTCGGCGGTGAACTCGCTGCCGCGCAGGAACAGGGCGAGCACCACATCGGCCTGCTTGAGCACCTGGAAGCGGTAGATCACCAGCGGGTGGTAGTGCAGCAGCAGCGGGAAGGCCTCGTCGGGCGTCGCCGAGAGGTCCCAGACCTCGCGCTCGAGGAAGCGGTCCTCCTGCAGGTGGATGCCGAGGGACTCGTCCTTGGCGATGAGCATGCCGTCGGCGCAGGCCTCCCACTGCTCGAGCTCGAGGTCGTCGAGCTCCAGCTCGACGCGGAGCTCCTCGTGCGCCGCCGGATCGGCCTGCTGCAGATCGCGCACCGCGGCGGCGGCCCGGCGCAGGTTGTATCGGGCCATCACGTTGGTGAACATGTTGTTGTTGACCACGGTGGTGTATTCATCGGGCCCGGTCACGCCGTGGACGTGGAAGGCGGCGTCGCCGTCGGCCGTGACCCGCCAGAACCCGAGATCCGACCACAGCCGCGCGGTCTCCACGAGCACCCGCACGCCGTCACGGCGCTGGAACTCGAGGTCCCCGGTCACGTCGGCGTACTGCGCGAAGGCGTAGGCGACGTCCGCATCGATGTGGTACTGCGCCGTGCCCGCCGCGTAGTAGGCGGAGGCCTCGTCCCCGTTGATGGTGCGCCAGGGGAACAGGGCCCCGCGCTGGTTCAGCTCCCGGGCGCGCTCCCGCGCCTTGGGCAGCAGGTTCACGCGGAAGCGCAGCGCGTTGCGGGCCCAGCGCGGCGCGGTGAAGGTGAGGAAGGGGACGACGTAGATCTCGGTGTCCCAGAAGTAGTGGCCCTCGTAGCCGGATCCGGTGAGGCCCTTCGCGGGGATGCCCCACTGGTCGGAGCGGGCCGCGGCCTGGGCGAGCTGGAAGAGGCACCAGCGGGTGGCCTGCTGCTCGACGGGGCGGCCGGGGAGGCGCACGTCGGAGCGGGTCCAGAAGTCCGCGAGATAGCGGCGCTGGTCCTCGAGCTGGACCGCGTGCCCCGCTTCGCGCACCCGGTCCAGGGTGCGACGGCAGCGGTCGAAGAGTTCCCGGTGGGGGACCGACCGGGAGGAGTGATAGGCGACCGCCTTGCGCACGACGAGGCTCTGCCCCGCCTCGAGATGGGCGCGCGAGATGTGCCGGCCCTGGTCCGGGGTGGTGTCCACCAGCTGCTGCACCTCGGCCTCGGACTCGACCTGGTGATCGGCGCCGACGCCGAGGGTCATCCCCGACTGCGCCACCCGATAGCCGAGCAGCATCCGCCGCTCGCTGTGCCAGTCCTGCTGCGGCTCGAGCACCCGGTGCGTGAAGGCGGTGGTCTGACGGGGATCGTGCTTGTCCGTCACGGGACCGGGCCCGCCGCGGGAGCCGAAGTCGTCGGCGAAGTCCGTTCGGTTGATGATCTGCGAGGAGATCGCGATCGGCGCCGCGCCGTCGAGCATCGTCACGCGCATCTCCATCAGTGCGAGGTGGCGCTGGGTGAAGGAGACCATGCGCGAGGTCTCGACCTTCACCCGCTTCCCCGCGGGAGTGCGCCAGATCAGCGCGCGGCGCAGCACCCCCTCGCGGAAGTCGATCCAGCGCTCGTACTCCTCGAGGTCCGCGATCGAGAGCAGCAGCGGCTCGTCGTCGACGTACAGCTTCATCACCGTCGAGTCGGGGACCGGGATCATCGTCTGCCCGGTGCGGGCAAAGCCGAAGGCGGATTCCGCGTGCTGGATCGGCCAGGTCTCGTGGAAGCCGTTGAGGAAGGTGCCGTGGCTGTGCACGTCGCGGCCCTCGGAGGGCGTACCGCGCATGCCCAGGTAGCCGTTCGCGGTGGCGAACAGCGTCTCCATCAGGCCCAGGTCGCCCCCGGGCCGGGACTCCACCAGCCGCCACTCGTCCAGCGGCAGCCGCGTGCGGTCGACGGGGTCGGCGGGGATGGTGCGCAGACGGGTCATGCCAGCTCCTCCAGGTCGGCGACGACGAGGGTCGCGCCCGCGGCGGAGAGCGCCGCGGCGCCGGCGCCGCGGTCCACGCCGATCACCGCGCCGAAGGCGCCGTCGGCCCCGGCGCGCACCCCGGAGACGGCGTCCTCGTAGACGACCGCGTCGGCCGGCTCGACGCCCAGCAGACGGGCCGCGTGCACGAAGGTGTCCGGGGCGGGCTTGCCGGGCAGCCCCTCCCGGGCCGCGACGTTCCCGTCGACCACGTGCTCGAAACGATCGCGCAGACCCGCGCCGCGCAGCACCTCCTCGGCATTGCGGCTCGAGGAGACGATCGCGAGACGCGCCCCCTCCGGCAGCGCGTCGAGATAGGCGACGGTGCCCGGGTAGGGGGCGACGCCTTCGGCCCGCAGCAGCTCGAGGACCTGGTCGTTCTTGCGGTTGCCGAGGCCCTTGACGGTCTCCTCGCCCGGCGCCTGGTCCGCGGGATCGGTGTCCTCCCCGAGGGGCAGCTCGATCCCGCGCGAGGCGAGGAAGGAGGCGACGCCGTCGTAGCGGGGCTTGCCGTCGACGAAGGCGAAGTAGTCCGCGTCGGTGTACGGCTCGGCGACGCCGCGGGAGGCGAGGAAGTCCGAGAACATTCGGGCCCAGGCCCGCATGTGCACCTCGGCGGTAGGGGTGATCACGCCGTCGAGGTCGAAGAGATGGGCGCGGAAGCCCGTGCGGACGTGCGACGGGTCCAGGGACGGGGAGCGGTCTGCATCAGGGGTCACGCCCGCCATGCTACGGCCCGTCCCGTGCCCTCCCCGGGGAGGGAGATCGATGGCCCCGCGGCGGAGGGTCGGCTAGTCTGCTCGCGTCCGTGCCCGCGCGAGCGCCGGTGCGGAGCCATGACGAACCCCTCCGAGGAGAAGATGGCTGTCACGGAGTCGCTGCCCGTGGTCGACGCGGTGCGCCGCGAACTCGAGATCGACGAGCAGGTCCTGGACGGGCGCCCCCGCGTGCGCGCGGTGCTCACCCTCACCACCCACCTGTCCCGCTCCCCGGCCCAGCTGTGGCCGCTGCTGACCGATCCTGCCCGCCTCGCGCGCTGGTTCGGCCCGGTCGACGGCGAGCTGGTCGAGGGGGGAACCTTCCGCGGCCCGCGCGGCGCCCGGGGGAGGATCGAGACGGTCGAGGCCCCGCACCGTCTCTCCCTCGTCTGGGAACGGGAGGGGGCGGCGGACCCGCTGCTGATCCGGCTGGACCCCGAGGACGACGGCACCACCGCGCTGTCGCTGCGCCACACCACGCTGCTGGACCGGCAGGACTTCGCGCGCGGCGGTCCCGGCCTCGCCGCCATGGACTGGGAGATCGCGCTGCTCGCGCTCGCCGCCGAGACCGACGGCTGGCGCGACACCTGCCAGCAGGAGGTCCCGGTGCCCACCGCCGACTGGCTCGACGGTCCGGACGGTGCCGGCCTGGTGCGCGCCTGGTCGGTGCGCTGGGCGGCTCAGGCGCTCGCCGCGGGGGTCGACGAGGAGACGGTGCGGCGGGGCGAGAACGCGACGGTGCACGCCTTCGAGGGGTGAGCGGGGCTCCGCCCGGCGCGTGTCCGCAGGGCGGAGGTCTTTGCCCGGGCTCATGAACTCCTGGCAGACTCGGCAGGTGACCCCACCCGTGCCCCGCCCACGCTCCGGGGACGGTCGCACCGCCGCGCAGGTCATCCGCTCCCTCGCCCCGTCCATCTACGCGCCGAGCTTCCTCGAGTTCGCCGGGATGGCCGCGCTCATGCCGATGGTCCCGCTGCTCGCGCTCGACCTCGGGTTCAGCCAGTCGTCCGCCGCGGCGCTCACGGTCATCTTCGGGATCGCCGCCTTCGCGGGGCCGATCCCGGCGGGCCGGGTCCTCACGCTGCTCGGGGCGCGCCTCGCCCTGGTGGGCACCGGCGCGCTGATGATCCTCGCGAGCCTCGTGGCCTTCGCGGTGATCGAGCCGGGTGCCGCCGCGGAGCCGGCCCGTCACCAGCAGCTCGTCCTCGTCGGCCTCCTGGTCGTGATCGCCGCCTGCTCGCAGGTCTGGCACCTGGGACGGCAGTCCTATCTCGGCACCGCCCTGCCGCCCACGATGCGCGCCCGCGGAATGACGCTCTACGGGGGCACGATCCGCCTCGGCGAGGTCGTCGGGCCGCTGCTCGGGGCGGTGGTGATCGCGATGATCTCCTCGACCGCGGTCTTCGTGCTCTTCGCGGTGATGGTCGGCGCCGCGACGGTGATGATCACCGTCTTCCTGCCGCCGGGGGAGACCCGTGCCGCGGTCCCGCCGCGCCCCCGGAGGGGCATGCGCAGCGAGGCCCGGATCCGGCTCGACCGGGCCGTGCTGGGCCGCATGATCGCCGTCGGCGCCGGCATCACCCCGGTGATGATGGCGCGTGTGAACCGGCCCGTGATCGTGCCGCTCCTCGGCGCCCACCTGGGGCTGGACCCCGCGTGGATCTCGCTCGTGTTCGGGGTGAGCGCCGCCCTCGAGATACTCCTGGTGCTCCCCGCGGGGACGCTCATGGACCGCTTCGGGCGGGCCGCCGTGGCCGTTCCCTGCGCCCTGCTGATGGGAGCGGGCTTCGTGCTCCTGGCGGTGCTGGGCACGACGCTCGACGGCCACGGACGCACCGCGGCGCTGATCGCCCTGCTCGTGCCGAGCCTGCTCATCGCGCTCGGCAACGGCATGGGGTCGGGCATCGTCATGACCCTCGGGGTCGACGTCACCCCGGTGCACGGTCGCACCGGCTACCTCGCGTGGTGGAACACGATGCTCGGCGCCGGGCGGCTGGTCGCCCCGCTGCTGGTCACGGGGGTGACGCTGGTCGCGCCGGTGGCCGTCGCCGGGGCGGTCACCGGCGGACTGTGCCTCGTCGGCGGCTCGTGGCTGCTGCGGGCCCTGCCCCGGTACACCCCGGCCGGGACCGGGCGCCGGGGCCGGGGCGGCGCGACCGCCCGCTGACCTCGGGCCGCGCAAGGGCGGGTGCGGACGGGCGCGGACGGGCGCGGACGGGACGGCGACGGTGCCGTTCCGCCGGAGCGGCGGACTGGTCAGGCGGCGCTGGGTCCCTCGCCGGCCGCGACGGCGGCCGCGGCGAGGTCGAGCATCTGCTGGGTGGTCTCCTCGCGGCTCGAGTCGCGGGCGATCGCGATCTCCACGGCGAGCGGCTCCACGGCTTGCTTGAGCAGGTTCTTCTCGGCGAGGCTGGAGGGGTTGCCCCCGCTGTCGCCGTAGATCTCGCGGACGACCTCAATGCGGTCGGTGAGCCGGCCGGTCTGCAACTGCATCGTGAGGGTCTTGATGCGATGGGCCCAGGAGGCCTTCTTCTCGGGGGCGACGATCGGTGCGGCGAGCTGCTCGAGCAGCGCCACGATCTCCTCCTCGCCGAGCAGCTCGCGCAGCCCCACGACGTCCTTGCCATCGGCGGGCACGGAGATCGCCATCTCGCCGTCGACCACCGAGAGGTCCACGTACTCCCGATCCTCGCCGCGCACCGTCCGGGTGCGGCGGGCGACGATGCGCACCGGGCCGTGCACCGGGTGGCTCAGCAGAGAGCCGATGGCGGGAACGGACGAAGGGGCGGGGGTGGCGGCGACGGACACGGGTGTTGACCTCCTGGAAGGGCGCGGGATGCCGCGGATCGGAGCCGTCCTGCTCGGGGCGAGCGGGCGGCGCGCCGAAGGCGACTCGGACCAGTTTCTCACGGTTCTGACAGAAAGGCCAGGTCATGACGTCTCCAGGGGAGGGATCTCACGGTCTTGGCGTCCTCCGCGAGGCCGGCTCGACCCTCTCGGAGCGCCGAGATCTCGACCAACGGCGGAGGGCGCGGCGCGACGGGATGCGCTGTGATGGGGCGCATGGTCGCCGCCCCCGCCTCCCCGCTCGTCGTCTTCGACCGGGTCGGGGTCCTGCGGGACGACAGCGTGCTGCTGCTCGAGGCGAGCGGGAGCGTCGGTGCCGGGGAGGTGCTCGCGATCACCGGGGCCAACGGCAGCGGGAAGACGACTCTGCTGAGGGTGCTCTCCGGCGCACTCCCCCCGACCTCGGGTCGGGTGCGCGTGGCGGGTCGGCGGCCCGACGACCGCGACCGCGCCTTCCGCACCGCAGTCGCCGCACTCCTCGGACCGGCGCAGACCGCCCGCGATCTCACGGTCCTCGAGCACCTCCAGTTCGTCGGCGCGACCTGGGGTGACCGGGCGGCCGAGGCGCTGGAGAAGGGACGGCGACTGCTCGAGGAGCTGCGGATCCTCCCGCTCGCCGACCGCTTCCCGCACGAGCTCTCGAGCGGCCAGTCCCAGCTCGTCTCCCTCGCCCTGACCCTCGCGCGTCCCAGCTCGGTCCTCCTGCTGGACGAGCCCGAGCAGCGGCTGGACCCGGAGCGGGTGGGCCTCGTCGTCGAGGCCCTGCGGGCGCGGGCCGCGGCCGGGGCCGCGATCGTGCTCGCTAGCCACAGCCCGCAGTTGGTCGAGCAGCTGGCCGATCAGCGGCTCGCGCTCGAGGAGCCCTGGTGAGCGCGTCCCTCGGCCCCGTCCGCGAGGTCTGGGCGCACCGGTCCCGGGCGCGCAGCCGCGGTGACCGGGCGTACCTGCTGTATCTCGTGGCGATGACCGCGCTGGTGGTGGGGGTGCCGCTGCTGCTCTCGACGGGGCGGGCCCTGGCCCGGCCCGACGTGCTGCCCCTGCTCCTGGGGGAGGGGGCGCTGCCCGCGGCCCGGGTACTCGCGCTCGCCCTCGGGGCGGCGCTCGTCCTCGCGGGCGGGGTGCGCGGACCGGCGCTGCTGCCACCGTTCTTCGTCGCGACTCTCGCCTCCGGGCCCCTGCCGCGGGGCCTCGGGCTGCGTCGCCCCCTCGCCCGGGCGCTGCTGCTGCCCGTGCTCGCCGCGGTGATCCCGGCCCTGCTCGTCGGGGCGACGCTGCTCCCCGCGGTCGGCCTCGACACCCCCGCGGCGACACTGCTGGTCCTCACCGGCCTGGGCACGGGTCTGCTGTGGGGCACCGCCTGGTGCGTCGGTCAGCTGCTGCGGCCGACGGGGAGGCGGCTGCTCGCCCTGGCCCTGGGCGTCGCCGCGGTGGTCGGTCTCCTCGGGCTTCCCGGGGGTGTGCCGGAGCTGCTCGCCGGGCCGACAGGCAATCCCGGATCCGCGGCCGACGCCGGGACGTCCTGGCGGAGCCCGTCGGCCACGGTGACGGCGGCGCTGGTGGCGGCGGGAGGGCTCGGCGTGGCGACCTGCTTCGCGTTCCTCGACAGGCTGCGCGGCGACGAGCTCGCGGCGCAGGCGGCGCGCTGGGAGATCGCGGCCACGACCGCGACCACCCTCGACCTGGCGGCGACGGCCGGCGCCTTCCGCTCCGTGCCGTCGGGGGCCAGGAGAGCTCCCGCGATCGGCCCCGGTCCGCTGCCGCTGCTCTATGCGCGACGGGACGCGGTCGCGTGGCTGCGCACCCCCGACCGCTGCGCGAGCGGGGTCGTGGGCGCCCTGCTCGGTGCGGCCGCGATCGCCGGGACGACCGGGCTCACGGGCCCGGTGGCCTGGGTCGTGCTGCTGCTCGGCACGCTGCTGCTGCTCGGGGTGGCGGGCGCCTTCGTCGACGGGATCCGGCACGCCGTGCACACCCTCGGCGCCCCGCCGCTCCTCGGCCAGCGGGCAGGGACCCAGATGGTTCTCCACGCGGTGGCACCGCTGGTGCTCCTCCTCGTGCTCGCGGCCCTGGGCGGTCTCGCGGTCACCGCGGCGGGCGGAGCCTCCGGGCCCGCAGCGGTGCTGCTCCCGGTCGGGACCGCCGTCGTCGTCCTCGCCTCACGGGCGTGGGATGCGGCGAAGGGGACGATGCCGCTCTCGCTCGCGACCCCGATCCCGACCCCGCAGGGCGACCTGTCGGTGCTGGTGATGCTCGCCTGGCAGGCCGACGCGGTGATCGTGCCGCTGCTCGCGGCCGCCCTGCTGCTGGCCGTGCTGCCGCTCGGGCAGCTCGCGGTGCTCGGCGTCGCCGCCGCGCTCGCCGCTCTGCTCGGGCTGCTGACCGCACGGCGCCTGCGAGCGCTGGAGAGCTAGGAGCCGGAGATCCTGCAGAACCTCGACAATCCGCAGACCACGACGACAGGAGACGCACCGTGGACGTCCGCACCACACCGAACCCGCTGGTCCGTGCGGCCGGGCGCCTGCTGCACCGGCTGAACTCCCGCCACCCCTGGGACCACAACGCCCACTTCCACCGCTGGATCCTGCGCTCCCTGCCCGTGGGGGCGACCCGTGCCCTCGACGTGGGCTGCGGCCGCGGCGAGCTGGTCCGGGCCCTCGCCGGGGCCGGCCTCGCCGTGGACGGCATCGACCCCGATCAGGAGATGGCGTACGTCGCCGCGCAGCGCTGCCGTGACCTCCCCGCGGTGGCCATCCGCCGTCGGACCCTCGACGAGCACGCGGACGAGATGCTCGCGAGGCACCCGGAGGGTGCCTATGACGCGATCACCTTGATCGCCTCCCTGCATCACCTGGAACTCGAGCCCGCGATCTCCCGCCTCCGCGCGTTGCTGCGCCCGGGCGGGAGTCTCCTCGTCGTGACCCTCACCGTGCCGCGCACCGCGGCCGACACCCTGTGGGACATCGGGAACGCGCTGACGAACCCGCTGATCGGACTCGTCAAGCATCCGCGACCGGTGCGGGATCCGGTGCCGGGGCCGAGAATCCCGCTGCGGGACCCCGCCTGGTCCCACGGGGAGCTCCGCGAGCGCGTCCGGTCGGTGCTGCCCGGCACGGAACTGCGTCGGCGAGAGGGGTTCCGGTCGACGCTGCGCTGGCGGAAGCCGGCCTGAGGTCGGCGTGAAGCCGGCCGGACGCCGGACCGCGTCAGGCGCGGTGCGCGGCGATGACCTCGCCGAGGCGGCCGATCGCGTCCTCGATCACGGCGGGGGCATGGGTGACGAAGCTCAGCCGCATCGTCGAGTGGTCGGGATGGTCGGCGAAGAAGGACCAGCCGGGGAGATAGGCGACCCCGGCCTCGACGGCATCCTCGAGCATGGACTGGGCGTCGTAGCCCTCGCCGAGTGCCGCCCACAGGAACATGCCGCCGTCGGGGTGGGTGACATGCGCACCCTCGGGGAGGACCGGGGCGATCGCGCGCGCCATCGCGTCGCGCCGCTCGCGGTACACCTCGCTCACCGTCGCGATGTGCGCCTCGAGGTCCGCCGTCTCCAGGTATCGGGCGACCATCAGCTGGTCCACCACGGAGGACTGCATCGAGATCGCGGCCTTCGCGACCGCGAGGGTGTCCCGCACGGGACCCTCCGCCCGCATCCAGCCGATCCGCACGCCCGGCGCCATCAGCTTGCTCATCGAGTTGAGCAGTATCGTCCGCTCGGCCATGCCGGGCAGCGCGGCGATCGGCGCCCAGGTGCTGCCGGTGAAGCTCAACGCGCCGTAGGGGTCGTCCTCGACCAGCGGCACGTCGGTGCGCAGCAGCACGTCGGCGACCGCCTGCCGGCGCCCGACGGGCATGGTCCGGCCGGTCGGGTTCTGGAAGGTGGGGATGAGGTACACCATCCGCGGATGATGCGTGCGGATCGCCTCCTCGAGCGCCTCGGGGATCACGCCATCGTCGTCGGTCGCGACGCCGATCATCCGGGCCCCGTGCACGGAGAACGCCTGGACCGCGGCCAGGTAGGTCGGGGACTCCACGAGCACCACGTCGCCCGGCTCGAGCAGCGCCTGCGCGACGACGAACAGCCCCTCCTGCGAGCCCGAGGTGATCCGGATCTGCGAGGCGTCGGTGGCGAGTTCGCGGGAGAGACGGCGCGCCGCCTGCTCGCGCAGCTCCCGCTCACCCTCGCTCACGCCGTACTGCAGGGCGCGCCTGCCCTGATGGGCGAGCACCCAGTCGTAGGCGGCCGTGACCGCCCGGAGGTCGAACAGCTCCGGGTCCGGGATCCCGCCGGCGAAGGAGACCACGTCCTCGCGGGCGGCGAGGGCGAAGATGTCCTTGAGCGGGGAGGACTCCATGCCCGCATAGCGGGGGGCGATCGGGAAGCGGTACGGCGCGGCGGACGGGGACGAGGTCATCGCTCCATCGTGTCACGCGCGGGGGACGACGCCGGGCAGCGGCGCCGTGAGATCCGTCCGCGCAGCCGCCCGGCCTGAGCCTGGCGGCCCCGAGCCGCTGCGGGGAGACTGAGGGGATGGACGATACCGGGGACGACACGACGGTCCGGCGCCTGCGCGCCGCGTCGTGCTGCGGGCGTTGCGCGAGGGACTGCTGGGGTGAGCCGGCGCGGCCTGCTGCGGGGGGCACCGCGGGGGTGGGCCGCGGGGGGTGAGGAGTGCCGAACGAGGACGGGCCGCGGCTCCCTGTCCAGGGAGGCCGCGGCCCGTGCAGTGGAGCGGGCGACGGGAATCGAACCCGCGTAATCAGTTTGGAAGACTGAGGCTCTACCATTGAGCTACGCCCGCATGACCGGACCATTGAACCAGATCAGCGGCCGAGGAGCACCTTCGCTGTGCGCCGCGCGACATGCATCTCCTCACAGGGGCGTCGAACGCATCCGATGGGAGGGCGGGCGAGCGGGTAGCATTCCCTGGGTTGCCCTCCGGGGTGTAGCTCAGCTTGGTAGAGCACCCGCTTTGGGAGCGGGAAGTCGCAGGTTCAAATCCTGTCACCCCGACTCCGCTGCCGGTCGCCACCGCGCGCGAGCCCCGGGCATCCGTGACAGCAGTCCACCGATCCACGATCCACAGGGAGACCTGACCAGTGAAGACCGAGTCCGAGAAGCTCAGCCCCACCCGGGTGAAGCTCACCGTCGAGGTGCCCTTCGACGAGCTGAAGCCCGCCGTCGAGGCCGCCACCGCCAAGATCGCCGACCAGGTGCAGATCCCCGGCTTCCGCAAGGGCAAGGTCCCCTCCACGCTCGTCGAGCAGCGCTTCGGCCGCCCCGCGATCATGCAGGAGGCCGTCAACGACGCCCTCCCGGACTTCTACCAGAAGGCCGCCGCCGAGGCCGAGCTCAAGCCCGTCGGCCGCCCCGAGGTCGAGGTCAACGAGGTCCCGGGCCTGGACGGCACCGAGACCGGCAGCCTGATCTTCACCGTCGAGCAGGACGTCCGCCCCGACATCGAGCTGCCCGATCTGTCGACCCTCGAGGTCGAGATCGAGGAGCCCGCGGTCGACGACGACGCCGTCGAGGTGCGCCTGACCGAGCTGCGCGAGCGCTTCGGCACCCTTGTGGGCGTGGATCGCCCCGCCGAGGATCGCGACTTCGTCTCCCTCGACATGGTCGCGACCATCGAGGACGAGGAGATCGAGACCGTCGAGGGCGTCTCCTACCAGATCGGCGAGGGCAACATGCTCGAGGGCCTCGACGAGGCGCTCATCGGCCTCTCGGCCGGCGAGGACACCACCTTCACCTCGACGCTCGCCGGTGGCGAGCGCGCGGGCGAGGAGGCGACCATCAAGGTCACCGCCCAGTCCGTCAAGGTGCGCGAGCTGCCCGAGGCAGACGACGAGTTCGCCGAGATGGCCTCCGAGTTCGACACCATCGACGAGCTCAAGGAAGACCTGAAGACCCAGGCCGAGGCCGACGCCGCGGGCAACCGCGTGGCCCTGGCCCGCAACGCCCTCCTCGAGAAGCTCCTCGAGGAACTCGAGATCCCGGTGCCCGAGCAGCTGGTCGAGGACGAGGTCCTCACCCACCTGCAGAACGAGGGCAAGGAGGCGGGCGACCCGCACGGCGAGGAGATCCGCGAGGACACCGTCAAGGCGATCCGCGCCCAGTTCCTGCTCGACGAGCTCAACGCCACCCGCGAGGTGCAGGTCGGCCAGAACGACCTGATGAACTACATGGGTCAGCTCTCCCAGCAGTACGGCATCGAGCCGAACCAGCTGCTGCAGATGCTCGCCCAGTCCGGTCAGCTCGAGCAGATCTTCGGCGAGGTGCAGCGCTCCAAGGCCCTCGACGTCGCGCTGCGCGAGGTGACCGTCAAGAACGCCTCCGGCGACGTGCTCGACCTCGGGCTCGAGGCCGAGGAGGAGGCCGCGGCCGAGGAGTCCGACGAGGACGAGGCCCCGGCCGAGGCCGACGAGGCCGCCGACTCCGAGAAGTGAGTCCTTTCCCGTCCGCGGACGGGCACTGACGGGCCGTCCTCCCTCCGGGGAGGGCGGCCCGTCCGTCTGTGCGGGCAAGAGTCCGAGCGGACGGGGACCGTGCCGCTCAGCGGCCGCGCGGTCGGTAGAGGCGCCCGCAGGTCTCGGGATCGGTGCCGATCGTGCCGGCCGCCTCCCAGCGCACCCGTCGGCCGCCCGGCACGTCGAAGATCCGCACCCCGTCGCCCAGGAAGATCGGCACGGTCCATACCTGCAGCTCGTCGACGAGATCGTGCTCGAGGGCCTGCCGGGCGATGTCGGCGCTGATGATCTGGACGTCGAGGGGCCCCGCGATCTCCCGGGCCCGGGAGATCGCCTCGCGGACGTCCAGGTTGAGGGCGATCACCGAGGGATCCGCGGCGAGCTCCTCGGGGCGGTGGGTCAGGATGATCTCCGTGCCGGACCAGGCCCCGCCGTAGGCCTCCGCCGTCAGCTCGTCCCGCTCGCCCGCCTGCTCGCGGGCCGCGTCGTAGCCGCGCCGTCCGGAGATGATCACGCCGACGGCTGCCGCGAGTCCGGCGAGCTCCGCCTCGTCGGCCGCCTGCCGCTCGGCCGCACTCTCGGCCCCGCCGGGCGCCGCGGGGGTGTCGGAGAGGAAGCTCATGTCGTGGCCGGGGCCCGCGATGAACCCGTCGAGCGAGGCGGTGAAGCCGTAGGCGACCTTGCCCATGTCTGCTCCTGGTGCGCTCGGGATGGCCGGACCCGCGGTGGCGGGGTGGCGGACCCTCGGGTCCTTCAGCCTGCGCTCGGGGCCCCGAGGAGGTCAAGGACCCCGCCCGGGATGCGGGACGGGGACGAGTCCCCCCGGGGGGGGTGTAGACGTGGCGGCTAGGAAGGGGG
>NZ_JAZDCG010000033.1:0-45444 GCF_036321705.1 Brachybacterium sp. J144
CCCCTGCTAGGGAGGAGGAACGGCCCGAACCCCCTGGGGGGGCTCGGCCCCGTGACCGGCGGAGCCGGGGGGATCAGCGGTAGCTGACGAAGGTCGGGTTGCCCCAGATCGAGCGCTCGACGACGCGCTGCTTCGAGCTGGAGGCGTCGATGACCTTGCCGTTGCCGGCGTAGATCGCGATGTGGCCGGGCCAGGTGACGAGGTCGCCGGGGCGCGCCTCGGACTGCGAGATGGTGCGGCCGCCGTCGGCGATCGCGCCAGAGGTGCGGGGCAGGTCGATGCCCGCGGCCTCGTAGGCGAAGTTCACCAGGCCGGAGCAGTCCATGCCGCTGAGGCTGGAGCCGCCCCAGGAGTAGGGGGTGCCGACGGCCGAGCGGGCCGCGTCGACGATGCTGCTCGAGGAGGAGGAGCCCTCGGAGGAGGACGCGGAGGCCGAGCCGCCGATCGGAGCCGAGGAGCCGCCGTTCAGCGCGCCCCGGGTCTGGGGGCCGACCACGCCGTCGACCTGCAGGTCGTTCGCGGACTGGTAGTCCTTGACGGCCGCGTGGGTGCGCTTGCCGAAGACGCCGTCGACCTCGAGGGAGGCGCCGTTGTCGTTGAGCGCCTTCTGCAGGTCCTCGACGTTGTCGCCGCGCGAGCCCCAGCGGAGCTTCTCGGTCGAGTCGAGGGCGGCGGAGGGGGCCGCGGTCTGGGCGGCGGGGGCGGACTGCGCGGGAGCGGCGGGGGCCGCCGGGGCGGCCTGGGCGGCGCCTCCGGTGAAGGCGGTGCCGACGAGGACGGAGCCGAGGATCGCGGCGCCGCCGACGCCGTAGGCAGCCTTGCGGGCGCCGGCGATCGGGGTACGGGCGAGACCGGGGGTCCGGTGGGTGTTGTGCTTGGCCATGAGTGCGGTTCGTTCCTTCCGGGCCCGGTCACGTCGACCGGGGATGTCGTGCTGGATCGTGCGACCACCGCTGTCGGGGTGAGTGCGTCACCGTGGGTGATGGATTCACCGTAGGGGCCCGTGCGCCTCCGACCGAAGGGGTTTGGCGGAGCCGGGCAGGGGACTTGACGGGGTCTTTGCGTCAGGTCGACCAGACGTGACCCGACGGGGGGTCGGCTTGACGATCCGGCGAACCGCCCGACACAGCGGCGGCCGGCGTCGGACCCGTCCTCCCGCCCCGTGCTCGGCCAGTGCGCCTGCGGCGAACAGCCCCCCGGGGTGCCCCGCGCACCGCCTAGAGTCGAGCCATCGTCCATCCCGCCCTGAAGGAGACACCGTGACCTCTCAGAACACCAGGACCTCCGCGCCGCGCGGCGCCATGGGGGACACCCCCATGGGGCTCGACGACAACGTTTACCAGCGCCTGCTGCGCGAGCGCATCGTGTGGCTCGGCTCCGAGGTGCGCGACGAGAACGCGAACGCGATCTGCTCGAAGCTGCTGCTGCTCGCCGCGGAGGATCCCGACAAGGACATCTACCTCTACATCAACAGCCCCGGCGGCTCGATCACCGCGGGCATGGCCATCTACGACACCATGCAGTTCGTCAAGCCCGACGTGGTGACGGTCGGCATGGGTATGGCGGCCTCGATGGGGCAGTTCCTGCTGTCGTCCGGGACCAAGGGCAAGCGCTACGCGACCCCGCACACCCGGGTCCTCATGCACCAGCCGCTCGGCGGCCTCGGTGGCACCGCCACCGACATCAAGATCCAGGCCGACCTCATCCTCTCCATGAAGCAGCAGCTCGCCGAGCTGATCGCCGAGCAGACGGGCAAGAGCGTCGAGCAGATCCACGCCGACTCCGACCGCGACCACTGGTTCACGGCCGCCGAGGCCCTCGAGTACGGCTTCATCGACAAGATCGTCAGCGGCTCGGGCGACGTCACCGGCGGCGGCGGCACCGACGACTGACCGTCCTCCCGCCCGCCCCGTCACCCGCAGACACCACCCCACGCCAGGAGACCTCGTGACCTTCGACCCCCGTTTCTACGGCTCGCTGCCGTCCGTCCCGACCGCGCAGGTCGGTGCGGGCACCACCCCGATGCCCACCAGCCGCTACGTGCTCCCGCAGTACGAGGAGCGCACCGCCTACGGCTTCAAGCGCCAGGACCCGTACACCAAGCTCTTCGAGGACCGCATCATCTTCCTCGGGGTGCAGGTGGACGATGCCTCCGCCGACGACGTGATGGCGCAGCTGCTCGTGCTCGAGTCCCAGGACCCGGACCGCGACATCACGCTGTACATCAACAGCCCCGGCGGCTCCTTCACCGCGCTGACCGCGATCTACGACACGATGCAGTACATCAAGCCCGACATCACCACCGTGTGCCTGGGCCAGGCGGCTTCCGCCGCCGCCGTGCTGCTGGCCGCGGGCTCCCCGGGCAAGCGCCTCGCGCTCCCGAACGCCCGCATCCTCATCCACCAGCCCGCCATGGGCGGTCAGGGCGGCGGCCAGGCCTCCGACCTGGAGATCCAGGCCAACGAGATCATGCGCATGCGCGAGTGGCTCGAGCAGACCCTCGCCCACCACTCCGGCCGCACCGCCGAGCAGGTGAGCAAGGACATCGAGCGCGACAAGATCCTCACCGCCCAGAGCGCTCTCGAGTACGGCCTGGTCGACCAGGTGCTGACCTCCCGCAAGGAGCCCCGCGCCCAGGTCGCGCGCTGAGTTCGACGGGGCGGGGGCCCTGGCCCCCGCCCCGTCCGGCACGCCTCCGTCCCCGGGCGCGGCCTCCCGCATCCGCGGGGCCCCGCACGGTACCGTGGACGAGGTCCTCCACCGCGAGGACCGCCCTGCCGGGCATCGGTCCGGCAGACCCCCGACCACCTGACGAGAGGACACGCAGATGGCCCGCACGAGCGAGGGGACGGACGTCTTCAAGTGCTCCTTCTGCGGCAAGTCGCAGAAGCAGGTGGAGCGCCTGATCTCGGGTCCCGGGGTGTTCATCTGCGAAGAGTGCATCGAGCTGTGCAACGAGATCATCGCGGAGGAGATCCAGGCGGCGCAGCCCGCCGCCGAGGAGCAGGCGCCGCTGCCCGCCCCCCGCGAGATCTTCGACTTCCTCGAGGAGTACGTGGTGGGCCAGGAGCCCGCCAAGCGCGCGCTCTCGGTCGCCGTCTACAACCACTACAAGCGTCTGCGCGCCCAGGACGCCGAGGCCGGTGCGCACGGCGGCAAGACCGCGGCGGCGGCCCTGGCCGAGGAGGCCGGGAGCCATGAGGACCCGGTCGAGGTCGCGAAGTCCAACGTGATGCTCGTCGGGCCCACCGGCTGCGGCAAGACCTATCTCGCCCAGACCCTCGCGCGCATGCTCGACGTCCCCTTCGCCATGGCGGACGCGACCGCGCTGACCGAGGCGGGCTATGTCGGCGAGGACGTCGAGAACATCCTGCTGAAGCTGCTGCAGGCCGCGGACTACGACGTCAAGAAGGCCGAGCGCGGCATCATCTACATCGACGAGGTCGACAAGATCGGGCGCAAGGCCGAGAACCCCTCGATCACCCGCGACGTCTCGGGCGAGGGCGTGCAGCAGGCGCTGCTGAAGATCCTCGAGGGGACGGTCGCCGCGGTGCCCCCGCAGGGCGGGCGCAAGCACCCCCACCAGGAGTTCATCCAGATCGACACCACGAACGTGCTGTTCATCGTCGCGGGCGCCTTCGCCGGCATCGAGGACATCATCGGCTCGCGGATCGGCAAGCGCGGCATCGGCTTCGGCGCGGAGCTGCACACCCCTCTCGAGCAGGAGCAGATCTACTCCAAGCTGCTGCCCGAGGACCTGCTGAAGTTCGGGCTCATCCCCGAGTTCATCGGCCGCCTGCCGGTGATCACGAGCGTGACGAACCTGGACCGGCCGGCCCTCATCTCGATCCTGACCGAGCCGCGCAATGCCCTGGTGAAGCAGTACCAGAAGATGTTCGCGCTGGACGGTGTCGAGCTCGACTTCGAGCAGTCGGCGCTCGAGGCCATCGCGGACAGGGCGATCGCCCGCGAGACCGGGGCGCGCGGTCTGCGCGCGATCCTCGAGGAGGCGCTGCAGCCGGTCATGTTCGAGGTGCCCTCCCGGGACGACGTCGCGAAGGTCGTGATCACCGCCGGGGTGGTCACCGAGGGGCGCGCGCCTCTCATGGTCACCGCGACGGACGGCGAGCGCGCCGACCGCGAGCGCCAGGATCGCTCGGCCTGATGAGCGCAGACCGTCCCGCCCCGCTCGTGCCCGACGACGTCGAGCGCGCCCGCGAGCTGCTCCTCGGGGAGCGCCGCAGCATCGACAACATCGACGCCGCCCTCGTGCACCTTCTCGCCGAGCGCTTCGCCCACACCCAGCGGGTGGGGGTGCTCAAGGCGGCTCACGGCCTGCCCCCGGCGGATCCGGACCGCGAGCAGCAGCAGATCCAGCGTCTGCGCTCCCTCGCCGACGAGGCGGGCCTGGACCCCGTCTTCGCCGAGGCCTTCCTGCGCTTCATCGTCACCGAGGTGATCCGCCACCACGAGCGGTTGCGAGAGGAGCACCCCTCCTCCCCGGAGCAGCCCGGCCCGTCGGACCCCGCTGCCTCCTGACCAGCAGGGGAACCTGCCAGGAGTTCCCGCCGCGCGGCGTGCGCGCTGGTAGGGTCGGCGCCATGGCTCGCATCACGTTCCTCGACTGGCCGGTGATCCGGCAGCTTCGCGGAGCGGATCCGACCGGTCGTGGCACCGCCGTCACCTCCGCGCGGACCCGCAGCATCGCGCCGCGCACCGCCGCCGCGGACGGCGTCGTCGACAGCGTCTGCCCCTACTGCGCCGTCGGCTGCAGCCAGCGCGTCCACCACCAGGACGGACGCGTCCTCAGCATCGAAGGCAACCCGGACTCCCCGATCTCCCGCGGTCGGCTCTGCCCCAAGGGGGCCGCGAGCGAGCAGCTCGCCAACTCCTCCCTCCGCCAGACCACGGTCCGCTACCGCCGGCCGTACGGGACCGAGTGGGAAGAGCTCGACCTCGACACCGCGATGGACATCATCGCGGACCGCTTCCTCGAGGCGCGCCGGAAGCACTGGGAGGACGTCGACGCGAAGGGCCACCCACTGCGGCGCACGATGGGGATCGCGAGCCTGGGCGGCGCGACCATCGACAACGAGGAGAACTATCTGATCAAGAAGTTCTTCACCGCCGCGGGCGCCATCCAGATGGAGAACCAGGCCCGCATATGACACTCCGCCACGGTTCCCAGTCTGGGAGCCTCGTTCGGTCGTGGCGGAGCCACGAACACGGTGCAGGACTTCGCCAACGCTGACCTGATCGTCATCGAGGGCTCGAACATGGCCGAGGCCCACCCCGTCGCCTTCCAGTGGGTGATCGAGGCGAAGAAGCGTGGCGCGCGCGTGATCCACATCGATCCGCGCTTCACCCGCACCTCGGCGAACGCGGACAGGCACATCCCGATCCGCAGCGGCACCGACATCGTGCTGCTCGGCGGCGTGATCCGGCACGTGCTCGAGAACGAGCTGTTCTTCGACGAGTACGTGCGGGCCTACACCAACGCCTCGACGCTGATCTCCGAGGAGTACGGCGATCCCGAGGACCTCGACGGTCTGTTCTCCGGCTACGACCCGGAGACCGGCACCTATGACGACTCCACCTGGGCGTACGCCGGGGATCCGGACCGCATCGCCCGCGGTCTCCCCGAGCGCGACGAGACCCTCCAGCACCCGCGCACCGTCTTCCAGATCCTGAAGCGCCACTACGCGCGCTACACGCCGCAGATGGTGCAGGACACCTGCGGCATCTCCCCGGAGGACTTCGAGTTCCTGGCGCGCTCGATCGTGGAGAACTCGGGTCGCGAGAAGACGACGATGTTCGCGTACGCCCTCGGCTGGACCCAGCACCAGGGCGGTGCGCAGATGATCCGCACCTCCGCGATCCTGCAGCTGCTGATGGGGAACATGGGCCGTCCGGGCGGCGGGATCATGGCCCTGCGCGGCCACGCCACCATCCAGGGCTCCACCGACATCCCGACGCTCTACCACATCCTCCCCGGGTACCTGCCGATGCCGAAGGCCGGCCAGGACGACTTCGCCGAGTACGTCCGCTCCGTGGGGAGGAAGGAACAGAAGGGCTTCTGGGCGAACGCGGACGTCTACGCCGTGAACCTGCTGAAGGCCTGGTGGGGGGAGCACGCCACCGCGGAGAACGACTGGGGCTTCCACCACCTGCCCCGGCTCACCGGCGCCCACGGCACGTACCAGACGGTGATGCGGATGCTCGAGGGCGGGGTCGACGGATACTTCCTCTTCGGCCAGAACCCCGCCGTCGGCTCGGCCAACGGCCGCCTGCAGCGCCTCGGGCTCACCCACCTCAAATGGATGGTGGTGCGGGACTTCTACATGATCGAGTCCGCGACCTTCTGGAAGGACGGGCCGGAGATCGAGTCGGGGGAGCTGTCCCCGGAGCAGATCGGCACCGAGATGTTCTTCCTCCCGGCCGCGAACCACACCGAGAAGGCCGGCTCCTTCACGCAGACCCAGCGCCTTGTGCAGTGGCGCGACAAGGCCGTGGACCCGCCCGGTGATGCGCGCAGCGACCTCGAGTTCATGTATGACCTGGGCTGCCGTATCCGCGAGAAGCTCCGCGACTCGACCGATCCGCGCGATCGACCGATTCTGGATCTGACCTGGGACTATCCCGTCGACGAGCACGGCGAGCCCGATGCCGAGGCGGTCCTCGCCGAGATCAACGGCCGCCACCTGACCGGGGAGAACGCCGGTCAGCCGCTCGCCTCCTTCGGGGAGATGGCGGCCGACGGTTCGACCATGGGCGGCTGCTGGATCTACGCCGGCGTGCAGGCGGGCGGGGTCAACCGGGCACGCCGGCGCACCCCGGGACAGGATCAGGACGAGACCGCGGCAGACTGGGGCTGGGCCTGGCCCGCGAACCGTCGGATCCTCTACAACCGCGCCTCCGCCGATCCGGCCGGCCGGCCCTGGAGCGAGCGGAAGAAGTGGGTCTGGTGGGACGAGGAGGCCGGGACGTGGACCGGCAAGGACGTCCCCGACTTCCCGCCGACCAAGCGGCCGGACGATCCCGGGGATCCGAGCAAGGGCGGCGCCGCGGCCCTCGCGGGAACCGACGCCTTCATCATGCAGTCCGACGGGAAGGGCTGGCTCTTCGCCCCGACCGGGATGGTCGACGGGCCGATGCCCACGCACTACGAGTCGCCCGAGTCGATGATCCGCAATCCGTTGTACGCGCAGCAGTCCAACCCCACGCGCGTCACCTTCCGCGACGAGGACAACCTCAGCTCGGCGGGCGCGATGGGGGCGAGCGGCGAGGTCTACCCGTACGTGTTCACCACCTACCGGATCACCGAGCACCACACCGCGGGCGGCATGAGCCGCTTCCTTCCCTATCTCGCCGAGCTCCAGCCCGAGATGTACTGCGAGGTCTCCCCGGAACTCGCCGAGGAGCTCGGACTCGAGCCCTACGGCTGGGCGACCATCATCTCGGCGCGCAACGCCATCGAGGCGAAGGTGCTGGTCACCGAGCGGATGACGCCGCTGCGAGTGGGGGAGCGGACCGTCCATCAGATCGGCCTGCCCTTCCACTGGGGGCAGGGCAGCGAGGCGATCGTGACCGGGGACGGGGCGAACGACCTGATCGGCATGAACCTCGACGCCAACACCCAGATCCAGAACAGCAAGAACAACGCCTGCACGATCCTCCCCGGGCGGCGGCCGCGCGGCGCCGGCCGGGCCGAGCTGGTCCGGGAGTACCGTCGGCGGGCCGGGCTGGTCCCCGCGCTGCACCCGCAGGTCGACGGAGCCGAGGGGGCGCCGGGCGCGGGACCGGTCGTCGAGGGGACGGCGCATCAGGTGCGCGGTCCCGAGGAGGCGACCGCCGTCCCCACGGGGGAGCCGACGATGAAGGAGATGAGGAACCGATGAGCCTGCTCGCCGGACCCGAGGGACCCGCGGCGGAGGCCGGCTGGGGCCACGATCACGAGCGCCGGGGGTTCTTCACCGACACCTCGATCTGCATCGGCTGCAAGGCCTGCGAGGTGGCCTGCAAGGAGTGGAACCGCAACCCGATCGACGGGAACCTCGAGATCCTCGGCTCCAGCTACGACAACACCGGCGAGCTCGGCGCGAACACCTGGCGCCACGTGGCCTTCGTCGAGCAGGGCCGGGAGCGGATCGAGGAGGCGCGCGAGTCCGGGCGGAAGCTGGTCAGCCTCGGCATGCCGGGGATCGGGCCGAGGAGCGCCGGACCGCGCGGCGCCATGCCCGCCGGGGACATCGCGCAGGCGGACCGCACCCCGCCGGACACCCCTGAGTTCCGCTGGCTGATGTCTTCGGACGTGTGCAAGCACTGCACCAACGCCGGATGCCTCGACGTGTGCCCGACCGGCGCGATCTTCCGCTCCGAGTTCGGCTCCGTGGTGGTCCAGCAGGACGTGTGCAACGGCTGCGGCACCTGCGTCAGCGCCTGCCCCTTCGGGGTGATCGAGCGCCGCGACGACGGCACCGTCTCGCCCTTCGCCGTGCGCGAGGAGGAGGACCCGCGCCGCAACACCGCGAGCAAGTGCACGCTGTGCTACGACCGGCTCGTCGACGGCGAGCAGCCCGCCTGCTCCGCGACCTGCCCCACGCAGTCCATCACCTTCGGCGAGCACCCGGATCTCACCGCCGAGGCCCGGCGGCGCGTCGCCGACCTGCACGAGCGGGGCATGACCGAGGCACGGCTGTACGGCGCGAACCCGCGGGACGGCGTCGGCGGCACCGGCTCGGTGTTCCTGCTGCTGGACGAGCCCGAGGTCTACGGCCTCCCGCCGGACCCGCAGGTGCCCACGAAGTCCCTGGCCCGCACCTACGCCCGAACCGGCCTCGCGGCCGCGGGCATGGTCGCGGCCGTCGCGCTGTCCTTCCTGGGAGCGCGCCGATGAGCATCACCGCCTTCGACGCCGACCGACCGCCGGAGCAGCCCCGACGCCGCGGCGGCGGGAGACGCCGCCGTCGCCGCGGCCTCGGCGAGGTCGGGATGGGCGACGGGTCCCGCGAGGGTGCCGTCGTCGAGGACGTCGAGATCGAGCGGTCCGGCGAGTACGACTCCTACTATGGCCGGCCCGTCGTCAAGGCCCCGCCGTGGAAGGCCCCGATCGCCGCGTACCTGTTCCTCGGCGGGGTCTCGGGCGGCTCCGCCCTGCTGGCCTTCGGCGCGCAGACCACGGGCAGGCCGACGCTGCGCCGCACGGCACGGCTCACGGCGCTGGGTACGATCGGGCTCGGCACCGTCGCGCTCATCGAGGACCTCGGCCGTCCGGAGCGCTTCCTGAACATGATGCGGACCGTGAAGGTCACGAGCCCGATGAGCCTGGGGACCTGGGTGGTGGGCGGCTTCGGCTCGCTCTCCGGAGTGCTCGGCGCGCTCGAGGTCGACCGCCTGGCGGGGGAGAGGCTGCCGCTCGGACCTCTGCGCCCGCTGCTGCATGCCGCCGAGGGCCCGGCCTCCGTCGGCCAGGCGGTCCTCGCCCCGCTGCTGGCCTCGTACACCGGGGCGCTGCTCGGCAACACCGTCGTCCCCACCTGGGAAGCCGGCCGCGGCCACCTCCCGGCCCTCTTCGCCTCCTCCGCGAGCCTCGCCGCCGGCGGTGCCGCGATGGTCACCACCCCGGTGGAGGAGGCCGGACCGGCGCGGCTGCTCGCGGTCGCCGGGGTCGCAGGGGACGTGGTGAGCATGCACCGGATGAAGGAGTCGATGCACCCGCTCGAGCGGCAGCCGCTCGAGACCGGCGCCCCGGGGCAGCTGCTCGTCTGGGCGGAGCGCCTCGCCGTCGTCGGCGGGATCGGGGCGCTGCTGGGGCGGCGCAGCCGCGCGCTCTCGGTCGCGAGCGGCGCCGCGCTGCTCACCGCCTCGGCGCTGACCCGCTTCGGCGTGCTGCACGCCGGCCTCGAGTCCGTGAAGGACCCGCGTCGCGTGATCGAGCCGCAGAAGGCGCGCCTGGCGGCCCGCCGCGCCG
The DNA here is from genome assembly GCF_036321705.1 of Brachybacterium sp. J144. Lineage (NCBI taxonomy): Bacteria > Bacillati > Actinomycetota > Actinomycetes > Micrococcales > Dermabacteraceae > Brachybacterium > Brachybacterium sp. J144. The sequence goes on from NZ_JAZDCG010000033.1 coordinate 9,971, forward strand.
CCGGCATCACCGACGACTCGATCACCACCGCCGGCTGAGCGGGCGGCGGGAGCTCGGTCAGCGCACCCGGATCCCGGAGCCCGCGACCGTCTCGCCGATCACCGGGTATCCGGGCACCTCGCCGACCACGAGCAGCCCGCCCGAGGTCTGCGCATCGGCGAGCAGCAGCAGATCGTCCTCGGTGATCCCGAGACCCGCCTCGACCGCAGGCCGCACCCAGTCGAGGTTCCGCCGCGTCCCGCCGGAGACGAAGCCGTCCCGCAGCGCCTCCGCCGCCCCGTCGACGAGCGGCACCGCGCCCCGCTCGATCACGGCGCCGACCCCGGAGGCCCGGGCCATCTTCGCCAGGTGCCCGAGCAGCCCGAATCCCGTCACGTCCGTCGCCGCGCGGGCTCCGGCGGCCAGCGCCGCCCGGGACGCTTCGCGGTTCAGCGTGGTCATCACCTCGATCGCCGCGGCGGAGACCTCGCCGGTGGTCTTCATGCGGTTGTTCAGCAGGCCCACCCCGAGCGGTTTGGTCAGGGTGAGCGGCAGGCCCGGCTCCGCGGCGTCGTTGCGCAGCAGGCGATTCGCCGGAGCGGTGCCGGTCACGGCCATGCCGTACTTCGGCTCGGGATCGTCCACCGAGTGGCCGCCGATGACCGGGACCCCGGCCTGCTGCGCGATCGCGAGACCGCCCGCGAGCACCTCCTGCAGCAGCTCATAGGGCAGCACGCCGCGGGGCCACCCGACGAGGTTGATCGCGACCACGGGCTCACCCCCCATCGCGTAGATGTCGCTGAGCGCGTTCGCGGCCGCGATCCGCCCCCAGTCGTAGGGGTCGTCGACGACGGGGGTGAAGAAGTCCGCGGTGGAGAGCACGGCGGTCTCCCCGTCCGGTCCGCCGATCCGCACCGCGGCGGCGTCGTCGCCGTCGTCGAGCCCCACGATCACCTGGTCGTACCGCTGCCCGGTCAGTCCCAGGACGACGTCCTCGAGCTCGCCCGGCGGGAGCTTCGAGGCGCAGCCGCCGCCGTGCGCCATGGTGGTCAGGCGGATCCGGGGACCCGGCAGCGCGGGGACCACAGGAGCAGGTGCGCCGATCGCTGTCGGAGCGGTGTCGGGAGCGGTCGGGGGGAGGTCGTCGGCAACCATGCCCCGAGCCTAGCCGTCCCCGTGAAGCGGCAGGTGAGGCGGTGATAGCGTGGGCGATGGAGGCGTCTGCGACCTGGTGGTCGCCCCAGTCTTCAAAACTGGTGGGACCGAGCATCTCGGTCCGGCGGGTTCGATTCCCGTCCGCCTCCGCCACACCGTCCGCGGTCGACGTCCGTCGGCCCCGCCCGCGCGAGCAGCGCGACGAGGAGGTCCCGTGCGCGCATCATCGTCGAGCGCCGGCGTCGGCCCCGGGGCCGGCATCGGCGAGGACCCGCGCCGCCGGATCCCCCGCACCGACCATCTGCTCGCCGATCCCGAGATCGCCGCGGCCGGGGCGAGCCTCGGCGCGGCCGTGCTGCGGCGCACGGTCCAGGGGGCGCAGGACCGCGCCCGACGCGGCGAGATCGCCCCCGAGGGCGTCCGCGACGCGGTGCTCGCCGCGCTCGCCCCCCGCTCCGCCGGATCGCTGCGCCCCGTCCTGAACGCCACCGGAGTGCTCGTGCACACGAACCTCGGCCGGGCCCCGTTCTCGGACGCCGCGAGGCAGGCCCTCCAGGACGTCGCGGGGTACACCGACGTCGAGCTCGACCTGGCAACCGGGATGCGCTCGCGGCGCGGCGCCGCCGCCCGCGCGGCGCTCCTCGCCGCCTGCCCCGCCGCCGAGGACGCGCTGGTCGTGAACAACGCGGCGGCCGCCCTGATGCTCGCGACGACCGCGCTCGCCGGCGGGCGCGAGGTGCTGTGGAGCCGCGGGGAGCTCGTCGAGATCGGCGCCGGTTTCCGCCTCGCCGATCTCGTCGCCTCCACCGGGGTGCGCATCCGCGAGGTGGGCAGCACCAACCGTACCCACGCCGAGGACTTCCGGGCAGCCTGCGCTGCGGGACCGACGGGAGCGGACGGCGGTGCGGAGGGGAGCCCCGGCGTGGGCGCGATCCTCACCGTGCACCCGAGCAACTTCCGCCTCGAGGGATTCACGAGCGGCGTCGGCATCGCGGAGCTCGCCGCGATCGCCCACCAGCACGACCTGCCGCTGATCGCCGATCTCGGGTCCGGCCTGCTGCGCCCCGAACCGGCCCTGCCCGCCGAGCCCGATGCCGCCGGCGCCCTCGAGGCCGGCGCCGACCTGGTGCTGGCCAGCGGGGACAAGCTCCTCGGCGGGCCGCAGGCGGGGATTCTGCTGGGGCGGGCGGAGATCATCGCGCGCCTCGCCCGTCACCCCCTCGCCCGCGCCGTCCGCGCCGACAAGCTCGCCCTCGCCGCGCTCGAGGCGACCCTCCGCGGGCCCGTCCCGCCGGTGCTCGCCGCCCTGCGCGCCGATCCGCAGGCGCTCCGGGAGCGCAGCGCGCGCCTCGCCGCCCGGCTCGGCGGGGAGCTGCGGGCGCACGACGGGCGCGTCGGCGGCGGGGGAGGGGTCGGGGTGCCCCTGCCCGGCTGGGCGGTCGCGCTCGAGGAGGAGCTCGCCGCCCCGCTGCGCACCGGCGATCCGGCCGTGGTCGGCACCGTCCGCGACGGCGCCTGCCTGCTCGACATGCGCTGCGTGCCCAAGGCCGAGGACGGCGCGGTCGAGCGGGCCGTGCTCGCCGCCCGCGCCCGCCTCGCGGCGGAGACCCCCGCCCCATGAGCCAGGTGATCGCGACCGCCGGCCACGTCGATCACGGCAAGTCCACCCTGGTCCGCGCCCTGACCGGCATCGAACCGGACCGCCTCGCGGAGGAGCGGCGGCGCGGACTCACGATCGAACTCGGCTTCGCCGGGACCACACTCCCCTCCGGGCGGGAGATCGCGTTCGTGGACGTCCCCGGGCACGAGCGCTTCCTCGCCACGATGCTCACGGGCCTCGGCCCCGCCCCGCTGGTCTGCTTCGTCGTGGCCGCCGACGGCGGCTGGAGCGCTCAGTCCTCCGACCACCGCGACGCGATCGCCGCCCTCGGCCTCGACCAGGGCCTGCTCGTGATCACCCGCACCGACCTCGCCCCGGACCGGACCCTCGAGGTCACCGCCCGCGCCCGCGAGGAGCTCGCGGGCACCGGCCTCGCGGACGTCCCCGCGGTCGCGGTCTCCGCCCGCACGGGGGAGGGGATGGAGACCCTGCGCGAGGTGCTCGACGAGGTCGTCGCCGGAGCGCGGACCCCCGACGAGACCGCCGACGTGCGCCTGTGGGTCGACCGCTCCTTCTCGCTCCCCGGCGCGGGCACCGTGGTCACCGGCACCCTCGGCGCGGGCACCCTGCGGGTCGGCGACGAGCTGGACCTGGTCGGCGCGGGCCAGGCGCGACGCACCACCGTGCGCGCCCTGCAGTCCGGCGGCGAGGACGCCGAGCAGCTCGGACCCGTGCGGCGCACTGCCGTGAACCTGCGCGGTGCCGAGGCCGGCTCGATCCACCGTGGCGACGCCCTGCTCACCCCCGGGGCCTGGGATCTGATCGGTGTCGTCGACGCCCGGGTCGACGTCCGCGGCGCGCTGGACGACCTCGGCGCGGCGCCCGCGGAGCTCGTCGCCCATGCGGGCACCGCCGCGGTGCCGGTGCGTCTGCGCCCCCTCGGCGGTCCCCACGCCCGCCTCACCCTCGACCGGCCGCTGCCGCTGCGCTGCGGCGACCGGATCGTGCTGCGCGGCAGCGGCGAGCACCCGCTGCTCGGCGGCGCTCTGGTGCTCGACGTCGACCCGCCCGTGCTGACCCGTCGTGGGGACGCCGCCCGTCGGGCCGCTGCGCTCGCGGGGATCGGGGCCGACGGGGATGCCGCCGGGATCATCCTCCGCCACGGGGCGGTGCCGTCCGGGCGGCTCGTCCGGCAGGGGGTCCGCCTCCCGGACCCGCTGCCCGAGGGGATCGCGCGCGCAGGAGATCTGCTGGTGGACCGCGAGGCGCAGGTGGCCTGGTCGCGGCGTCTCGCCGAGCTGGTCGACGCCGAGCACACGGCCCGTCCGCTCTCGGCCGGGCTGCCGCTCAAGGCCGCCCTCGACGCGCTCGCCGCCCGCCGGGACGATGCCCGGACCGGTACGCGGGCCGGCACCGCAGGGCCCGCCACCCCGCCGCTGCCCGCCGCGCTCGGCCCCGCGCTGCTCCCGAGCCTGCTGCGCGCCGCGAGCCTCGTCGAGCGGGACGGCCGGCTCGTCGATCCGGTGCGTGCGGGAGGGCTCGGTCAGGCCGAGGCGGCGATCACCCGGCTCGAGGAGCGGATGCGCGCAACTCCCTTCGCCGCTCCCGAGGCGGAGGAACTCGCCGCCCTGGGTCTCGGACCGGAGCAGCTCGCCGCCGCGGCCCGGCAGGAGCGGATCCTGCGCCTGCCGGGCGAGGTGGTGCTGTTGCCGGCCGCGGCGGCCCTCGCCATGCGCGAGCTCGCCCGGCTGGAGCAGCCCTTCACCGCCTCGACCGCGCGGCAGGCGCTCGGCACCACCCGCCGGGTCGCGATCCCGCTGCTCGAGCATCTCGATCGCCGCGGCTGGACGAGGCGCGTCGACGCCGGCCGCCGCGAGATCGTGCGCTGACCGCCCGTCGCCCGAAATGGGGAGTGCTCCCCATGGGCGGTGCCGGGCATCCGCCCTAGGCTCCTTCTCAGATCAGGGACGAGCATCCGCCGACGGGGCGGGTCAGGGGAGGGGACGAGATGAGCGGGTTCCTCGGAGCGGACACCGAGCAGCTGCGCACGCAGGCGGAGGCCTGCCGGCGCGAGGCGGGCACGCTGCATGACCTCCTCGGCACCACCTCGGCACTGATCGCCTCGGTCGACTGGAACGGGCCCGACGCCGACGCCTTCCGGGAGCGGTGGACCTCCCAGGTGCGGGCGGGGATCTCCGCGCGGGCCGAGGAGCTGCAGGCGCGCGCCGACCAGTTGCGCGAGCACGCCGAGGAGCAGGACAGCGCCTCCGAGAACGGCCGTGGGGCAGGACCAGGACACGGCCCCTTCGGGCTGCCGCTGCCCTTCCCCTTCCCGCTCCCCGGCCCCTTCGGTCCCCTCGGCCCCGGTGGGCCCTTCGGTCCGGGTGGTCCCTTCGGGCCCGGTGGGCCGTTCGGGTCCGGTGGGCCCTTCCCGTCCTTCCCGCCCTTCCCCCTGCCGACGCCGTCGGGTCCCCCGGCCCCGCCGTTCTTCTACGGCGACCAGGGCTATTCGACCCGGGGCACCACCTTCGGGGAGCAGCGCCCCATCGGGGACGACTTCACCTGGAACCCGGAGCTCCTGCCCGGTCAGGAGATCAGCAACGACGCCGGCTACGTGGACGTGCACGCAGGGGCGAACTACAGCGCGGGCACCAACGTCACCACCGACCCGTACGGCAACACCACTGCGACCATCGGCGCCCGTGGGAACCTCGAGGCGGGGGTCGAGACCCAGCTGAACGGACCCTTCGGAACGGGGCTCACCACCAGCCACCGGGTCGGGGCGGAGGCGTACGTCGAGGCCGGCGGCACCGTCGGGCCCGACGGCTACTCGTACGGCGCGAAGGCGGGCTCGGGCCTGTACGCCTCGCAGAGCGCGACGCTCGACGGGCCCTTCGGGTCCTCCAGCACCATCACCACCGACGCCTACGTCGGCGCCAACGCGAACGCCTACAGCTACGCCCACGTCACCCGGAACGAGGACGGCCAGGCCAACGGGTTCACGATCGGCGGCGGCGCGAACGCCTTCGCCGGCGGCCAGGTCACTCAGACCTACGAGAGCACCAGTCCGGGCGGATGGTTCTCCTCCTCGACGTCGATCAGCGAGAAGGCCGGGGCCGGAGCCGGAGCCTCCGCCGGCGCGACCGTCTCGACCGACGAGATCTCGGTGAACGTCGGCGGGCAGCTCGCGGTCGAGCTCGGGCTGGGCGGCAGTACGAGCCTCGCCATCCACCCCAATCAGATCGTCAACACCTTCACCCCCAGCGACTACGACATCGACGACGCCATCTCGGATGCCTCCGGTGCCTGGGACAGCGCGAGCAGTGCGGTCAGCAGCACCGTCAGCTCCCTGAACCCGTTCGACTGATGACCCTCGCCCTCGGGGGCGAGGCCCCGGGGCGGAGCGGCTCGTCGGCCGGGATCCGCCTCAGCGGTGGCCGGGGTGGCGCGCCCACCACGCGGCGTGCGCCGCAGTGATCGCCTGCGCGGCACGGAGGTAGCCGCCGTCGGCGGAGTTGCCGCCCTCTCCGGAGGACATGGCCAGGGCGCCGACGGCCACGATGTTCCCGTCCAGCAGGTGAAGGCGCACCCCGGTGGGACCCCGCCGTGCCGTGGGCACTTCCACCCCGCGCACCGCCGAGAAGGGAACCGTGCGGCGGGCGCTGGTGAGAGTCCGCCAGGAGACGTCCTCCGTGCTGACCGTGACCGAGGAGCGCTGTCCCGCCAGGAACAGCAACACCCCGGCGATCACGCCGATCGGGACGAACAGCAGCATCAGCAGCACCGAGGCGTCCTCGCTCGAGAGCCACAGCAGCACCGGGAGCGGCACGAACACGAGGATGTCGACGACGGCGATCAGCGGGCCGACGACGCGCAGCATCGTCGCCGACCCGCTGCGATAGGTGCGAGCACTCATCGGGGACCGATCGATCCCCCGGTCAGGACGCGGCGCCCTGGCCGCTGCGCGGCTGCTTCACCGGCGGCTCGCCGAGCACGGCGTCCTCGGTGGTGATGCCCTCGACCTCACCGCCGACGATCTCGAGCGCCTCGATCCGGCCCAGTGCCATCAGGTCGTCGCGCGCGGCCTCGAGGTGTGCGGCCGTGGCCTGCGGAGCGCGCACCGTCACGGAGAGCACCGGCGTCTTCTGCGAGACCTTCGCATCGGACTTCAGGCGGCGCACCACGATCGCGGCCTGGGCGACCGCGTCGAGCAGGGCGGCGTCCTGCCCCGCGGCGGCCTCGCGCAGGGGTGCGGCCTCGGGCCAGGGCTGGGTGTGCACCGAGCCGTCCCGCCACCACGACCACACCTCCTCGGTCGCGAAGACGATCACCGGGGCGAACAGCCGCAGCTGCACCTCGAGCGCGATCGCGAGCGCGGCCCGCGCGGAGTCCGCTCCGGCCTGCCCGGTCGCGGAGTTGCCGTGGGCGCGCTCCTTGACCAGCTCGATGTAGTCGTCGCAGAAGGCCCAGAAGAAGGGCTCGACGAGCTCGAGCACCCGCGCGTAGTCCATGTCGTCGAAGGCGACGGTGGACTGCTCGACGACCTCGGCGAGGTTCGCCAGCAGCGCCCGGTCCAGCGGATCGGTGACGACGGCGGGATCGGCGGCCAGGCGGCCCGCCGGATCGGCGGGGGCCTCGCCGAAGCCGAGCGCGAACTTCGAGGCGTTGAGGATCTTGATCGCGAGACGACGGCCGATCTTCATCTGGCCCTCGTCGAAGGCGGTGTCCACGCCCTGGCGGGCCCGGCCGGCCCAGTAGCGGACGCCGTCGGAGCCGTGCTGCTGCAGCAGGCCGATGGGGGTGACGACGTTGCCCTTGGACTTGGACATCTTCTTGCGGTCCGGGTCCAGGATCCAGCCGTTGATCGAGGCATGCTTCCACGGCAGGGCGTCCTGCTGCAGGTGCGAGCGGACGATCGTGGAGAACAGCCAGGTGCGGATGATGTCGTGGCCCTGGGGGCGCAGGTCCATCGGGTAGACCTTCGAGAAGAGCCCATCGGACTCTGCGTCGGAGTTCCAGCCGCCCGCGAGCTGCGGGGTGAGCGAGGACGTGGCCCAGGTGTCGAGGATGTCCGGGTCCGCGACGAAGCCGCCGGGCTGGTTCCGCTGCTCCTCGGTAAAGCCCTCGGGCACGTCGATCGTCGGGTCGATCGGGAGCCGGTCCACGGACGGGGTCAGCACGGCGTCGTAGTCCGTCTCGCCGTCGGCGCCGACGCCGTACCAGACCGGGAAGGGCACGCCGAAGAAGCGCTGGCGGGAGATCAGCCAGTCACCGGCGAGGCCCTCGACCCAGTTGCGGTAGCGGGACTCCATGTGGGCGGGGTGCCAGGTCAGCTCCTTGCCGCGGGCGATGAGCGCATCGCGCAGGCCGCCCTCGGACTGGTCGCGGCCGCCGTTGGTCAGGTACCACTGGCGGGAGGTCACGAACTCGAGCGGCTTGTCGCCGTTCTCGTAGAACTTCACCGGGTGGGAGATCTTCTCGATCTCGCCGGTGAGGTCGCCGGACTCCGTCGCCATCTCCACCACGCGCTTCTGCGCGCTGAACACGGTGAGCCCGGCGAGCTCGGCGTAGTTCGCCTGCCCCTCGGGGGAGGTGATCCACGGTGTCTCCGGGAGGAAGCGGCCATCGCGGCCGATCACCGAGCGGGTGGGCAGCTCGAGCTCGCGCCACCAGGTGACGTCGTTCGCGTCGCCGAAGGTGCAGATCATCGCGATGCCGGCGCCCTTGTCGGGCTGGGCGAGGGGATGGGCGAGCACGGGCACCTCGACACCAAACAGGGGCGAGGTGACGGTGGTGCCGAACAGGCCCTGGTAGCGCTCGTCGTCGGGGTGGGCGACGAGGGCCACGCACGCGGGTAGCAGCTCGGGGCGGGTGGTCGCGATGACGACCTTCTCGCCGGAGCCGTCCGTGCGGGTGAAGCCGAGGCGGTGGTAGGCGCCCTCGCGGTCGCGATCCTCCTGTTCCGCCTGGGCGACGGCGGTGCGGTAGGTGACGTCCCACATGGTGGGGGCCTCGGACTGGTACGCCTGGCCGGCGGCGAGGTTCTCCAGGAAGGCTCGCTGGGAGGTCGCGCGGGAGTGGGCGTTGATGGTCTGGTAGCCGTGGTTCCAGTCGACGGAGAGGCCGAGGGCGCGGAAGACGTCCTCGAAGGACTTCTCGTCGATCTCGGTGAGGCGCTCGCACAGCTCGATGAAGTTGCGGCGGGAGATCGGCAGCTGGTTCGCGGCCTTCGCCGACTTGTTGTCGCCGCCTTCCTGCGGGGGCGTGAAGTCAGGGTCGTAGGGCAGCGACGGATCGCAGCGCACGCCGTAGTAGTTCTGCACCCGGCGTTCGGTGGGCAGGCCGTTGTCGTCCCAGCCCAACGGGTAGAAGATGTTCTTCCCGCGCATGCGCTGGTAGCGGACGATCATGTCCGCCTGCGAGTAGCCGAAGACATGGCCGACGTGCAGGGAACCCGAGGCCGTGGGCGGCGGGGTGTCGACGCTGAACACCTGATCACGGGTGGTCTCCGGATCGAAGGCGTACAGCTGCTGCTCGCTCCATACGCCGTCCCACTTCTCCTCGAGGCCCTCGAGGGAGGGACGATCGGGGATCGAGGTCTGGGCGTCAGGGCGCGATGCGGTGTCGGTCATGCGGGACATTGTTCCAGGTCTGCGGAGCGGTGCAACGCAGGCGTCGGCAGTGTGAGCGCTGTCGCGTCACGGCACCCGCGCGGTCCACTCCTCGGTGCCGAACTTCGTCTCGACGAGCTGCCGGGCTCGCGCGAGCTCGTCCTCGGTGTACGTCGACTCGGTCGTGTCGTAGCGGGCGCGGAAGTAGTCCAGGAACCCGTCGATGATCCGCTCCCGGGCCAGTCCCGACTGGGAGCGCATCGGGTCCACGCGCTTGTTCGCGCTGCGGGTGCCCTTGTCGGAGAGCTTCTCGCGGCCGATCCGCAGCACCTCGCCCATCTTGGCGGCGTCGATGTCGTAGCTCATCGTCACGTGGTGCAGCAGCACGCCGCCCGCGAAACGGCGCTGGGCCGCGCCCCCGATCTTGCCCTGCTCGGAGGCGATGTCGTTGAGCGGCACGTAGCGGGCCTTCACCCCGATCTCGGCGAGGGCGCCCATCACCCAGTCGTCGAGATAGGCGTAGGCCTGCTCGAAGCTCAGCCCCTCCACCAGCGAGGTGGGGACGACCAGGGAGTAGGTGATGCAGTTGCCCTGCTCCATGAACATGGCGCCGCCGCCGGTGATGCGCCGCACCACGCCGATGCCGTGCCGTGCCGCGCCCTCGGGGTCGATCTCATTGCGCAGCGACTGGTAGGAGCCGATCACCACGAGCGGCGAGTCCCAGTCCCAGAGGCGGAAGGTGGGCCCGCGCCGACCGGCGACCATCTCGAGCGGCAGCACCTCGTCGAGCGCCACGTGCATCACGGGCGGCAGCACGACGGGAGGGATCACCTCGAAGGTCAGGTCCTCCCAGCTCGAGGCGTGCCCGAGCGCGCGGCGCACCGCGATCGCGACCGCCTCGGCGTCGAAGCCGATCATCTGCACGGGCTCGGGGCGCCCGGCGAGGCGGTCGGTGATCGCGGCGGCGAGCTCGGCGGCGGTCGCCTCGGTGGGCATGCCCCTCAGGGCGGAGTTCAGGTCCTCGAGCGCCTCGTCGGGCTCGAGGAAGAAGTCGCCGAAGACGTGCGCGGAGGCGATCCGGCCGTCCTCCGCCGTCACGTCGACGGCGACCAGCTTCCCTCCCCGCACCTTGTACTCGCCGTGCAGGACCTGCGTCTCCTCGGGGGTCACCATGGCTCCATTGTGCGCCGGAGGGACGGGGGCCGGGGGCCCGGGACCGTACCTCAGCGGATCGTCAGCGAGCGCAGCGCCTTGTGGACCTCCCAGACGAAGTCCGCCGTCGACTGGCTCTTGCGGGGCGCGACCGCGTAGGTCTCGGACGGCCGGTCCGGGGTCTCCTCGCGGGTGACCCGCGGGATGAGATTCCGCCACTCGCGCGAGCCGCCCACCCACAGGCGGTACTCGGTGCCGGAGTCATCGCCGCGCTGCACCAGGCGCACCCCGAAGGAGGTCGCGGTCAGGGCGGGCTGGCGGCGGGCGGGGGCGAGGTCGAAGCCGCGGTCGCGCAGCAGCATCGGGTTCAGCACCGCCCACAGCAGCAGCCGGGCGCCCTCGACGGCGGAGGAGGCGGGCTCGCCGATCAGCTCGCCCGTCTCAGGCGGGGAGCCGGCCTCGGTGCGCCAGGCCGTCCGCCGGGTCAGTTGCGCGAGCCGCTCCTCGGCGTCGGCACGGTCCGCCTCGTCCACCAGCGCGCCGATGCCGAGCGGGACCGGCGACTGGCCGGTGCGCAGGAAGTGCACGGGGGAGCCGTGGTCCGTCTCCCCGAACTCGAGGCCGGTGCGGGTGCGGCCCACGCCGGCCTGCAGGTGGGCGTCGGTCTGACCGCGGCGGGTGGAGAAGCGGGGACTGGTGCCGAACAGGGTCCGGGAGGCATGGTGCAGCACGTCGAGGTGGGCGCGGAACTCGCGGGCGGTGTCCTTGTCGGTGAGCAGGCGCTTCGCGTCCACGGGGAACTGCACGACGGGTCGGCCCGCGTTCTCGCCGACCTCGCCGAGGGTCTCCCAGAGATGGGCGTGACCGGGATCCGCCTTCGGCATGCGGCGGCCGACGCGCGCCCAGCTGGTGGCGACGACGCCGTCCGGCACCGGTCCGTCGAGCTCGGCCCGATCGGTGTGGCGGGCGATCGCGAGCAGCAGATGCTGCGGGGAGGATCCCAGCGCCGTCCGCATCTGCTGCAGCTGGCCGGTCGAGAAGGGACCGCCGACGCGCAGCGAGATCGCCAGGCGCGCCCCGTCGTCGCTCTCGGTGTCCGAGGGGAGCAGCTCGGCGACGAGGTCTGGGGAGGAGCGACGCAGCCGCGGGGCAGCCGTGATCGAGCCGGTGGTGTGCTCCGTGCGACCCACCACGCGCAGGAAGGCGCCGCGGCTGCGCGGGGACATCAGCACGAACTCGAGCATGTGGCGCAGCATCACCTCGACGCGCACATTGCGCTCGGACCAGTTCTCGAGATCCGGGGAGGAGGAGGCTCGGTCGACGGCATAGGTGAGCATCTGACCGACGGTGGCGTACGAGCGGGCCATGGTCCTCCTTCGCGCGGGGGTAGTCGTCCATTATGACCCCGCCCAGTCTGTGACATCGCAGGTGGCAGGGGAAGACGTGTGACGACGTGGGGCGGAGGGCCCGCGAAGGTCAGACTGCGGGGCCGCTCTGGGCGATCCGCCGCACGAGATCCTCGATCGCGGGCTCGCTGAGGGAGAGGTCGCGCACCTCCGCCTGGGCCCCGATCGCGGCGAGGATCCCCGGCACCGTGTGCTCCTGCCCCGAGAAGCGGAGCCGGTGCCGGATCCCGTCGGCCTCGACCCCGGCCTCCTGCACCCCGGGCGGCAGCTCGAGGCGGTCCCGCGGAGCGGCGAGGTCGACGATCAGCTCGCGCGGCGCTCCGAGATGCCGGCGGAAGTCCTCGAGGGAGCCGTCGTAGGCGACCGTGCCCTCGCTGACCACGACGATCCGCTCGCAGAGCCGCTCCACGTCGCCCATGTCGTGGGTGGTGAGGAAGAGCGTCGAGTCCCGCTCCGCCCGGTCCTCGCGCAGGAACCGGCGCAGCCCCTCCTTCGAGACCAGGTCCAGGCCGATCGTCGGCTCGTCGAGCACCACCAGCTCGGGGGAGTGCAGCAGCGCCGCCGCGACCTCGCCGCGCATCCGCTGGCCGAGGGACAGCTGGCGCACCGGGCGGGAGAGGAAGCTCGCGAGGCCGAGCCCCTCGACCAGCCGCTCGAGCCGGGCCTCGCGCTGCCGTTCCGTCAGGCGGTGCATGGCGCCGAGGATCCCGTAGGACTCCCGCAGCGGCAGGTCCCACCACAGCTGCGAGCGCTGCCCGAAGACCACACCGATCTCGCGCGCCAGACGGCGCCGCTCGGGCACCGGATCGCGCCCGAGCACCCGCACCGACCCCGCCGTCGGCCGCAGGATCCCGGTCATCATCTTGATGGTGGTCGACTTCCCGGCGCCGTTCGCGCCGACGAAGCCCACCGCCTCCCCGCGCTCGATGCGCAGGGAGACGTCGTCGACGGCGCGCACGATTCGGCGGCGCCGGCGACGCTCGCCGGGATCGGCCGCGCGGACCGTGTAGTCCCGCCGCAGGCCCTCGAGCACGACGGCGGGGGCGACGGGCGCGGTGGCGGCATCGGGTCTGGTGGGTTCGGGGGTGCTCATCCGCCGGCTCCTGTGTATCTGCGGACCCCCGCCCGCCAGAGCACGGCCGCGAGGATCCACACCAGCACGGCGGCGGGCGCGCCCGCCCAGCCGGCCGACGTCGGGATCAGCGCGGGACCGGGCAGGTCCAGCAGGACGAGGGTGGGGGCGTAGGCGACCAGGGTCGCCGGGATGACGAAGGTGAAGAAGGCCCGCAGTGGCAGGGCGAACACCGCGCCGGGCGTCGTGGCGACGTAGTTGCCCCCGTAGGTGAAGGCGTTCGCGAACTCGCGCCCGTCGATCAGCCAGAACTGCAGGGCGCCGGCGAGCACGAACAGCCCGCCGAAGATCGCGGCGCCCGCGAGGGGCGCGATCACGGCGAGCAGCAGCGTCTCCGGGCGGGGGGAGAAGTCGGCGACGACGAGCGCCGCGACGTACATGACCAGGCCCACGCCGATCCGCCCGATGCGCCGCAGCGACAGGTCCAGGCTCGAGATCTGCAGCAGCATCGGCACCGGGCGCAGCAGCAGGGTCTCGAGCTTGCCCGAGCGGATCGCGGCGGAGAGCGAGTCGGTCTCCCCGAAGAGCATGTCGGCGAGGCCGAAGGCGAGGGCGCCGAGCCCGTAGACCACCGTGACCTGGGCGAGGGTCATGCCGCCGAGAGTGCCGACCCGGGTGAGGATCACCCACAGCTCGAGGAACTCGATGCCGACCACCAGCAGCTGACCCAGCACGTCGGCGAGGAAGCTGGTGCGGAAGGTCGCCTGCGAGCGGATCCGGGAGGCGTACAGCATCCAGATCATCCGCGGCGTCGAGACCGGCCGGTCCGCGGGGTCGGGCCGGCCGGCGGGGTCGGTGCGCTCAGCCACCCTGCACCTCCAGGCTGCGCACCCCGGCGCGGAGCACCGCCCACGCGGCGAGGGCGAGCACCGCGATCCAGCCCGCCTGCACCGCGACCAGGCCCGCCGCCTCCGCGACGGGGATCCTCCCCGAGAGGGTGTCGATCGGTGTCTGGATCATCGAGGGGAAGGGGGTAGCGCGCGCGATCGCGAGCAGCCAGTCGGGGAACCAGACGATCGGGATCAGGAACCCGGACAGCAGGTTCATCACCGCCATGTACACGACCGACAGCCCGCGGGTCTCCACGAGCCAGAAGGCCGCGAGGTTCACGAGCATGTCCGCGAGGAAGGCGAGCGTGATCGCGAGCAGCAGCGAGAGCAGCCCCAGCGGGTAGGACAGCGGATCCTCGGGCAGGGCCAGCCCCGTGATCAGAGCGCCGATCAGCAACGGCGGCAGGCCCCGCCCCAGCAGCAGGAACGAGGAGCGGCCCAGCTTCTGCGCGTAGAAGAGGGTCAGGAAGGGCACCGGGCGGAGCAGGTCCACGGCGATGTCGCCATGGTGCACCCGCTGTGACACCTCGCGGGTCCCGAAGGCCTCGATCGGGGCGAGCAGCGCCTGTCCGAGCCACACGTAGGTCGCGGCCTGCAGTGCGGTGTACCCGGCCAGCTCGCCGTCGGCCGTCGCGATCGCGGCGAACAGGATCGAGGCCCGGATCAGTCCGAACACCGAGTTGGTGAACACCCCGGCGGCGGTGGCGAGGCGGTAGGTCGAGTATTGCCGGAAGGCGGCGACGGCGACCCTCCAGTGCACGGACACCCGCGCGACAGTAGCCATCCGCGAGGCATGCCGCAAGGGGGTGCGATCGGTCGGTCGCTCCAGCGGGGTCCCGGAGCAGTAGCCTGTGGCGGTCCCGCCCCCCTCCTCCTGAACCGGACTGCCATGAACTCCGTCGACACCCCTGCCGAGAGCACCGTCGCTCCCGACCCCGCGGGCCCGGCCGCTCCGCGTCGTCCCCGATTCGGCCTGCTGCCGCGGATCGCGGTCGCGATCGTGCTCGGCATCCTGCTGGGCCTGGTGATGCCGGAGGCGATCGCCCGGGTCTTCACCACCTTCAACGGCCTCTTCTCGGGCTTCCTCGGCTTCCTCATCCCGCTGATCATCGTGGGCCTCGTGACCCCGGCGATCGCCGAGCTCGGCCGCGGCGCCGGGAAGCTGCTCGCCGCCACGGCGGGCGTCGCCTATCTCTCCACGATCGTCTGCGGCTTCTTCGCCCTCGCGCTGTCCCTGCTGGTGCTGCCGCGGATGCTCGACGGCGCCGAGGTGGTGAGCCTCGAGAACCCCGAGGACTCCGCGATCGCCCCGTACTTCTCGATCGAGATCCCGCCGGTCATCGAGGTGATGACCGCGCTGGTGCTCGCCTTCTGCCTCGGCATCGGTCTGACGCTGGTGCGCCGCGGCGCCCTCCAGGAGAGCTTCGAGCAGCTGCGCACGATCGTGGTGCGCACCATCGAGGCGGTCATCATCCCGCTGCTGCCGGTCTACATCTTCGGCATGTTCCTGGGCCTGACCATGAACGGCCAGATCTGGACCGTGATCGGCACCTTCCTCGCCGTGGTGCTGCTGGTGTTCGCCATGACCGTGGTGGTGCTCCTGGCGCAGTACACCGTCGCCGGGCTCGCCGTGGGGAAGAACCCGCTGCGGATGCTGTGGACCATGGCCCCGGCCTACATGACAGCGCTCGGCACCAGCTCCTCCGCCGCGACCATCCCGGTCACCCTCGAGTGCACCAAGCGCAACGGGGTGCCCGAGGCGGTCGCCGGCTTCGTGGTGCCGCTGTGCGCGACCATCCACCTCGCCGGCTCGACGCTGAAGATCACCACCTTCTCCGTGGCGATCATGCTCGTGACGGGCATGCCGATCGACATCTGGGCGCTCGCCGGCTTCGTGCTGATGCTCGGCGTGGTGATGATCGCGGCACCGGGCGTCCCCGGCGGCGCGATCATGGCGGCCGCCGGCATCCTCTCCTCGATGCTCGGCTTCAGCGAGGCCGCGGTGGGGCTGATGATCGCCTCGTACATCGCGATCGACTCCTTCGGCACCGCGACGAACGTGACCGGCGACGGCGCGATCGCCGCGGTCATGGGGCGCCTGTCCCGGGGCCGCGTCTCGGGAGACCTCTCGGTCGACGAAGCCCCGCACGTCCAAGGCGTCTGATCGCAGCGGCGGCGGCCCGGGCGGCGAGATCGCCGGGCCTCCGTGACCGGATCGTGACCCGGCGTCCCGGGCGGTGACCCGGGGCCGACGCGAGTCCTTCCCGCCGCGCACGCTCGGCCCATGCCGAGCACTCCGAGCGCCCCCGCGGGTGCTGTCCCCGCGGGCACCGCCCCGTCGGGGACGGCGACGCACTGCCCCTACTGCGCGCTCCAGTGCGCGCAGACGCTCATTCCCGTCGCCGGGGGCGGAGCCGACGGCGCCCCCGTGCTCACCGTCGAGGGCCGGGACTTCCCCACGAACCAGGGCGGGCTGTGCCGCAAGGGATGGACCTCCGCGGAGGTCCTCACCGCCCCCGACCGGCTCACCGCCCCGCAGCTGCGCGGCGCGGACGGGGTGCTGCGGGAGGTCGGCTGGGACGCGGCCCTCGACCACGTCGCGACCCACCTGCACGAGCTGCGGGAGCGCCGCGGCGCGGATGCCGTCGCCGTGTTCGGCGGCGGCGGGCTCACCAACGAGAAGGCCTACGCGCTCGGCAAGTTCACGCGGGTCGTCCTCGGCTCACGGCTCATCGACTACAACGGCCGCTTCTGCATGTCCGCCGCGGCGACGGCCTCGAACCGCTCGCTGGGCCTGGACCGCGGCCTGCCCTTCCCGCTCCCGGACCTCGCCGGAGCGGACTGCGTGCTGCTGCTCGGATCGAACCTCGCCGCGACCATGCCGCCCTTCGTCCAGCACCTCGAGGGCGTGCGCTCCCGCGGCGGCCTCGTGGTCACGGACCCGCGCGGATCGGCGACGGCGGCGCTCACCGCGGAGGGCGCCGGCGTGCACCTCGCCCCGGTGCCCGGCACCGACCTCGTGGTGCTGCTGGCCCTGCTCCACGTGGTGCTCGCGGAGGACCTCGTGGACCACGAGTACGTCGCCGCGCGCACCACGGGCCTCGAGTCGCTGCGGGCGAGCGCCGCCGCCTGGTGGCCCGAGCGGGCGGAGGCCGTGTGCGGGGTCCCCGCCCGGCGGCTGCGGCAGGTCGCGCGGATGCTCGCCGATGCCTCCCCGTCCCGCGGCGGTCGCGGCGCCTATGTGCTCACCGGCCGCGGGGTCGAGCAGTCCACCCAGGGCACCGCGACCGTCACCGCCGCGATCGACCTCGCCCTGCTGCTGGGCCTCGTGGGCCGTCGCGGCTCCGGCTACGGCCCGCTCACCGGCCAGGGCAACGGGCAGGGCGGTCGCGAGCACGGGCTCAAGGCGGATCAGCTGCCGGGCTACCGGAAGATCACCGACCCGGGGGACAGGGCGCATGTCGCCGCCGTCTGGGGCGTGGACCCGGAGTCCCTGCCCGGCCCGGGCGTCCCCGCCGTCGAGCTGCTCGGCATGCTCGGCGCGGAGGGCGGTCCCTCCGCGCTCCTCGTGTGCGGGGCGAACCCCGTCGTCTCGGCACCGGACGTCTCCCGGGTGCGGGAGCGGCTCGCTGCGCTCGACCTCCTCGTCGTCCTGGACACCGTCCCCTCGGAGACGGCGCTGCTGGCCGACGTCCTCCTCCCCGTCACCCAGTGGGCGGAGGAGGAGGGCACGATGACGAACCTCGAGGGCCGCGTGATCCGCCGCCGCCGGGCGCGCGAGGCTCCGGGAGGGGCGCGCAGCGAGCTGTGGATCCTCCGGGAGCTCGCCGCGCGGCTCGGCGTTCCGGACGGCTTCCCGGCGGAGGCCTCCGCCGTGTTCGACGAGCTCGCCCGGGCCTCCGCGGGCGGCCGCGCCGACTACTCCGGTCTCAGCCATGAGCGGCTGGACCGCGAGGGGTCGATGCACTGGCCCTGCCCCGCCCCGGAGCATCCGGGGACGCCGCATGCGCTGCTCGACGGCTTCCCGACGGCCGACGGTCGTGCCCGCCTGCTCCCGGTGACGCACGAGGACCCGGCCGATCCGCTCCGGGCCGACGCGCCGCTGCACCTCGTCACCGGGCGACTGCTCGAGCAGTACCAGTCCGGGGCACAGACCCGCCGGGTGCCCTCCCTGCTCGCCGCGCGACCCGCGGCCTTCGCCCAGATGCACCCCCTGCTCGCGGACCTCCTCGGCATCGAGGACGGCGAGGAGGTCCTGCTCCGCACCCGCAACGGCGAGCTGCGCGTGCCGGCGGAGGTCACCGACGACATCCGACCCGACACCGTCTTCATGCCCTTCCACTACCCCGGCGACGGAAGCGCGAACCTGCTCACGGGCAGCGCGACCGATCCGCTCTCCGGCATGCCCGGCTTCAAGGTGACGGCGCTCGAGGTGCTCCCGGCACCCCGGTCCGTCCCCGCCTCCCATGTGCTCACCGTCCAGCAGAGGAGCGCCGTATGAGGATCGTCGTGATCGGCCACGGAATGGTCGGCTCCCGGGTCGTCGCAGATCTCGCGGCGGCGGATCCGCAGGCGCGCCTGACGGTGCTCGGCCAGGAGGACCACGACCCCTACAACCGGGTCCAGCTCTCCTCGGTGGTCGCCGGGACGGCCGATCCTGCCGCGCTCGCCCTCGAGCAGGTGGGACCCGAGCGGGCGCGCGTGCTGCGCGGGGTGCGGGCCGTGCGCATCGACCGCGCGGCGCACCTGGTCCACGACGAGCTCGGCGAGGCGCACCCCTACGACCGCCTGGTGCTCGCGACCGGCTCCGCGGCCCGGATCCCCGACGTCCCCGGGCTGCGTTCGCCGGGGATCGGCACGGACGGTGCGGGCCTCGTGGACGGGGTGAGCCCCCTGAAGGACCTCGACGACGCCGAGCGGATCCTCCGCCGCTGCGAGGACGGCGGCGACGTCGTCGTCCTCGGTGCGGGCGTGCTCGGCATCGAGGTCGCCACCGGTCTCGCCGGGCGCGGGGCGCGGGTGACCCTCGTCCATCACCGCGAGCGGCTCATGGAGCGCCAGCTGGACCGCGACGCATCGGAGATCGTGCACGGCGCGCTCGAGACGCTCGGTATCACCGTGGTCACCTCGGCGAGCGCGACGGGCGTGGAGGCACCGACGGGTCGTCTCGAGGCGGTGCACCTCTCGGACGGCTCCGTGCGGCCCGCGGGCCTCCTCGTGCTGTGCACGGGCACGGTGCCGCAGACGGCGCTCGCCGCGGCGGCGGGCCTCGAGTGCGGGGCGGGGATCCTGGTGGGAGAGGACCTCTCCTGCCCGGGGGACCCGGACGTCTTCGCGATCGGCGACTGCGCCCAGCCGCCCGAGGGGGTGAGCGGGCTCGTCGCCCAGGGCTGGGAGCAGGCTCGCCGACTGGTCGAGTCCTGGCGTCCGCGGGCGGAGGAGGCATCGGCGCCGGTGCCGACGCGCGGCACGGGCGGGGACCTGGTGCGGGTCAAGGCGGTGGGCCTCGCGCTCGTGACGATGGGTCGTATCGAGCGGCCGGGCCCCGGGCTCCACGCCCCGCGGTCCGTGCGGCTCGCCGATCCCTCCGGCGGCCGCTTCACGGAGGTGGTCGTGCACGAGGGACGCCTGGTCGCGGCGACGATCGTGGGGGACGAGGACGCTGCGGCGGAGCTCAGCGCCGCCTTCACCCTGCGCACCCCGGTCCCGCGGGACCCGGTGCACCTGCTGGCCCGGCCGCTCGCCGCGCGAACGGCGGCCCCGGCGGCCTCCGTGGCGGACATGGCGGAGGAGGACGTCCTGTGCCAGTGCAACGGCGTCACCAAGGGAAGCGTCTGTGCGGCGGTCGCGGGGGGCTGCGGGAGTACGGCGGAGGTCTCGCGCGCCACGCGTGCGGGCACCGGATGCGGCACCTGCCGCACTCGAATCCAGGAGCTGCTGGACGCCTCCCGTGGCCGGGAGCCCGCCCCTGTGTGATCGGGGACCCCTTGCCCTCGGGTGCGGGCCGCTCCTACCCTCGACGTATGAACGTCTTGTCAGATGATCAGGGGAAGGGGGAGGGTCCCGTCCCCGTCCCCGGACCCGACGCAGCGGTCGCCGAGGCCGTCGACGCCGCCGCCGTCGGGCACGCCCGCGCGCACCTGCCGGCGCCCGCCGCGGTCGCGGGCGTCGCGGACGTCCTCTCCCTCCTCGGCGAACCCCACCGGCTCACGATCCTGCTCGCCCTGCGCGGCGGGGAGCTGTGCGTCCACGACCTCGCCCTCACGGCCGGCCAGTCCGAGTCGGCGACCTCGCACGCCCTGAAGCTGCTGCGCGCCCATCGCGTCCTCGCCCCACGTCGCGAGGGGCGCCGCATGTACTACCGGCTCGAGGACCCGCACGTCGTCGAGCTGCTGGATCTCGCCCTCGCCCATACGGCGCACTCGCCGCTGCGGCATCCCGAGCGCGAGGGAGGAGCCTGATGGGGCACAGCCATGGCGGCCACTCCCACGGCGGCCACTCCCACGGCGGTCACTCCCACGACGGCCACTCCCACGGCGGCGGCGCGGAGGCGCTCAGCGCCGGCGGTCGCCATCGCTCCCGCCTCACGATCTCCCTCGTCCTGATCGGCGGCTTCTTCGTCGTCGAGCTCGCGGCGGCGCTCCTGACCGGCTCGCTCGCCCTGCTCTCCGACGCCGGGCACATGGCCGCCGACGTCCTCACCCTCACCGCCGCCCTCGGCGCGACCGTGCTCGCCGCGCGCACCGCCCGCAGCAGCCGGCTCAGCTTCGGCCTGTACCGGGTCGAGGTCTTCGCCTCCCTGCTCGCGGTGATGGTCATGCTGGCCGTCGCCGTCTGGGTGGTGATCGAGGCGATCGGCCGGCTCGGCGCCCCCGCGGCGATCGACACCGGCCCGATGCTCGTCGTCGGCGTGCTGGGACTGCTCGTGAACCTCGTGGTGATGCGCCTGCTGGCCGCCGGGGCGCAGGAGAGCCTGAACCTCAAGGGCGCCTACCTCGAGGTGCTCGCGGACACCGTCGGCTCGATCGGCGTGATCGTCGCGGCGGTGCTCGTGGCCCTCACCGGCAGCGCCCTCGCCGACACCGTCGTCGCCCTCGCGATCGGCGCGTTCATCGCCGTGCGCGCGGTGACTCTGGGTCGCGAGGTGTTCGGGGTGCTTGCTCAGGAGACCCCGCGCCATCTCGACGCCGAGGGCATCGAGACCCACCTCGGGGAGGTCCCCGGCGTCGCCGAGGTGCACGACCTGCACCTGTGGACGCTCACCTCCGGCATGGACGTGCTCTCCGCCCACCTGCGGCTGGAGCCGGGGGCCGACGCCCACGGTGTGCTCGACGCCGCCCAGCAGGTGCTGCGCGAGGCCCACGGCCTCGACCACAGCACCCTGCAGATCGAACCGGCGGAGCATCGCACCGACGAGGAGAGCTCCTGGTGAGCGGCTGGGCGGGCGCCGGGGCGAGCACCCGGCGGACGTAGGCTCGGACCCATGAGCTCTCCCGTCGCGCACCCTGCGTCCTCCGCGTCTTCAGCGTCTCCGGTCCCGCCCCCCGCCCTGACCGCCGTGGTCACCGGCGCCTCCTCCGGCATCGGCCGTGCGACCGCGGCCCGGCTCGTCGCCGACGGCTGGCGCGTCCTCGCCGTCGCCCGCCGCGAGGACCGCCTCGCGGAGCTCGCCGCGGAGACCGGCTGCGAGGTGCTGGGCGTGGACATCACCGAGGACGCCTCGGTCCACGCCCTCGTCGGCCGGGTCCGCGAGTGTTTCGGCGAGGACCTCAACGCCCTGGTCCACGTCGCCGGCGGCGCCCTCGGCGTCGAGCCCGCTGCGGAGGCGGACCTCGAGAAGTGGCAGCGCATGTACGACATCAACGTGCTCGGCACCGTGCGTGTCACCCGCGCCCTGCTGCCCGCCCTGCGGACGAGCGGCCGCGGCGACCTGCTGTTCGTTACCTCGGTCGCCGCCCAGGAGGCCTACCCCGGCGGGTCCGGCTACAACGCCGCCAAGGCCGGTGAGCACATGCTCGCCGCAGCCCTCCGCCTCGAGCTCAACGGCAAGAAGGTCCGCGTCATCGAGATCGCCCCCGGCATGGTGCACACCGAGGAGTTCTCCCTCGTGCGGCTCGGCGATCAGGAACGGGCCGACGCCGTCTACGACGGGGTCGAGAACCCTCTCACGGCCGAGGACTGCGCCGATGTCATCTCCTACGCCCTGAACGCCCCGCACCACGTGAACCTCGACCTGGTGACGGTGCGGCCGCTCGCACAGGCCGCGGCGCATCGGGTCGCGCGCCACCAGGGGGTCTGATGGTCCACGGCGGGATGCCGGGCCACGGCATGGGCATGGGCGGCGGGGGCCGGGGACCCGAGGAGCGGCTCCCGAGGGGGCAGAAGGCCGATGTGCGCCGCGTGCTCGCCCTGTTCACGCCGTACCGGGCGACCCTCGTCGCGGTCCTCGCCCTGATCGTGCTCGGCGCCGCGGCGGGTGTCGTCTCCCCGTTCCTGGTGCGGGAGATCGTGGACGTCGCCCTGCCCGAGCAGCGCGCGGACCTGCTCGCCTGGGCCGTCGGCGGGCTGATCGCCGTCACCATCGTCGGCAGCGCCCTGGGCGTCTCCCAGGCGATGCTCTCGACCCGGGTGGGGCAGTCCGTCATGCACGACCTGCGCGTCGCGGTCTACGGCCACCTGCAGCGAATGGGGCTGGGCTTCTTCACCCGCACCCGCACCGGCGAGATCCAGTCCCGCATCTTCTCCGACATCGGCTCGATGCAGGCCGTGGTCACCAACGTCATGACCCAGATCGTCTCGAGCGGCGCCGGGATCCTCATGGCGATCGTGGCGATGTTCGCCCTCGACTGGCGCCTGACCCTCTTCTCCCTCGTCGCCCTGCCCTTCGCGGTGTGGATGAACCGGCGCGTGGGCGGGCGCCGCCGGGCGATCGTCAAACAGCGGCAGGAGAAGGCGGCGGACCTCTCCGCCGGGATCCAGGAGTCGCTGTCCGTCTCCGGGATCCTGCTGGGCCTGACCATGGGGCGCACCCGCGCCCTGGTGGAGAACTTCACCGCCGACTCCCGCGGGCTCGCCGACCTCGAGGTGCGCTCCGAGATGGCCGGCCGCTGGCACATGGCCGTCTTCACCACGCTGATGGCGCTGTTCCCGGCGCTGACCTACCTCCTCGGCGGGCACCTGCTGTTCGCCGACCGCGGGGTCACCATTGGCACGCTCGTCGCCTTCATCGCCCTGCAATCGAGCCTGTTCCCGCAGATCAACGGGATGCTCCGGGTCGCGAACCAGGTCAACGCGTCCCTCGCCCTGTTCACCCGGGTCTTCGAGTACCTCGACGCCCCGCTCACCGTGACCGACGGCCCCGGCGCGACCGCCCTGGATCCCGCCGCCGCCCGCGGCGAGATGCGCCTCGAGCACGTGGACTTCACCTATCCCGGGGCGGAGGAGCCCTCACTCCACAACATCGACCTCGTGATCCCCGCCGGGAAGCACACCGCGCTCGTGGGCGCCACCGGCTCCGGCAAGACCTCCACCGGGTACCTCCTCGCCCGCCTCTACGATCCCTCGGCCGGGAGGATCACCCTCGACGGCCACGACCTGCGCGAGCTGACCCGCGAGTCGCTCGCCGCATGCCTCGGCGTCGTCACCCAGGAGACCTACCTGCTGCACGCGAGCATCGCCGAGAACCTCCGCTTCGCCCGGCCGGGCGCGAGCGACGAGGAGCTCGTCACCGCCTGCCGGATCGCCCAGATCCACGACCACATCGACGCCCTGCCCGAGGGCTACGCCACGATCGTGGGGGAGCGGGGCTACCGGTTCTCCGGCGGGGAGAAGCAGCGCCTCGCGCTCGCCCGCACGATCCTGCGCGACCCGCCCGTGCTCCTGCTCGACGAGGCCACCTCCGCCCTCGACACCGCGACCGAGCGCGCCATGTCCGGGGCACTCGACGCCGTCTCCCGCGGCCGAACGGTCATCTCCATCGCGCACCGGCTCTCGACGATCCGCCATGCGGACCAGATCGTGGTCCTCTCCGCGGGCCGGATCATCGAGCGCGGCACGTATGCGGAGCTCCTCGCGGCGGGCGGAGCCTTCGCCGAGCTCGCGGCGCGGGACGAGGGAGCGGCGCGGGACTGAGCGGTCCGGGCGTCGGCCCCCTGAGGCGGTCCGTCCGGGCGGGGCCGCTCAGATCACGCGGCGGTCGCGGGCCCAGCGCATCAGCTCGCGGCGGTCGGAGAGTTGCAGCTTGCGCAGCACGCTCGAGACATGGCTCTCGACGGTGCGATCGGAGATGAAAAGGCTCGCCGCCGCCTCGCGATAGGTGTAGCCGCGGGCGATCAGCGTCATCACCTCCTGCTCGCGCGGGGAGAGCAGATCGAGGTCGGTGGGCGTCGCCGGGACCGAGCTGCGGAAGGCGTCGAGCACGAAGCCGGCGAGCCGCGGCGAGAACACCGCATCGCCCTCGGCGACCCGCCGCAGGGCGGCGGCGAGGTCCTCGGCGGTGATGGACTTCGTGACGTAGCCGCGGGCACCGGCGCGGATCACGGCCAGCACGTCCTCCTCGGCGTCGGAGACCGACAGCGCGAGCAGGCGCGTCGACCCCGCGGAGGCCTCCGCACGGGCCGTCACCGCCGCGGCGACCTCGGCCCCGCCGCCCCCGCTGCCGCCCGGGAGGTGGACGTCCAGGAGCACCACGTCGGGCCGCAGCGCGTCGATCGCGGAGATGGCCGTGTCGACGTCGTGCGCCTGACCGACCACGCGCAGCCGCGGATCGGCGCGCACCAGCTCGGCGGCGACCCCTGCGGCGAAGAGGCGATGATCGTCGACGACCAGCACGCTCAGCCCGCTCATGACCCCGCCCCCGGCAGGATCAGCGCCACCTCGGTGCCGCCGCCCGGGGCACGGCGCACCTCGGCGCGGCCGCCCGCCCGCTCCATGCGCCCGATGATCGACTCCCGCACCCCGAGCCGGTCCGCGGGCACCTCCGCGAGCTCGAAGCCCGGACCGCGGTCCCGGACGAAGGCCTGCACCTGGGCGGGGGAGACGTCGACGAAGACGTCGACGCCCTCGCGGCCGTGGCGGCAGGCGTTCAGCGTCGCCTCCTGCAGCGCTCCGAGGAGCGGGCGGTGCCGCTCCTCGAGCGGTGCATCGCCGACGATCACCGTGCTCACCTCCACCCCGTGGGAGTCCTCGATCCGTGCGGTCAGCTCCTCCACGGCGGCGCGCATCTCGGTGGCGGCATCGACCTCGGAGGCGCCGTCGCGGTACAGCCAGCGGCGCAGCTCCCGCTCCTGGACACGGGCGATCCGCCGCATCTCCTCCGCCGCGGTCCCGGGTCGCTGGAGCACCACGAGCGTCTGCAGCACCGAGTCGTGCAGGTGCGCGGTGGTCTCCCGGTGATGCTGCATCACCGCCCGCTGCTCGGTCTCCTCCCGCAGCCCCGCCCACAGCCGCCTGCCCCAGGGGACGAGCAGCAGGGCGAGCAGCGCGAGGACCCCGAGGGCGACGAGGGCGAGCTGCAGGGCGAGCGTCTGCCCCGCGGTCGACGCGACCGCCACCAGCAGGGCGAGGAGCAGCAGGGCGAGCCCGCCGAGGAGGGCGAGCCCCGCACCGAGCGGCATGCTCGAGGTGCGGCCGGCCCAGCGGTCCCGGTCCAGGTCCCCGAGCGGCATCAGCCCGAGGGCCACGCCGGCGCAGGCCATGCCCACGAGGACCGCCGCACCGGCGATCCCGTTCGCCGACGCCGGCTGCACGGTGCCGGTCCCGGACAGCAGGCGCACGAGGTCCGCGCCGACGGTCACCACGAGCAGCACGGCGACGGCGCCGAGGATCGCGGCCGCGAGTAGCCAGCGCCCGCCCCGCAGCCCGCGACGACGAGGAGCGGGTTCCGCCTCGGCCGCCTCGCGGGGCCGACCCCGCACCGCGGCCGTCCCATCGGGCAGGGGCAGCTCGTCGTGATCCCCGGAGCCGTCGGGCAGCGCCCACCACAGCGCCGCGTAGCCGAGCACGCTCGGCGCGGCCAGAACCAGCAGCGCGCGCACCGCGGACCAGGTGGAGCCCAGGTCGCCCAGGAGCAGCAGGGCCGGGAGCAGCGGCAGGGCGGGGAGCAGCACCGCCGCCCGCACCACCCGGACCGGGACGCGCAGCGCCCGGGAGAGGGCGGCGCACACGCCGGCCAGGGGCGCCGCCCCGGGGCGGCGGGTCCAGGCGTCGGCGGTCGGTGTCAGCGCGGTCATGCCCAGCATTCTGCCTCGGGACAGGGACGACAGCACGGAGCGAGGGCACGTTCCCGGGTCCGTTCCGGGACGGGTCAGGGTCGGCTCCGGGACGACTCCGGGATGGCTCCGGGATGTCGACGGACGCCCCGGTCGAGCCCGCGCGGCAGGATGATCGCCATGACCGACACCGAGACCGGCGCCCCAGAGACGAGCGCCCCAGAGACCGGCGCCCGACCCGTGCCCTCCCCGGCGGAGCCCGAGGACGCCGCGCTGCGCGCCCTCCGCGCCGAGGTCAGCCCCCGGCGCGGCGGCGGCACCGCGGACCGGGTCCTCCGAGGCGCTCCGCTCCGCGAGCCGGGACGCGGACGGCTCGCCGGGGTCTGTGCCGCGCTCGCCGAGTCCATCGGCGTGCCGGTCCGGTTGCTGCGGCTCATCGCCGTGCTGCTCACGCTTCTCGGTCCCGGGGTGCCGCTCTACCTCGTCGGCATGCTCCTCTGCCCCCGCTCCGCGGACGAGCCCGGGCGTCCCGCTCCCGAGGACGGGGCGGAGGTGCCGCTCACCGCGATGCTGCGCGGACGGGCCCGGCTCGCCGACGCGCTCGCGCTGCTCGCCCTCCTGCCGACGCTGCTGGTGGGGCTGTGGTGGCTGCTGGTCTGCGTCCTCGAGATGCCGGCGCTTGCGGCCGTGCTCGGCGCGCTCGTGGTGCTGCTGGGCGGTCTGGTCGTCCACGCCGCGCTGCGCTCGCGCGCCGCGCGCTCCGCCCTGGTGCTGGCCGCGCTCGCCCACCGCGCCGGGATCACGGAGCGGGAGAGCCTCGACGCCTTCCTCCTCGAGCACCGTCGCCGCGCTCCCTGGGCCTGGGCCTCCCTCGGCGAGGGGCGGACCGGTCCGGCGCTCGGCGAGGCGGAGGCGGGGGCCGACGGCGGATCCAGCTCGGCCGACGGGGCGCAGATCCCCTCCGCGGCGTCCCGCCCGCCGCGGCCCGCGGTGCCCCGGGCGAGCGATCGGACCGTCCTCGCCGTCCTCGCCGGCATGCTCGCCGCCGCGGCGGCCGGCGTCCTCGTGCTGAACCTCGATCCCGGGCTCGCGGGGGGGCTCGCGGAGGCCTGGATCCTGCCGCAGATCGGACGGGTGACCGCGGGCCTGTGGCTCGCGACGGTCGTCGCCGGCATTGCCCTCGTGGTGATCGGTCTGCGGGGCCGACGCAGCATCGTGCTCGGCCTGGTCGGCGTGCTCGCCCTGCTCGGCGCTGGGTCGGGCACCGCCTGGGTGCGGACCGTGCACGATCCCGCGGCCGCGCCGCTGATCCTCACCGCGGAGGATCTCTCCGTCGGGGACCGCCGCACCTGCCCGCAGGGCCCGGAGACGTGGTCGCAGCCGGTCACCATCGACCTGCGGGACGTGGACGCCGCGGACGTGGCGCGCTGGCGGGCTCAGCAGGAGCAGGGCGGGGAGGGCCCCGTGCCCGTTTCCGTCGACTGCTCCCCGCTGCTGGGCCGGGTGACGGTGCTGCTGCCCCGGGACCTCGACGGCATCCGCGTCGAGCTCGGCTCCGGAGGGGACTGGCTGGAGGCGGGTGCTCGGGAGGCCCCGGCGCTGCGGGTCACCGGATGGCCGGGCGTCGGGCAGGTCGAGCTGGTGCGATTCGAGGAGGGGTCATGACGGAGACGGTCCAGGACGGACGAGCAGGGATGACGACAGCGGGAGGAGCCGCGGAACCGGCGCCGAGCGGACAGGACACGGCGCTGTCCGGACCGGGAGCGGCGCAGGACCGGGCGCGGGCAGGGGCGCGGCGCGGCACGGTGGGCACGGGGCTCGTGCTCCTGCTCGGCGTGGTCGGGACGGCGGCGGCGGTGCTGCCCGTCCCGCGGATCGAGCTGTGGCTGCTTGCCGTGGCGGCCGTGCTCGGGCTCTCGCTCGTGGTGCTGGTGCTGGCCCTGCTCCCCTCCACCCGGGGGAGGACGGCCACCGGGGACGGATCGACGAAAGACGGAGCCCTCACCCCTCTGGCGGGGGACGCCCCGCATCCCGCCGCCGCGGAGGATGGATCACGTGCCCCGGGGACCGGATCCGGCCGGGGACCCACCGCTGGAGGATCCGCGCCCGATGCCGCACCGCACCCCTGAGGAGGACCCCATGGCAATCTCGACCGCGCCCGGCTCCGAGCCCGCGCTGACCGCCCGCTCGCGCAAGCCGCTCGGCGGCCGCCCGGTGCTCTTCGCGGCGATGCTGCTGGTCGCGACCCTCGGGGTGCTGGGCCTGCTCGTGGTGGGGCCGACGGTGCCGCTCGCCGCGGCGCTCGCGGCGGCCGCGGGTCTGGTCGCGCTGGTGGTGCTCGCCTGGGTGGTGGCGGGGCCGCGGCTGTAACCGGCGGGGCCCCGCCGTCGGCGCGGTTCACCCGCCGGCGCCGATCAGGCATCGGCGCAGTTCAGACGGCGGCGATCAGCAGGCGTCGGCGCCGATCAGACGTCGATCTCGATCTCGCCCTCGCCGCGCGAGACGCAGGTGATCATCTGCGAGTCCTTCTCGTCGTCCATGAGGAACTCGTCCATGTGCTCGACGTCGCCGGAGACCAGGGGCACCACGCAGGTGCCGCACACCCCGCCCTCGCAGGAGTAGTCCATCGAGACCCCGGCGTCCAGGAGCGCCTGCAGCAGGGATTGGCCCTCGGCGACCTCGACGGTGATTCCGGACTTCAGGCACTTGGCGGTGAAGGGCTCTCCGAACAGCGACATCCTCGCTCCTTCTGCGTCGGCCACCCGGTCGGGCGGCTCCATGGAGCCACCAGTCTCCCACCCTCGGCGACCGCACAGGAGGTGAGGCACGCCTCACCCGTCGGAGCCGTCGTCCTCCGCGGAGCGGGGCGGGAGGCCGAGGATCGGGGTCTGGCCCGTCAGCGGGGTCGTCCACACGGCGCCTGCGGCATCGGCCGATCCGGCGGCCGACGGCGTGGGGGAGAGGGCGAGCGCCGAGGGGCCGAAGCTCAGCACCAGCAGGGTCGCGGCGCCGAGAGCGGCGACGCTCGCGGTCGCCCTCCCGCGGAGGCTCCGCGGGGACTCGGAATCCGGTGCACCGGCTCCGACGGACCCGACGGCCCCACCCGCGGCGTGCTCCGCGCGATGCGCGATCTCCGAGCCGGTGCCGGCGCGGTCCTGCGCGGGACCGTCCCCGGGTCCGCCTGCGGTCGTGCCGTCCTCGTCCATGCCGGATCCTCCCTCGGGTCCCGTGCGGCGATCTGCCGATGGCCACCATGCAAGGCCGCCCACCTGTGCCGGTCCTGTGCGCGCGGACCGGGTTCGCTGTGACCTGCTCGGAAGCGGGGCGGAACAGGCCCTCTCGGCGCAGGGCGGGGCTACTCTCAGATCCACCGGCCCGGCCGCCCCAGCCGACCGGTCCGCATCGACCATGCCCGTGGAGGCGCCCGGTGACCGAGTCCGCGAGATCCGCCCTCGCCGCACTGCCCTCGCTGTCGCATCCCGACGGCGGGCCGGTGCGCGTCCTCGTCGTCGAGGACGAGCCCACCATCGCCGACCTGCTGCGGTTCCCGCTGCAGATGGTCGGCTGGGACGTCACGGTGTGCGGCGACGGCCTCGAGGCGGTGCGCCTGGCCCGCAGCAGCCGACCCGACGTGCTCGTCCTGGACCGCATGCTGCCCGGCCTCGACGGCGTCGAGGTGCTGCGGCGCATCCGCGCGCTGCATCCCGAGATCCCCGCGCTGCTGCTCACCGCGATGGACGCTCCCGCCGACCGCATCGGCGGTCTCGCCGCCGGCGCCGACGACTACGTGACCAAGCCGTTCACGATCGAGGAGGTGCTGCTGCGCCTGCACCGGTTGGTGCAGCGCTCGGGCGTCGTCGCGCAGGGCAGCCAGGAGCTCGTGGTCGGCGACCTGGTGATGGACCTCGACGCCCATGAGGTGACGCGGGGCGGCGATGTGATCGCCCTCACCGCGACCCAGTTCCAGCTGCTGCAGTACCTGATGGAGAACCCGCAGAAGGTGCTGTCCAAGGCGCAGATCCTCGAGGCCGTGTGGAACTACGACTTCGGCGGGCAGGCCAACATCGTCGAGCTCTACATCTCCTACGTGCGCAAGCGCATCGACGCCGGCCGCGAGCCGATGATCCACACGGTCCGCGGCGCGGGCTATGTGCTCAAGCCCGCGCCCGGGGCCGCAGGTGCCGGGGGAGCAGGTGCCGGGGGAGCAGGGGGATGAGCGGAGCGCCGTCGGCCGGTGCCGTCGGGAGCGCGGCCGCCGCCGGGACGGGTCCGCGGCGGCGGGCGGCGCTGCGCACCACGCTGGTCGCGCTGCTGCTCGCGACCGTGGCGGTCGTCTGCCTCGCCGTCGGCCTGGTCACCCACGTCTCCGTGGGCCGGCAGCTGGACGCCGAGCTCGACGCGCAGCTGCAGCGCGCCTCGGAGCGCGCCGGCGCCCGCGAGCTCGGGAACCTGCCGCTGGACCCCGCGGACCGCGGGGCCGGGATCCCCGACGGCGAGGGTGGCGGGCCGGGGAGCGGCGAGTACGAGCTCACCGCGCACGTGCAGGACGGCACGATCACCGCCGCGCTGTGGCGCGACGACGCGGGGGAGCTCCGTGCGCTCACCGTCGCGGACCGGGAGGAGCTCGAGGCGGCGCTCGACGAGCTCGCGGACGGGGCGGGAGCCGGCACCGGACCCGGGGGGATCGGTACGGCCGGAGCGCCCGGGGAGGCCGTCTCCGTCACCCTCTCCATCGGCACCTATCGCGTCATGCTCCAGCCGCTGGACGACTCCGCGGCCGTGGTTACGGGCCTGCCGCTCGCCGAGAACCGCTCGACCCTGCTGCGGCTGGACCTCACCCTGCTCGGTGCGGGGCTCGGCGCCCTGGTGGTCACCGGTCTCGGCGGCTCGCTGCTGGTGCGCCGCACCCTCTCGCCGCTCGAGGGCGTGGCCGAGCTCGCCTCGGAGGTGGCCCGCACCCCGCTCGAGCACGGCAGCGTCCGCCTCGAGCAGCGGGTCCCGGGGCGTCACGCCGTCCCGGGGACCGAGGTGGGAGACGTCGGCGCCGCGCTGAACCTCCTGCTCGACAACGTGGAAGGCGCGATCGAGACGCGGCACCGCAGCGAGGAGCGGATGCGCCGCTTCATCGCGGACGCCTCCCACGAGCTGCGCACGCCCCTCACCGCCATCCGCGGCTACACCGAGATGCTGCGCCTCACCGAGGAGCTCAGCGACCGGGGCCTGCAGTCCGTCGACCGGCTCCAGGCGCAGTCCGGCCGCATGACCTCCCTCGTCGAGGACCTGCTCCTGCTCACCCGCCTCGATGACCGCGCACCCCTCCTCCGCGTCCCGGTCGACCTCGGGGAGATCGTGCTCGAGTGTGCCATGGACGCCCGCGCCGCCGGCCCCGACCATCCGCTCGACGTGTCCGTCCCGGACGAGCCGGTCATGGTCGCCGGCGAGGAGGCGCAGCTCGCCCAGGTGGTCGTCAACCTGCTCTCCAACGCCCGCAAGCACACCCCCGAGGGCACCGCCATCGCGGTCCGCCTGCGCGCGGAGCCCGGCGGGGCCCGGCTCGAGGTGGCCGATGCGGGACCCGGCATCGACCCCGAGCTGCTGCCGGACGTGTTCAGCCGCTTTACCCGCGCCGACCGCGCCCGCTCCGGCGGGGAGGGGACCTCAGGTCTCGGGCTCTCGATCGTCCGGGCGATCGTCGAGGCGCACGAAGGGACCATCGCCGTCGCCTCCGAGCCCGGCCGCACCGTGTTCACCGTGTCTCTTCCGCTCGCGCGGGAGTGACCGCGCACGGGGCGGTGCGTACACTGGCCGCCATCGGCATCGACCCGGCCATCACCGGAGAGCCGCGGGAAGAACAGCACGGGCACGGATCCGCGAGGAGCCGTCGCCGCGCCCAGTAGAACCCGCCGGGACCAGCCCGTCACAGCTGAGGAACGAGGGGAGACCCGAGCGGCATCGCGCCGCGGAGGTGTCAACCGAGGTGGTACCGCGCCACCGGCCGCGCGCCGGCGACGTCCTCGGACAGCAGAATCGCCGTCCCACCGCCGTCCCCGTCCTTCCTCGGAGGTCCTCCCATGGTCTACCCGGTCTCCGGAGACCCGCTCGTCCCCTCGCCGAACCTGCCCGCGCTCGAGAACGCGATCCAGGAGTTCTGGCGCACCGACGACACCTTCCGCGCCTCGATCGCGCGCCGCGAGGGCGCCGAGGAGTTCGTCTTCTACGACGGCCCTCCCTTCGCCAACGGGCTGCCCCACTACGGGCACCTGCTCACCGGCTTCGTCAAGGACGTCATCCCGCGCTTCCGCACCATGACCGGCTGCAAGGTCGACCGCCGCTTCGGCTGGGACACCCACGGCCTGCCCGCGGAGCTCGAGGCCATGCGCGAGCTCGGCATGACCGAGAAGTCCGAGATCGAGGACATGGGCCTGCAGGCCTTCAACAACGCCGCCCGCGCCTCCGTGCTGAAGTACACGAAGAACTGGGAGGAGTACGTCACCCGGCAGGCGCGCTGGGTCGACTTCGAGAACGACTACAAGACCCTCGACGTGACCTTCATGGAGTCCGTGCTGTGGGCCTTCAAGACCCTCTACGACAAGGGCCGCGCCTACGAGGGCTACTACGTGCTCCCGTACTGCTGGAAGGACCAGACACCGCTCAGCGCCCACGAGCTGCGCATGGACGACGACGTCTACCAGGACCGTCAGGACCAAACCGTCACCGTCACCCTGCCCTTCAGCGGCGACAGGGCCCGGGAGCTGGGGATCGGGGAGGTCCGCGCTCTCGCCTGGACCACCACCCCGTGGACCCTGCCCACCAACTTCTCCCTCGCTGTCGGCCCCGAGCTCGAGTACGCGGTCGTCCCCGCCGGACCCCTCGGGGCGGCCGACGGCGCCGCCGCGGGCGAGGCCCGCTACCTGCTGGCCCGCGCCCTCGTCGGCTCGTACGCCAAGGAGCTCGGCTACGAGGACGCCGACGCCGCGGCCGCCGCGGTCGAGGAGCGCACCTTCACGGGGGCGGAGCTCGAGCACGTCGAGTACGAGCCGCTGTGGACCGTGTACTCCGAGGACCGGGAGAAGTGGGGCACCGAGAACGCCTGGATCGTCACCGTTGCCGACTACGTCTCCACCGAGGACGGCACCGGCGTGGTCCACCAGGCCACCGCCTACGGCGAGGTCGACCAGCAGGTCAACGCCGCCTACGGCATCCCCGTGATCGTCTCCGTCGACGACGGCGCGCAGTTCCTGGACTACTTCCGCGGCACCGCCCTCGACGAGA
The DNA here is from genome assembly GCF_036321705.1 of Brachybacterium sp. J144. Taxonomy (NCBI): domain Bacteria; kingdom Bacillati; phylum Actinomycetota; class Actinomycetes; order Micrococcales; family Dermabacteraceae; genus Brachybacterium; species Brachybacterium sp. J144. The sequence continues at coordinate 43,317 of NZ_JAZDCG010000033.1, forward strand.
TCGCCGGGGTGCAGGTCTTCGAGGCGAACCGCCCGATCATCCGGAACCTCCGGGCGATGGGTCGTCTGTTCCGCGAGGCCAGCTACGTGCACTCCTACCCGCACTGCTGGCGCTGCCGGAACCCCCTGATCTACAAGGCCGTCTCCTCCTGGTACGTGAAGGTCGCCGACCAGCGCGAGCGGATGCTCGAGCTGAACGAGCAGATTGACTGGGTGCCCGGCAACGTCAAGCACGGCCAGTTCGGCAAGTGGCTCGAGGGCGCCCGCGACTGGGCGATCTCCCGCAACCGCTACTGGGGATCCCCCATCCCGGTGTGGAAGAGCGACGACCCCAACCACCCGCGCATCGAGGTCTACGGCTCCCTCGCGGAGCTCGAGGAGGCCTTCGGGACCCTCCCGCGCGACGAGCACGGCGAGGTCAACCTCCATCGCCCCTACATCGACGAGCTCACCCGCCCCAACCCGGACGACCCCACCAGGGCCTCGACGATGCGCCGCGTCGAGGAGGTCTTCGACGTCTGGTTCGACTCCGGCTCGATGCCCTTCGCGCAGGTGCATTACCCCTTCGAGAACACGGACTGGTTCGAGTCCCACAACCCGGCGGACTTCATCGTCGAGTACATCGGGCAGACCCGCGGCTGGTTCTACGTCATGCACGTGCTGTCCACCGCCCTGTTCGACCGCCCCGCCTTCACCTCGGTGATCTGCCACGGCATCGTGCTCGGCGAGGACGGCCAGAAGATGTCGAAGTCGCTGGGCAACTACCCCGACGTGCGCGAGATGTTCGACAAGTACGGGGCCGACGCGATGCGCTGGTTCCTCATGTCCTCTCCGATCCTCCGCGGCGGCAACCTGATCGTCGACGAGCCCAAGATCCGCGACGCCGCGCGCCAGGTGGTGCTGCCCCTGTGGAGCGTCTGGTACTTCCTGGGCCTGTACGCGAACGCCGCCGGGGAGAAGGACGCGGGCGGGATCCCCGCCGGCTACCGGGGCCGCCCGCGCCACGAGTCCGACGACGTCATGGACCGCTACCTGCTCGCCCGCACCGGGGAGCTCGTGCGGGGCGTCCGCGAGCGGCTCACCGCCCTCGCGATCGCCGACGGGGTCGAGCTGATCGAGGACTACCTCGACATGCTCACCAACTGGTACGTGCGCCGGTCCCGCGACCGGTTCTGGGAGGGCGACGAGCAGGCCATCGACGTGCTCTCCACCTGCCTGGAGACCCTCTGCCGGGTCGCGGCCCCGCTGCTGCCCATGGTCACCGAGGAGATCTGGAAGCAGCTCACCGGCGGCCGCTCCGTCCATCTCGAGGACTGGCCGGACGACTCCCTCTTCCCGCGGGACGCGGAGCTGATCGCGCGCATGGACGACGTGCGCGCCGTGGCCAGCGCCGGCAACGCCCTGCGCAAGAAGGAGGGTCTGCGGGCGCGCCTGCCGCTCGCCGAGCTGGTGGTCGTCCATCACGATCCCGCCGCCCTCGAGCCCTTCGGGGCGATCCTCGCCGACGAGCTCAACGTCAAGGCCGTGCGCCTGCTGGACGTCACGAGCGAGGAGGCCCAGGGCATGGGCGTCGAGCAGCGCCTGAGCGTCAACGCGCGCGCCGCCGGTCCGCGCCTCGGCAAGCAGGTGCAGCAGGCGATCAAGGGCGCCAAGAGCGGCGACTGGTCCCAGGCCGAGGACGGCACCGTCACCGCGGGCGGGCTGGACCTCGTCGAGGGCGAGTACTCGCTGGACCTCGTCGCCGGGGAGTCCGCGGCGATCGAGGGCCGCGCCGTCGGCGTACTGCGCGGCGGCGACTTCCTCGCCCTCGACACCCGGGTCACCCCGGAGCTCGAGGCGGAGGGCACCGCCCGCGACGTGATCCGCGCGATCCAGCAGGCGCGCCGCGAGGCGGGCCTGGAGGTCTCCGACCGGATCGTCCTGACCCTGGCCGGCGATCCCACCGTGGTCGAGGCGGTCGGCGCCCACCGCGATCTCGTGGCCGGGGAGGTGCTCGCGGTCTCCGTGGAGATCGGCGCCGAGCCCGTCGCGGGGGCGCACGCCTCGACCGAGGCCGTCACGGGCGGCACCGTGACGGTCGGCGTCGCGAAGGCCTGAGCAGGGCAGGTCCCTCGGGGGGGGGGGGGGGG
>NZ_JAZDCG010000034.1:0-221876 GCF_036321705.1 Brachybacterium sp. J144
GGCTCTTCGCGGTTCGTGGTGAATGACCCTGCTGTGGCGGGTATTCACGCTACGGTTTTCGCGGCGCTGGTCAGCAGGATACGCATCCGGTAGTTCTCGGCGTTGCGGAAGCCACGGCCGATGCGTTTGATGTTCTTGATGCCGGTGTTCGCGGCCTCGACTCGAGCGGTGGTCGCGCCGGTGACGATGAGGACCTCGATCGCGTCCCACCAGGTCACGACGGTGTCGTAGAGCTTGGTCGCCTCGGGCATATTCGCGATCTGCACGAAGTAGCCCATCCGCATCCGTTCCTCCCAGGCCTGAGCCAGGGTGTCGGTCGCCAATAGGCGACGGAGCTGCTCCTTGATGCCCCAGGCGGCGGAGAGCTCGTCGGTGGGGTCATCGGTGCGGAACACCCTCTCCAACCGCTCCCACGCCCTCGGGGTGAGGGTGTCAGCGCCGCGCAGCAGGAGCATCCGGTGCGCCCAGGCCGGGTCATCCTTCCGACCCCGGCGACCGTGATGGGTGCGGGCTAGGCGTTGCCGCACGGCGGTGACCATGTCGTTCCCGAGCTTGACGAGGTGGAACTTGTCGACCGAGACCGCAGCGCGGGGCAGGTAGGTCCGCAGTGCTTTGCGGAACGCGGCCGAGGGATCGATGGCGACGATCTCGATCCGCTCCCGCCAGTCCTCAGAGCGCTGGGCAAGCCAGTCCCCGACGGCGGTGGAGTCCCGGCCGTCGACGACGCCGAGGACCTGTCCGGTGGTCAGGTCGACCAGGGTCGTCATCCATGGCTCGAACCGTCTCCAGGCACCTTCATCGGTGCGGAACCAGCGCACCGACCGGTAGCGGTGCTCATCGATGCCCAGGCGCGTCACTGGCACGTCCTCGGCGGCGGGGAGGACCACTGCGGCCGCCGCCAGCGCGGACTGGACCAGCCACCACGAGACGCCATGGGCCCGGGCGACCTCGGAGGCAGCCCGGCCCGAGGTGAGCACCGCGGAGACGACCTGATCCCGCAGCCGGGTCGTCGAACGCGCACGGTAAGGGACCTGATCGGTGGCTTCCCAGAACGTGCGCCGGGCGCAGGCCGGCTCGAGGCAGAACCAGCGCCGCTTGGCCCACACCACCTCCACCGCCCCGGCCACGGGGACGTCGCGCACCTTCTGGGACCGGCGGGAGTGGACCTTGGTCGCGAGCACCCCGCAGGACGGACAGCCCGGCGGCTCGATGGATTCGATCACCACTCGACGGCCTCCGTCGGGCAGGTCGATCGCGTCTGTGACGCGGTAATCGGGCAAGTTGAAGATCGTGCTCGCAGCATCACGCTGCGAACCAGTATTCTCGTGCACAGGCTCGTGGTCCTCTGAGGTGTGGATGTCTTGACAACACCCATCACAGCAGGACCACGGGCCGTTCTACGCCAGCGACGCGACGCTCTCCTTCACCACGAACCTTGAAGAGCCGGTGAACCGGGCTCGCCAGCGTCCCGACGGCAGCCTCTCGAGCTGTCCGAACTCGCGGCGGCTCATCGGTCCTCCCGGGGCCAGGGCTCGCGTCGGATCACGGGGCGCAGCGTGCCGGGATCGGTGACCAACGGCGACAGCGGCAGCGGGACCAGCCCGGGACGGGGCGGGTTAGCGCGGTCCAGGGTGCTGTGGCAGCTCGCGCACAGCGGCATGTAGTCCTCGGGGTCGCACGAGTAGCGCAGGCCGGTGCGCTCGCAGGTCTCGGCCTCGAGGGACGGCGGCAGTGCCCACTGAGCAGCGCGGGCAGGGCACAGCTCGCACCGGTAGCCGGCGGCGAGGCCATAGCGCTCCTGGGTGCGGGTGTGTGCGCCCATGTACCCCACGCGCTCGAGGGTCGGCGCACCGCGCCCGTCGGTCGCTCGAGCGCTGGGCGGTCCCAGGCGGCGGCGGGTGAGCAGGTAGTGCCGCCGGCACAGCGCCTGGGTCCGGTAGAGCACGGACGCGCAGCAGTCAGGCCAACGGCACGACACGGCGAGGGCGTAGCGGACTCTGGGGGAAGGGCGTGCCCGGCGCGATCCGTGCGGGGTCGGGCAGCTCTCGAGCCAGTGGACGTGATCGGGGATCATCGGGTCTCTTCCTTCGGAATCTGCTCTGATCTGCAGGGATACTCGGGGTGGCGAGGCGGCTGTCTCGGCCCCCTCGGAAAAGTCGACATGTCGGCTTTTTCTGAGAGCCTGGGGGAGGGAAAAGTCGGGCAGGCGCGGGGTGCCCAGGCGATCGCTCTCAGAAGAACGGACCCCGCCCCCTGGGGCCCTCGCCGCCGGGGGCGGGGGGCTCGGCGCGGCCGGCGAGCCTGTCGAGGCGTCGAGCTCGAGCACGTCGAGCCGCTCGCGCGTGCGCGCGTCGTAAGTTGCGCTGGCACGGAAGGATTGTGAGGTGAGGTTAGGTGCGGTGAGGTAGTGCCTGGGATTTCCGACAGGCAATCCGACACCCAATCCGACACCCAATCCGACAGGCAATCCGACACCCAATCCGACAGGTCCAGCGGCGCACTCATCCGGAGAATCCGACAGGCAATCCGACACCGAATCCGACAGGTCTCTGGACATGGCTCAGGCACCCCCGATCACGTGAGGGGCCAGGGCCAGGCGGTACCGGGCGGGGCGCTGTCCGCCGGCGGGGGTGAGCAGCTCGAGCAGGGGTGCTCGGCCGGCGCGGGGCCCGTGCTCTGTGCCGGGTGGCACCTCGCGGCACAGCTGTGCCATGGCCAGGATGACGGTCTCGCGGGTGAGGCCGCAGAGCATCGCCATGCGCCGATTGCTCACCTCCACTGTCTGGCCGTCGGTGGACAGCAGAGTCAGCACCGTGAGCACCAGGCGTGCGCTCAGCGTGAGGTCGAGGCGGGGGAGCAGGCACAGGGTGCCAGCGGCGGGGCGCTCCCAGTCCACGATGATCGTGTGTGGGGCGTCGAGGGCCGGCAGGGTGAGCCGGTAGGTGGCGCGTGCGCCGTTGCCGGCGCGGGTGACGCGGCGCAGGGCCGGGGTGCTGTAGGGCGCTCGCTCGCGCGGCAGCAACAGTCCACCGATTGCGGTGCTGAGGTCGGCGAGGCTCAGCGAAGTGAACGCGGCGAGGCGGTCGTGTCCCGGCGTCGTGGTCTCTTTGCCGGGGTGCGTGTCCGCGGCGATGCCCACCAGGGCGAGGCGCTGCATGGGGGTGTAGAACGGCAGGTGCGGGGACACGATGCTGAGCCAGGGGCGGGCCCCGTCCACCTCCAACAGGTGGGGGTCACGCTCAGGCGATGCGTCGCGGCCCGCGCTAGGTGCGGGCGTGGTCATCAGGCGATCCGGCCCGCCAGCGGCCCGCTGGTGGCCGGGCAGCTGTGCGCGTCGATCAGCGCGGCGATGTCGGCGGCGCGGTAGGTGAGGCGGCGTCCCATCCTCGCCGGTACGAGGCGCAGCGGCGGGACGGCGTAGGGGTGAGCCCAGGCGTCCAGAGTGGTCGTGCCGATGCGCAGCCAGTGGGCGGCCTCTTGCCGGGTCACACGCGCGCCGGCGGGGAGCCGGTGCACGGGCGTGGCCGGTGCGGTGCCGGTGGCGGTCGCTTCGGCGAGAGCCTCGAGGGCGGCGGCTCGCACCAGCACGCGGCGCTCGCCCAGGCGGACCGTGGGCAGGCGGCCGGCGGCGATCCACCGGTCCAGGGTGGTGACGTGACAGCGGGCGCGCTCAGCGGCGGAGAGCCGGTCGAGCAGCACCAGGTGGTCCGGGATCAGGAACGGGGTGAACGGAACGGAGGGGGTGGGCATCGCAGTGTCTCCCGGCCGCCAGTGGACGGGGAGCGTATGCCGGTGCGAGGTGCGGCCGTGCCTGCTGTCAGGCGGCCATGGGGACAGCGCAGCGCGAGCCGGGCACCGACGATGCGGTGGCCGGGGGCGCGGCAGTGAGAGTCGAGCGCGTCAGCGCCAGCTGAGCGGGTGCGGGCTCAGGGGGGCCGGCCCGGCGGCGCTGGGGTCCGGTGCGAGGTGCGGTCTCGCGCACCTCGAGCAGCTCCGACACGGCGGCGAGGATCAGCACGGAAAGCCAGTACATGGCGCGGGAGTGCCGGACGTTGACGGCAGAGAGTCGGTGCAGGTGCGCGGTGTGGTCGGCCTCGCGCTGGCAGTCCTCCTGCGTCGGCTCGGCGTGACCGGCGAACCACCAGCCAGCGTCAACGTAGCTGGTGCCACCATCGGCGGCGTGGCGGGCAGCAGCACCGCGGTGCTCGGCGGCCAGCAGGCCGTCCCGGCGCTCGAGCACGCGGCGGGGGGCGTCGGGCGGGAGGTGGTCCACGGGCCGGCGCAGGGTCAATCGCAGCCAGGCACGGGGTTCCTGGTCGTCCCGGGGATACGCGACGTGTGCAAGGGCGATCAGGTCCGCGCGCACAGACAGGGGCAGCGTGGCCCACCGGGCGCGAGTCACATCTGAGGCGAGCAGCGCGGCGCGGTCGCGCCAGTGCAGGCGAGTCCACGACGGCGCACCTCGGCGGGGGCGGCGCTCGAGAGCACCGCCCCTCGCGGAGGATCGCACCTGCTGGTCGCTATGCATGCCAGCAGGTTGCCACAAGTGCCGACGGGTCAGCGCTCCCCAACGCGCCGATCACACAACCTCGCACGATTTCCGACATGTCAGATTCTCGCCTCACGCGCTCGCACGGAGCCGGGACGGGGCCGGCAGCGGGGCGCGGCCCACGGCGTCCACCACGGACCACAATTCGTCCACGTCGAGACCCACGTAGCGCTGGGTGACGGTGGGGGAGCCGTGCCCTAGCAGGCGCTGCACGGCGTACAGGTCGCGGCTCGCGCGGTAGACGTTGGTGGCGAACCGGTGGCGCAAGGTGTGCAGGGTGTGGGTCGGCGGCAGTACCTCGGCGGCGAGCTTGCCGACGTGTCGGGCGGTGAGGTGGCCCTCGCCGTCGCGGGCGGGGAACAGGTACCCCTCGGGCAGGGTGGCAAGCAGGCGGCCCAGGTCCTCGGGGACGGGCACGATGCGCTCGCGGGCCCCCTTACCGTGCACGAGCAGCGCCATGCGCCCGTTCCGCTCGCGCAGGTCGCGGGTGTGACAGGCGGCGATCTCGGCGCGGCGTAGTCCCACCTCGGCGGCCAGACGCAGGATCAGCCGGCGGCGGGGGTCGGCGGTGTCGAGGGCGTCGGCCAGGGCATCGTCGGGGATCGGTCGGGGCAGCGGGTGCGGGGTGGCCACCTCGGGCAGCTCGGCGGCGGGCGAGGCGGTGACGTGGCCGGCGAGCAGCGCCCAGCTGTAGAACGCGCGCAGGGTCCCCCGTCGCTGTCGTCGGGTCTCGGGGGCCAGGTCGGCGTCGGCGCTGATGTAGGCGAGCAGGTCGGCCGGCGTGATCTGCCAGGGGTCGGTCTCAGGGTTGTGGCGGGCGAAGCGGGACAGCTCTTGCCGGCGCGTGGTGCGTGTGGTCTCGGGCCGGCCTCGCATGACCTGGTACGCGTCGAACAGCGCCAGCGGCTCGCGCCAACGGGCAGGCACACCGGCTCGAGGCGGGCCGGGCCGGCGGGCGGGGGCGGGGCCGGCGGGGGCGAGGTCGAGCGGGCGCGCGCCGGGCAGCGTGCCGGCGGGGCTCTGCTCGAGGTGGCCGGCGCGCACGGCCCAGCCGTAGAAGGCGCGCAGGGTGGCGCGGCGTGAGCGCCAGGTGGCAGGGGCGATCTGCTCGCGGGCGAGCCAGGCGAGCAGCGCGGCGTGGTCCAGTTCCCAGGGGGCGCGGCGCGGGTGCGCCTCGCGGAGCTGGGCGAGGATCGCGCCGTGCTTGCGCCTCGAGGTCTCAGCGGCGCCGCTGGTCGCCAGGTCGAGGTCGAACAGCAGCAGGTAGTAGCTCCACAGGTCGCGGGGAGCGAGGCGGGCGAGGTCGGCGGGGTGCGGCATGGCGAGGGGTCTCTCAGTGCTCGGGGCGCAGCAGGCGCAGCGGTGACGGGGCGATGGGGGCGGGCGGGGTCGGCAGTGGTGGGCCCTCGAGCACGCCTCGGGGGCATGCCCAGGCGGTGAACGATGCGAGGGCGGCCGGCAGCTGGGCGCGCTCGGCGGGGGTGAGGTCGGCGGCCTCGCCGGCCTCGGCCAGGTCGGCGGCGGTCGCGTCCAGCGGCGAGGGCTCGCCCAGGGCGCGCACGACGGCGAGCAGCACGGCGGGGTGCGGGCTCGGGGCGAGGACCAGGCCGCCGGGGCCCTCGCGCGGGGGCAGGTGAGCGTGGGCGTCGTGGTCCCAGGCGAGCAGGGCGACTAGCCAGGCGTGAGGGAAGGGGGCGGCGTGGCCGGGGCCCTCGAGCAGGACGGCTCGGGGCCGGTGCGGGCCGGTGGGGTGATCGGTCATCAGGGGTGCCTCGCTGTCGTCGGACGGGGTGGGCGATGGGTGGGCAGCTCGCCGCCGGCGGGCAGGGCATCGGCCAGGGCGAGCCGGTACAGGTGCCAGTGGTACAGGTCCAGGCCCAGGGCGTCGAGGGCGGCCAGCAGCTCTCCGGGGCCCGCCCGCTCAGGGCTGAGGTGGGGCAGCTGGTCGGCGACGGCCGCCAGCGCCCGGCAGCGCCGGGCAGCGAGGGCCGGCGCGGTGCCGGCGGCGGCGTATCGGACGGCCAGGCGCTCGCACAGCGCCGTCCAGCTCGGCGCGGTGCTCATGCGGACCGCACCAGGGACAGGTGGGCACGGGAGCGTGCCGGGCGGGGCGAGGGCACGGCCGGGGCGGGGGAGGGCTCGAGCGGCTCGGGCTCACGCTCGGCCGGTGTCAGTGCCGGTGCCGGTGCGGTGGGCAGCGGGGCCGGCGGTGTGGGCTCGGGTCCGGCGGGGGTGGGGGCGGCGAGGGCGTCGAGCTGGTCGGCGATCCATCGGTCACGCTCGGAGCGGGCGTGCTGGTAGATCGCGGCGGCGCGGGTGCTCGAGTGTCCGATGCGGGCCTGTAGCTCGGCCTGGGTCGCCCCGGCGATAGCGGCGAGGGTCGCGCCGGTGTGGCGCAGGTGGTGCCACGTCATGTCCGGCCGTTCGATCCGCTCCCGGGCGGCGCGCAGCACGCGGGAGCGCTCCCCGGAGCGCACCGGCCCGCCGGCGCGAGTGGTGAACACCAGCGCCTCGGCCCCCTCGCCGGTGTGGGCCTCGAGGTGCTCGGCCAGCGTGGCGGCGACCGAAGCGGGCAGGGACACGGTGCGGGCCCCGGCGCGGGTCTTGGGCGGCCCGTAGCTCACGGGGGCACCGGGCATGTCCACCATGGCGCGGCGCACGGTCACGGTCCGGGCGGCAGCGTCCACGTCGGCGCGGCGCAGGGCGAACAGCTCCCCGGGGCGCAGCCCGGACCAGGCGGCGACCAGCACGGCGGCACGGAACCTCGCGGGCACGGCCTCGGCGAGGGCGCTCACCTGCTCGGGGGTCAGCGGCAGCCGCTCGGCGTGCTGCACGGTCGCCGCGCCCTTCACCTTGCAGGGATTGGACGGGATCAGCCCGTCCGCCTCGGCCTGGGCGAGCATGGTCCGCAGCAGCCGGTAGGCCTGGGCGGTGACGGTGCGGCCGGCGCTGTCGTCCACCTGCTCGCCGGGGTGCCCGGGGGAGCCGGCGGCCTGCCAGGCCTCGAGCACGGCGGGGGACAGGCGGCCGGTCGCGGCGACCTCGAGCCCCTCGGCCAGGGCCCAGGCGCGGGCGGGGTGGGCGCGGGAGCGGCGGCGCACCTCGCGCCGGCGGGCGGCCTGCTCGGCGTGAGTGCGGGCCTGCTCGAGGGCGGCCGTGTGCCACTGACGGATCAGCGGCAGGGACAGGGCGGACAGTGGCAGCGGGCCCAGCTCTACGCGGTCCGCACCGGTGCCGACGGCGGGCAGCAGGTACCGGGCGGTGAGGCGGCGGTACAGGTCCAGGGTGCGGGGCCGCAGTGTGGTCGCGGCGGTGCGCAGGTACTCGGCCGCGTAGGCCTCGAGCGTGGTCATCGTCGGCACGACGGGGGCCACGTTGCCGGCGAGCAGCTCGGCGCGGGTGCGGGCGAGGTAGTCGGCCCCCTCGCGGCGCGTGGCGAAGGTGAGCGGGGCGGTGATCCGGCGGCCGTCGGGGCCGGTGAACCGGGCGCGCCAACGGCCGGAGGGGAGCTGGTCGAGCTGTCCGAACTCGCGCCGGGCGGGGCGCTTGGGCGGGGTCATGGCGGGGCCCTCCGTGGGGGTCAGTCCCACGATGTCCCACGGAATCGCCATTCCGGCGTGTCGGCCGGGTGTCCCCGGCCCGGTCACATTGGCTGTGACCAGGCTTTTCACTGTGGAGCGGGTGACGGGAATCGAACCCGCGCTGTCAGCTTGGGAAGCTGAAGTTCTACCATTGAACTACACCCGCGAAAGGCGGTCCCACCTGCGAGGAGATCCTTCTCGAAGGGCTCCGGTCCAGGAGGACGCGTGTCAGCATACCCTCCCGTCGGCGTGCTCCGCGAACCGGGGCCCGGGGGTGGGACGTCCTGTCCGCTCCCGGGGACGGCGGATAGGCTGGGTGCCGTGCTGCTGAGCGACCGAGACATCCGTGCCGAGATCGAGGCCGGGCGCGTGCGCCTGGATCCCTTCGAGGAGGAGATGGTCCAACCCGCGTCCGTCGACGTGCGGATCGACCGCTTCTTCCGCCTGTTCGACAACCACAAGCACGCGATGATCGATCCCGCCGTGGAGCAGGCCGACCTGACGCGCGAGGTCGCCGTCGCGCCGGACGACGCGTACATGCTCCATCCGGGCGAGTTCGTGCTCGCCTCGACCTATGAGCAGATCTGCCTGCCCGATGACATCGCGGCGCGCCTCGAGGGCAAGAGCTCCCTGGGCCGCCTGGGCCTGCTCACCCATTCGACGGCGGGGTTCATCGATCCCGGGTTCCGCGGCCACATCACCCTCGAGCTGTCGAACATGGCCACGCTCCCGGTCGCCCTCTGGCCCGGGATGAAGATCGGCCAGCTGTGCTTCTTCCGACTCTCGAGCCCGGCCGAGCGCCCCTACGGCAGCGAGGGCAACCTCAACCGCTACCTGGGTCAGCGGGGGCCGACCCCCTCGCGCTCAGCCCAGAACTTCCATCGCACCCGGATCCCCGTGGAGGACGGACAGTGACCCCCGCCGACGCCGCCCCGGCCCTCGTCGATCAGCGCACCCGGCATCGCCTGCAGCTTCCCCGCGACACCGCTCAGCAGGACGTCCTGCTGATGGTGCGCAACGTGCGCCCCGACGCCGAGCTCGACGACGAGGGAGCGATCGACCTGGGGGAGGGGGCCCGCCTGGTGCCCGACCGCTCACCGCGCGGGGCCGGCCGCTGGACCCTGGACACGCCGCGGGTGCGCGAGGAGGCCGACGGGGAGCAGCTCGGCGACTCCCACGGCTACGGCCGCGCCTTCCCGGACGGTCTCCCCTTCGGGCCCGAGCGCCGTGCCCTCGACCTCGCCTGGTCCCTCGGTCGCCGGCTCTACGGCGCGGTCGTGACCGACGGCGGCACCCGCCTCGAGCCGCATCCCTTCTCCGTCCGTGACCTCACCGTCGTGAGCACGCACGCCCTCGCCCCCGAGTCCTTCGCCCAGCTGCTGGCGCCGCTCGAGCCCGAGGCCGAGCTGGACCGCGCCCCGGAGGACTCCCCCCGCGCGGGCTACAGCCTGACCGTGCCGCTCGAGGCGGGGGACCGGCTGGAGATCCGCGTCGGCCGCGGCGGCCGGCACAGCGCCCTCGCCGCGATCAGCTGGCAGGAGCAGGCCGTCGACTACGAGCTGGTGCACCTCCCCGCCGACGACGAGGAGGACGCCCTCGAGGCCCCGGACGCCGAGACCGCCGCGCGGTGGTCCGCCGCGTACCGGCGCATCGGGCTGATCGCCGGGCTGCTCGTGGAGACCGTCGGCGGCTACGTGCTGGATCTCGAGGGCTTCCTGGTGGACCCGGCAGATCTCGCCTGATCCCGCCTGATCCCGCCCCGCTGACGCTTCGCCAGCGCGGCGCCCTCGCCGCAGGCGCGCCCCGCCGCGGCGCCGCTCAGGCTCCCGCGGCGGGCCGTCCTGCGGCTCCCAGACGGATCGGCAGGAAGGCCACGAGCCCGATCGCCATCACCAGCACGATGCCGAGGATGCCGGTGCGGGTGTCCTGGAAGACGGCGACCGTGATCGCGAAGGCGGCGGTGCCGAGGAAGCCGAGCGCCCGGCCGGTGGTCGCGTAGAGGCCGAAGTTCTCGGTCTCGCGGCCCGGCAGGGAGAGGCGGGTGAGCAGGTTCCGCGAGGCGGACTGCACGGGGCCGACGAAGAGGCAGATCGCCAGGCCCGCGGCCCAGAACACGACGGTCGCGGAGAAGGCCAGCACCACCAGCCCCAGCACGATGATGCCGAGGCAGCCGGCGATGATCACCGGCCGTGGCCCCACCCGGTCGTCGAGGCGTCCGCCGAGGAACACCCCGACGCCGGCGACCAGGTTCGCGGCGATGCCGAAGATGATCACCTCGGTCGTGGAGAACCCGTAGGCGTTCGCGGCGAGGACGCCCGCGATCGAGAAGACGGCGCCGAGCCCGTCGCGGTAGATCGCGGAGGCCACCAGGTACTGCAGCATCACCGGCTCCTCCTTCACGGCCCGGATCACGCGGCGGATGATGCTCGCGTAGCCCTGCCAGGGGGTCCACCGCTGCTCGGGGGCGGTGGCGGGGTGCCGCGGCGCCCAGATCATCAGCGGCAGGGTGCCGATCAGGATCCAGGCGGCGACGAAGAGCGGGATGGCGCGCAGGTTCCAGCCGTCCTCGGCCGGGAGGCCGAGCACCCCGGTGCCCGGCATCACGAAGAGCACCAGCACGAGCGCGAGGCACACGATCGAGCCCCAGTAGCCGACCGCCCAGGCGGTCCCCGAGACCCGGCCGCGATTCTCCGGGGTCGAGATCTCGGGCAGCACCGAGTTCACGAACACCCCGGCGAGCTCGCTGAACACCACGGCGAGGGCGATCAGCACCGCGCCCAGGACCAGGAAATCGCGGTCCAGGGCCACCAGCGGCATGAGCGCGACGACCGCGACGGTGCCGAGGGTGGTGATGCGCAGCAGTGCGTTGCGGGCGCCGCCGCGGTCGGCGAGGTTGCCGAGCAGCGGGGCGAGCAGGGCGATGGCGATCGCCCCGATCGACTGCCAGGTCGTCAGCACCTGCGATCCGTGGTCCTGGGCGGCCTTCCGGGCCGCGTCGCCGACGACGCCCTCGGCGGCGACGCCGCTCGCGACATAGGTGGCGAAGACGAAGGTGAGGATCACGGAGCTGAAGGCGGACATGCCGCCGTCCCAGGCCGAGAAGGAGGCGACGGCGCGGCGCATCTCGCGGGGGGAGAAGCGGGCGGAGAGCGGGGTCCCGGGGTCGGCCGGGGCCGAGGAGGTGGCCATGGGGTCACTGTACGGAGCGCCGGGGGTGAAGAGTCCAGTGGAGTCCAGGCGAGTCCAGTGGAGCCCGGAGGAGTCCAGGTGGACACAGATTCGGCGAGGGTCGGTCCCGTAGAATGGTCGAGGCCCCTTTCCCCACGCCCGCCGGACGGAGACCGCATGCTGTCGATGCTCCTCGCCCACCTAGCGGCGGCTCTTCTCGGGCCGTGGTTGGTGCGGACGATGGGGCGCAATGCGTTCTACCCCTTGGCCCTGGTGCCGGCGGGCTCCGCGATCTGGCTCGCGACGATCGACCCGCGCGCCCTCGCCGCGGCACCCGTCGAGGTCTCCGTCCCGTGGATCCCCGCTTTCGGGGTCGACCTCGCCCTCCGCCTGGACCCGCTGAGCTGGGTGATGGCGCTGATCGCCACCGGGATCGGCGCGATCGTGCTGTTGTACTGCGCGCGCTACTTCTCGGACACCGAACCGGGGCTGGGCCGCTTCGCGGGCGTGCTCACCGCCTTCGCCGGTGCGATGCTGGGGCTGGTCCTCGCCGACGACGCGATGGTGCTGTTCACCTTCTGGGAGCTCACCACCGTCTTCTCCTACCTGCTGATCGGTCACTACCAGGACAAGCAGGCCGCCCGCCGCGCCGCGATGAACGCGCTGGTCTCGACCACCGCGGGCGGCCTGTCGATGCTCGTGGGCCTGCTGATGATGGCGAGCTCGGCCGGCTCGATGCGGCTCTCCGACATCGTGGCGGACCCGATGTGGGCGCAGGCGGATCCCTTCCTGATCACGGCCATGCTGCTCGTGCTGGTCGGGGCGCTGAGCAAATCCGCGATCGTCCCCACCCACTTCTGGCTCCCCGGGGCGATGGCGGCGCCGACCCCCGTCTCCGCCTACCTGCACGCCGCCGCGATGGTGAAGGCGGGCGTCTACCTGATCCTGCGCTCGGCCCCCGCGCTCTCGCATCTCGAGACGATCAGCATCCTCCTGGCCGTGCTCGGCGCCGCGACGATGCTGCTCGGCGGCTGGCGCGCCCTCCGCCAGACCGACATCAAGCTGCTGCTCGCCTACGGCACCGTCTCCCAGCTCGGCTTCCTCACCGCGATCTCCGGGCTCGCGACCGAGGACGCCGTCCTCGCCGGGATCTCGATGCTCCTCGCCCACGCAGTGTTCAAGGCCCCGCTGTTCATGGTCGTCGGCATCATCGACAAGAAGTTCGGCACCCGCGACCTGCGCGTGCTGCAGGACGTCGGCCGGGTCGCCCCCGTCGTCGCGCTCATCGGCACGGTCTCGGCGGCGTCGATGGCGGCGATCCCCCCGCTGTTCGGCTTCGTCGCCAAGGAAGCGCTCTACTCGGCGCTCTGGTACGGGGAGACGTGGCATCGCATCCTGCTGATCGCCCTGGTCGCCGGGTCGGTCCTCACCGTCGCCTACTCGTGGCGCTTCGTGAAGGGCGCCTTCGGCCCCGCACCCGGTGCGCCGCCGTTGCCGCGCCCCACGATCCCCGTGCTCTTCTGGGCACCGCCCGCCGCGGTGGCCGTGCTGTCCATCGCGCTGGTGGCCGTGCTCGGGCCGCTCGAGGAGGTCCTCCGGGGCGTCTCCGCGGGGCTGCCGCCGAGCGAGGAGGGCATCCACCTGGTGGTCCTCCCGCATCTCGGGGTGCCGCTGCTGGCCTCCGCGGTGACGCTCGGGGTCGGTGCGCTGCTGGCATCGCGGATGCGCTGGCTGAACACCCTGCAGAAGCGCGTCTCGCCCCAGCGCTGGGCCCGTGAGGAGCTGCAGGACTGGCTCGACGCGGAGCGCCTGTTCCGCAAGCTGATGCGCGCGACCGACCTGCTCGCGATCGCGGTCACGCCGCTGTTCCAGCGCGGCTCCCTGCCCTACACCCTGGGCACGATGCTGCTGGTGCTGATCGCCCTGGTCGGCCCGGTGGCGCTGGTCGGCGCCCCGGTCCCGGACAACCTGGTGCTGATGCAGCACCCGATCGAGCTGCTCGTGCTGCCGGTGGTGGCGCTCGCCGCGATCGGCGCCGCCCGCTCCCGTCGACGGCTGCGCGCGGTCTTCCTGATCTCCGTGTCCGGCTACGGCATCGCCCTGCTCTTCCTCGTCGCGGGCGCGCCCGATGTCGCGACCACGCAGGTGCTCGTGGAGACCGCGATGACGGTCGTGCTGGTGCTCGTGCTGCGGCGCCTGCCGCTGCACTTCTCGCGGCGGCCGCTGCGGATCGGCGCCTGGGGACGCTGGGGGATCGCGATCTCGACCGCCGTGGTGCTGTGCGGCGCCGTGCTCTACGCGGCCGACGCGCGGTCCACCGACCCGCTCGGCCCCTCGCTGATCGAGCCCGCCTACGAGATCGGCGGCGGCCACAACGTCGTCAACGTCGCGCTGGTCGACGCGCGCGTCTGGGACACGATGGGCGAGATCTCGGTGCTGCTGGTGGTCGCCACCGGTGTCGCCTCGCTCATCTTCGTCACCCGTCGCGAACAGGGCATCTCGCGGGTCCGCGACCTCTCGGAGCGTCCCTCGATCTGGCGCCGCCGCGCCGATCCGGCGCTGCCGCAGAACGCGCTCGACTTCGACGCGCGCCCCGACGAGGTCGCGGGCGGCAACCGCTGGCGCACCTGGCTCTCGGCCGGGCTGACCCTCGCGCCCGAGCGGCGCATGGTGATCCTCGAGGTGGTCACCCGCATCGCCTTCCCGATGACGATGATGTTCTCGCTGTACCTGCTCATGGCCGGGCACAACCATCCCGGCGGCGGCTTCGCGGGCGGCCTGGTGGCCGGGCTCGCGCTCGCCCTGCGCTACATCGCCGGTGGCCGCTACGAGCTGTCCGAGGCGATGCCCGTGCAGGCCGGCTTCGTGCTCGGCAGCGGCATGGCGATCGCGGTCGTGGCCGGGGTGCTGCCGCTCCTGTTCGGCGGGACGATCTTCGCGACCGCTACCCCGGTGGTGGACGTGCCCCTGCTGGGCGAGCTGCACTTCCCGAGCGCGCTCCTGTTCGACGTGGGCGTCTACCTCGTGGTGGTGGGCGTGATGCTCGACTTCCTGCGCTCGCTCGGCGCCCAGATCGACCAGCACCAGGAGGCCGATCTCGATGCCCGTTAGTCTGCTGCTCCTGCTCACCGCGGGGATCCTCATCGCCTGCGGCGTGTACCTGGTGCTCGAGCGCACCCTCTCCAGGGTGATCCTCGGCTTCGTGCTGCTTGGCAACGGGGTGAACGTCCTGTTCATCGTCGCCGCCGGGCGGCAGGGCCTGCCGCCCTTCGAGGGCACGGGGGATCCCGCGGAGATGACCGATCCGCTGCCCTTCGCGATGGTGCTCACGGCGATCGTGATCGCGCTCGGCATCACGGCCTTCGGCGTCGCCCTGTCCTATCGCGCCTGGCAGCTGTTCGGCCACGACGAGGTCCCCGACGACGTCGAGGACCGCCGCGTGCTGCGCCGCCGTCGCCGTCGGTCGGAGGACGTCGAGGACCTGCCCTGGTCGCAGGCGCTCTCCGAGGAGACCCGCCGCGGCGCGCTGATGCACTCCCAGGGGCTCGGCGCGGAGGGCTCCGACGCTCTCGGCTCCGACCTCAGCAGCGCCGAGGACGTCCCGCAGGACCACACCGAGGCCGACGAGGGGGAGCCGAGCTCCCGGAGGGCTGCGCTGCGCCGCCGCCGCGACCAGCGGCACGGGGCGGCCGACGCCCCCGGCACCGCCCGCGCCTCCGACACCCCGCCCGCCCCCGACGTCCCCGAGGAGGATTCCTGAGCATGGAGCTCCTCCTGGCCCTTCCCGTGATGCTGCCGCTCGGCGGCGCCGCGGTGACCCTGCTGCTGCGCCACCACGCGCGCGTGCAGCTGTGGCTGACGATCCTCACCCTCGGCGCGATCCTCGCGGTCTCCCTCGTCGTGGGCTACCACGTCTCCGAGGTGGGCGGGGTGATGGTGCTGCAGATCGGCAACTGGACCCCGCAGCTGGGCATCGTGCTGGTCGCCGACCGGCTCACCGCGATGATGCTCGTGGTCTCGAGCGTGGTCACCCTCGCGGTGCTGGTCTACTCGAGCGCGCAGGCGGTCTCCGAGTCCTCGGAGCGGACCCCGGTCGCCATCTACCACCCCACCTACCTGACGCTCGTGGCCGGGGTGTCGATGGCCTTCCTCGCGGGCGATCTGTTCAACCTCTACGTCGGCTTCGAGGTGCTGCTGGCCTCGAGCTACGTGCTGCTCACCCTCGGCGGCTCGGCGAGCCGGATCCGCGCGGCGACCACCTACGTGATCGTCTCCCTGCTCAGCTCGGTGATCTTCCTGGCCGCCATCGCGGCGGTGTACACCGCGGTGGGCACCGTGAACCTGGCCGAGCTCGCGGTGCGGCTGGACGGCCTGGAGTCCGGCACCCGGATGATCCTCGAGCTGATGCTGCTGGTGGCCTTCGCAATCAAGGCCGCGATCTTCCCGCTGAGCGCCTGGCTGCCGGACTCGTACCCGACCGCCCCCGCCCCGGTGACCGCGGTCTTCGCGGGCCTGCTCACCAAGGTCGGCATCTACGCGATTCTGCGCCTGGAGACGCTGCTCTTCCCCGCCTCGCAGATCTCGAACCTGCTGCTCGCCGCGGCGGGGCTGAGCCTGTTCATCGGGATCCTGGGCGCGGTCGCGCAGACCGACCTCAAGCGCGTCCTCTCCTTCACCCTCGTCTCGCACATGGGTTACATGCTGTTCGGTCTGGGCATGGTCACCCAGACCGGCATGGCGGCGACGATCTACTACGTCGCCCACCACATCACCGTGCAGTCCACGCTCTTCCTCGCCGCGGGCCTGATCGAGCACCGCGGCGGGACCACGAACCTCATCAAGCTGGGCGGTCTGGCGAAGCTCGCCCCGGTGATCGCGGTGCTCTTCTTCATCCCGGCGATGAACCTCGCGGGCATCCCGCCCTTCTCGGGCTTCATCGGGAAGGTCGGGCTGATTGAGGCCGGCATCTCCTTCGACACCGCCGCGGGATGGATGCTCATCGCCGTCAGCGTGATCACGAGCCTGCTGACCCTCTACGCGATCGCGAAGATCTGGAACCGCGCCTTCTGGCAGGAGCCCGATCAGGAGATCGTCGAGCGCGACGTGCCGATCCCGCGCGTGATGCTCGGCGCCACCGGCGCGATGATCGGCTTCTCCCTGCTGCTGACCGTGCTGGCCGGGCCGATCATGGACTACGCCGACGAGGCGGCGCACGCGGTGCTGCAGCGCTCCCCGTACGTCTCGGCGGTGCTCGGCGACGAGGCGGCGGGGGAGCTGGTCTACCGGATCGACGACCAGGGGCAGCGGGTGGAGGAACGATGAGCCGGCGACTGGACGAGCTGCGCCGCTCCTGGTTGTGGATCCTGGCGGCGGTCCTGCTGTGGTGCCTCCTGTGGGGGGCCGTCGACCTGCGCACCCTGCTCGGCGGGGCCCTCGCGGCGATCTTCGTCTTCTGGCTGTTCCCGATGCCGCCGATGGGCCACGAGCTGACCGTCCGCCCGCTCTCGGCGGTCCACTTCCTGGTGCGCTTCCTCGTCGACCTGTGCGTCTCCGCGGTGCAGGTCGGCTGGTACGCGATCCGCCCGGCGCCCACGCCACCGGGCTCGGTGATCGCCGTGCAGCTCGCCTCGCGCTCCGACTTCTTCCTGACCATGACCGGGATCCTGTGCACCCTGGTACCCGGCTCGGTGGTGGTCGAGGCGCAGCGCGCCACCGGCATGCTGTTCCTGCACACGATCGGCCCGGGCACCGCCGAGGAGGTCGAGGCGGCGCGCGCTGACGTCCTCGCCCAGGAGGAGCGCCTGCTGCGCGCTTTCGCGCGCCGGGAGCTGCTCGAAGAGGCCGGTCTGCGATGAGCCCCTTCGAGATTCTGCTGCTGGTGTGCGGGGCGGTCCTCGCCCTCTCCTCGCTCGTGGTCGTCTACCGCATGATCGTGGGGCCGACGATCCTCGACCGCGCGGTGTCCACGGACACCTTCGTGGTGCTGCTGGTGCTCGGGATCGCCCTCTACACCGCGGAGGCGCGGGCATCCTGGGCGGGACCGGCGATGCTGACCCTGACGGGGCTGGCCTTCATCGGCACCGTGACCTTCGCCCGCTTCGTGGCCCGCGAGGACACGCTGCAGGGTCGGCATCTGCAGTCCGAGGAGCCGGACACCGTCACCGCCGAGCACGAGGTGATCCATGACGTCAGCGGGGACGGCGACCCGGGTCCGTCCTCGTCTCGCGCGGGAGCCGCGGGGCCCGGCGCGGCCTCCGGCGCCTCGTCCGCGAACACCGTCCCGACCGACCACGACGTCGAGCCGAGCGGCTTCGGCGGCGATGGCGCGGACCGCGGGTTCGAGGCGTTCGGGTCCGAGGACGACGAGCAGGACGATCGCGCCCGCCGCGCCGATGACCCGATGGGGGCCGACGGGTCCGCGGAGGACGCGCACGACGCGCAGGACGAGGACTTCGGAGCGGGCGACGGCTCGTTCGGGGCCGCGGACGAGGGAGGTCGAGGATGAGCGTCGCCGAGATCGTGGCATCGATCCTGATCGGGCTCGGGGTGCTGCTCGCGGTGCTCGCCGCGATCGGGCTGAACCGTTTCCAGGGGGTGCTGATGCGCCTGCACGCCGCGTCGAAGCCGCAGACCCTCGGGCTGATCCTGGTGTTCTCCGGCGTCTCGATCGCGACGGGCTCCTGGACCCTCGCGGCGCTCTTCCTCGCCGTGCTCCTCGCGCAGATGCTGACCGTCCCGGTCGCGAGCGTGATGGTGGGCCGGGCGGCCTTCCGGCGCGGCTTCGTGCGCGGCGGCGACTACGCGATCGACGAGCTCACCCCGCGGCTGGCCGCAGCGGGCGACGACGATGACGACGAGGACGGCTTCGTCGACGAGTCCGGGGACGACCACGAGGGCCTGGCGGGGGAGGGCGCCGAGCGGTTCCCGGAGAACGTCGTGGTCGCCGAGCACGAGGATGCTCTCATCGACCCCAACTGGGAGGAGCCGGAGGCCGGCGCCGAGGAGGTCGAGGACGAGGAGATCCTCGACATCGACCTCGACGACGAGACCGAGCGCGAGGCCGAGCAGGTCGCCGAGCGCGACGAGCGGCACTGAGCCGAATCCCGCCGAACGGAGGACCCGGCCGTCCGCCAGGCGTCCCGCCCGCCCGGCCGCCAGGCGACCCGGCCCCCGTCGGACGCTCTCAGAACAGCCCGACGGACTCCCCGGACTCGGTGACTCCCATGCGCAGGGCGGCCGGCTCCTTGGGCAGTCCCGGCATGGTCATGATCGCGCCGGTGAGGGCGACGACGAAGCCCGCACCGATCTTGGGCACCAGGTCCCGCACGTGCAGCACGTGCCCGGTGGGGGCGCCGAGCAGCGTCGGATCGTCCGAGAAGGAGTACTGCGTCTTCGCGACGCAGACGGGCAGGGTGTCCCAGCCGTTGCGCTGCAGCATCCGCAGCTGGGCGGGGGCGCGCTCGGTGAGCACCACGTCGTCGGCGCCGTAGACCTCGCGGGCGAGGGTGCGCAGGGACTCCTCGATCCCGCCCGCCGGGTCGTAGAGCGGGTGGTAGCCCTCGCCCTCCCCGGCCTCGATCGCGGCGAGCACCTGCTCGGCGACGGCCCGGCCGCCCTCGCCGCCGTCGGCCCACACCTCCGAGAGGGCCGCGCGGAAGCCCTGCTCCCGAGCCCAGTCGAGGACGGCGGCGAGCTCGGCCTCGGTGTCCGTGGGGAAGCGGTTCAGGGCGATCACCGGCTCGAGCCCGAACTTGCGCAGGTTCTGGACGTGGCGGGCGAGGTTCGCGGTGCCGGCGAGGGCCGCGTCGAGGTCCTCGGTGCCGAGGTCGGCCTTGGCCACCCCGCCGTGCATCTTCAGGGCGCGAACGGTCGCGACGACCACGGCGGCGTCGGGATGGAGACCGCCGAGGCGGGACTTGATGTCGAGGAACTTCTCCGCGCCGAGATCGGAGCCGAAGCCTGCCTCGGTCACGGTGATGTCCGCGAGGGAGACCGCGAGGCGGGTCGCGGCGAGGGAGTTGCAGCCGTGGGCGATGTTCGCGAAAGGCCCGCCGTGCACGAGGGCGGGCGTGCCGCCGAGGGTCTGGACCAGATTCGGCAGCAGGGCGTCCTTGAGCAGCATGGTGATCGCGCCGCCCACCTGGAGATCGGCGACGGTCACCGGGGTGCGGTCGCGGCGGTAGCCGACGACGATGGCGTCGATGCGGCGCTGCAGGTCCGCGAGATCTGTCGCGAGGCACAGGATCGCCATGATCTCGGAGGCGACGACGATGTCGAATCCGTCCTCGCGGGGGACGCCCTGCCCGGTCCCGCCGAGCCCGATGACGACCTGGCGCAGGGCGCGGTCGTTCACGTCGACGACCCGCTTCCACTGGATGCGGCGCGCGTCGATGTCGAGCTCGTTGCCCTGCTGGAGGTGATTGTCGACCAGGGCCGCGAGGGTGTTGTTCGCGATCTGGATCGCATGGAAGTCGCCGGTGAAGTGGAGGTTGATGTCCTCCATCGGCACCACCTGGGCGTGGCCGCCACCGGTCGCGCCGCCCTTGATGCCCATGATCGGGCCGAGTGCGGGTTCGCGCAGGGCGACCATCGTGCGATGGCCCAGCAGCGAGAAGGCGTCGGCGAGGCCGACGGTGGTGGTGGACTTGCCCTCGCCCGCGGGGGTGGGCGACATGGCGGAGACCAGGACGAGGCGTCCGGTCCGTCCCGTCGGCTCCATCGCGCGGACGTCCACCTTGGCCTTCGTCGTGCCGTAGAGGATCAGGGCCTTCTCGGGGATCCCGGCGCGTTCGGCGATCTCGCGGATCGGCAGCAGGGTCGCCGCCTGGGCGATCTCGAGATCCGGGTTCTGGGCTGACATCGTCGTCCTCCAGGGGATGGTCGGGTCCGGGGTTCTCCCGGGGATCCCCCTCAGCCTAGGAGGCGCGGCCGCTCGCCGCGGTCGCTCCGGGAGGACCTGCGGAGCGACCGCGGCGAGTGGTGGTGGAGCGCCCGGCTCACGGCTTCCCGCGTCGCCACAGCGCCGAGGGCCACCAGATGACCCGACCGAGGTCGAGGGCGAGGGCCGGCACCAGCAGGGTGCGGACCACGAAGGTGTCCAGCAGGACGCCGAGGGCGACGATGAACGCGATCTGGGCGAGGAACAGGATCGGGATCACCCCGAGGGCCGCGAAGGTCGCCGCGAGCACCAGGCCGGCGGAGGTGATGACCCCGCCGGTCACGGTGAGCCCGCGGACCACCCCGTCCCGCGTCCCGTGCCGCAGGGACTCCTCCCGCACCCGGGTCATGAGGAAGATGTTGTAGTCGATCCCGAGGGCGACGAGGAACACGAAGCCGTACAGGGGGACGGCGGGATCCGCGCCGGGGAAGCGGAATACGTGCTCGAACACGAGCGCGGAGATCCCGAGCGCCGTCGCGAAGGACAGCACCGTCGTGGCGATCAGCAGCAGCGGGGCGAGGATCGCGCGCAGCAGCAGCATGAGGATCACCGTGATCACCACGAGGACGATCGGGATGATCAGCGCGCGGTCGTGCACGGACGTCTCGTCCGTGTCCAGCGCGGTCGCCGTGGTGCCGCCGACGAGGGCGGGCAGATCCTGCGCCGCGAGCTCGCCGCGCAGCTCGCGGACCGTCTCCTCCGCCGCGAGGGAATCCGGCGCGCTGGACAGCGTCGCCTGCAGCAGCACCTGCCCGTCGACGACGGTCGGTTCGGGGGCGGGGCTCCCAGGCGGGCCGAGGGGCTGGATCCCGTCGGCGGTCACCGGGGCGGAGCCGCTGGGGGAGTCCGCGGCGGTCACCGCGACGGAGTCGATGCCGTCGGTCGCGGCGAGCAGATCCGCCGTGGCTTGCAGGTCCGTCTCCGGGACGAGCACCTGGACGGGGGAGCCGGCACCGGCGGGGAAGTGCTCGCCGAGCACGGCCTGCCCCTCCCGGGCCGAGGATTCCCCGAGCACCAGATCCGACTGCGGGACCCCGTCGGCCTCGAGCTGGACCAGGCCGATCCCGCCGACGGCGAGGACCAGCGCGGTCAGCACCCACACCGGGCGCGGGCGGCGGCGGACGGCGCGGGCGATGCGCTCCCAGACGCCGTGGCCCGACGTCCCGGTCTCGGCCCCGCCGTCGGAGGCGGACCCGCCGTGGGGATCGGCCCCGCCGTCGGCCCCGGTCTCAAGCCGCGGCCGACGGGGCCAGAACGCCGTACGGCCGAGGAGCAGCAGCGCGGCGGGGAGGAAGGTCAGGGCGGCCGCCATCGCGAACAGGATGCCGACCGCGGCGACCGGTCCGAGGGAGCTGTTGGAGCGCAGGTCGGAGAGCAGCAGGCACAGCAGTCCCGCGATCACCGTGCCGCCCGAGGCGAGGACGGGCTCGATCGTGCCGCGCAGGGCCCTCGTGGTGGCCGTCCAGCGGCTCGCGGTGCGGCGCAGCTCGTCGCGGTACCGGGCGACGTAGAGCAGGGAGTAGTCGGTGGCCGCGCCGATCACCAGGATGAACAGGATGCCCTGGGTTTGGCCGGACAGCAGCAGCACATCGGCGGCGGCCAGGTGCCAGATCAGCAGCAGCGCCGCGCACAGGGCGGACATGCTGGTGGCGAGCACGACGGCGGGCAGCAGCAGCGAGCGGTAGACCACCACCAGGATCAGCAGCACGGCAGCGAGGGCGACGCCCAGCAGCAGGCCGTCGATCCCGGCGAAGGCCTCGGCGAGATCGGCGGAGAAGCCCGCGGGCCCGGTGACGTACCCGGTGAGGCCCGGCGGCAGATCGGCCTCGAGCTCGGCCCGGATGGCGGTGGTCGCCTCGGCGAGGTCCGTCTCAGCGTCCAGCGGCACGAACACCTGGACCGCGAGTCCGTCCTCGGAGGTGATCGGCGGGGAGATGTCGCCGCGGACCTGCTCGAGCTGGGCCAGATCGGCGGTGGCCTGCTCGATCGCCGCAGAGGACTCCGCGTCGATCGCGGTGGGGGAGGTGATGACGATGATTGCGGGGATCGCATCGGAACCGGTGAACTCGGGGGCGAGCTGCGCGACGCGGGTCGCCTCGGAGGACTCGGGCAGATAGGCCGTGCGGTCGTTCGAGGAGACCTCGTCGACCCGCCCGAAGTAGGGGCCGCCCACCCCTGCGAGCGCGAGCCAGCCGACGATCAGCAGCGCCGGCAGCAGGATGCGCAGCGCCCGGGGCGTGCGGGGCAGGTCTCGGCGATGCCGACGCCCGCCGCTCTGCGGCGAGCCGGAGTGCGCAGAGGCTCCACCCGACGGGGCGCCAGGAGCGGCAGGGTCGGGGGAAGCGGGGGAAGAGGGCGAAGCGGGGGAGGAGGCGGAATGCGGCATGGTGTGTCCCTTCGCGGACGGAGTCGGCCCAGTCTCGCACACATTGCTAGCTTGGCTAGATATCTACCTCGTGAGAGAGGTGGGGCTACCATGCCTCCCATGGCAGCGGACCCCGGGAGTGAGCGAGAGCGGACCGACCCCGACCTCGGGACGTCGCTGTTCAGCCTCGCGGCGAGCGATCCCCGCGGAGAGCTCGTGGACCGCAGCGGACTCGCCGACGAGGACGTGGCCCAGATCGACGCGGTCATGGCCGCTCTTGTGCGTCTGCGTGCCGCCGAGAAGGCGCTCGCCGAGGCTTCGCTGCGCTACATGGAGCTGGGCGAGACCGACATGCGGGCTCTGCACGTGCTGATCGTCGCCGGGAACAGGGGGACGCCTGCCACCCCCGGTTCCCTCGCGCGTGCCCTCGGGATCTCCACCGCCTCGACCACCAAGCTGCTGGATCGCCTCGAGCGGGCGGGTCACGTGCGGCGCGAGCCCCATCCGTCGGACCGCCGCGCCACGGTGCTCGCGGTCCAGCCGTCGACCCGCGCCGCCGCCCTGCGCACGGTCGGAGCGCAGCAGGCCCGCCGGGTCGAGGCCGCTCGTCGGCTCGCTCCCGGGGAGCGCCGAGTCGTCATCGACTTCCTCGAGGACATGGCGCAGCGGCTCTCGATGGACGGGGTGGACTGGGCCGAGTCCGCGGAGGATTGACGCTCCGCCTCGGGGCTCAGCGCCGCAGGGAGCGGCCCCAGCCCGAGCGGGCGTGGAGCAGGGCGAGGGTCGCGAAGACCGGAGCGGCGAGCCCCAGCAGCACCATCGAGGGGATCGATCCGGTGGGCAGCGCCGAGCTGCCGAGGGCGATCGCGAGCCAGGCGACGGCGACCGCACCGCACAGGATCGCGAGGCGGCGATGCAGTGAGCGGGCCCGGGGCCCGTCGGGATCGGCATTGCGAGGCATGAGCTGCTCCTGCGGATCGGCCCGGCGTGACGGGACCATTCCACGGCACCCGTCGGTCGCGCGCCACGGGGAGGACTCCCCATCCGCCCGGGGGGCAGCCCCCAGAGGACGCGCCGCCGGAGGTCGAGCCGACCCCCAGGAACGACGAAGCCCCCTGGGTGACCAGGGGGCTTCGGGGTGGTGGCTCCGACCGGCGTCGATCCGGTGACCTTTCGATTTTCAGTCGAACGCTCTACCAACTGAGCTACAGAGCCGTGGCCGCCGTGGCGACCGAGGACCAGGGTAACAGCCGCGCGGGGCGTGCTCCCACCCGAGATCTCGCGGTGAGAGGCACGCCACGGCGGAGTGCTCAGGCGATGGTGATCAAGGCCTTGCCGAGATTCTCTCCGCGCAGCATCCCGACGAAGGCCTCGGGCGCCCAGGGTGAGGCTGCGGGAGAGCACCTGACCCATCAGGGCGCTGCTGCGGCCCGGGCCCTCGGGCAGCGCGGTCGCGTTGTAGCCCGCGGCGAGACCGCAGACGGGCGCCCGGGCGAACTCGTTCAGGAGCGCCGTAACCGCATCCCACACCGCCCCGCCGACAGTCTCGAAGCAGACGTCGATCCCGTCGCCACCGCGACGGTCTCGCCGGGCTGCGGACGACCGATCATGAGCAGTCCCGCATACGCGGTGAAGCCGGGCATGCCGAGCACGCCGAGCGCCGTCGTCACCGGGGCGGCCGAGGGGTCCAGGCGGCGCAGCCCCGACGCCCGCTCGACGCTGAACTCCTGCCAGCCGCCCCCGGGTGCGCAGCAGCACCTCGTCGGGGCCCGATCAGCCCCAGCCCAGCTCGTGGAGGCGGCGATCGCTCAGCCCGAAGAGGTGCCCCAGCTCGTGCAGGACCGTCACCGCGATCTGCTCGACGAGATGCTCACGGCTCCGCGCCATCCGCTGCAGCGGCCCGCGGAAGATGAGGATCCGGTCCGGCTCGGCGTACCCCGCGAAGACGCTGCGCTGATCGAGTGGGATCCCGACGTACAGGCCCAGCAGCTCGGTCCCGTCGGCGTGCGCGTCCGGCTCCTCCTCGACGAGGATCGCGACGTTCGCCTGCGCGATCGCTCGGGCGATCTCCTCGGGGAGCGAGTCCAGCGCGTCGTCGACGGCCTCCTCGAACTCCTCACGGCTGATGCGGATCATGCGCTCATCGAACCACGGGGCCCTGGGCGCTCCGGAGCGTCCCGGTCACGAGGTGGGCCGCCTCCGCTGCATGTCGCGTGCGCCGCATCGCCGGGGAACAAGGAGGCGGGCGAGCGGTGCGCGCGGTTATGCTCGTCCCCGGGCAGTTCCTGCCCCGGGCCCCCATCGTCTAGTGGCCCAGGACACCGGCCTTTCACGCCGGCGACACGGGTTCGAATCCCGTTGGGGGTACTGCTCTGCGGAGATGCGAGGCGGCTCACAGCCAAAGTGGTCGTGACCGCCAGGAAGCTCCGGTAGAGTTATCCGAGTCGAAAGGCCGAGAGGCAGATCGACGAGATTGGCCCTGTAGCTCAGTTGGTTAGAGTGCCGCCCTGTCACGGCGGAGGTCGCCGGTTCAAGCCCGGTCAGGGTCGCCCCCAGAGGAAGCCCCGGAACATCGTTCCGGGGCTTCTCGCATTCCCGGGCGCGGGAGCACCGTCCCCGCGCAGCCCCCGCGGCCGTTACCGGCGAGTTATGTGCAGCTGTGTTCCGTGGAGGGAACACAGGCGCACATGACCAGCGGGTAACGCGAGGTGAGGTGGGGTGGGGGATGGAGGGCGGCCCGGGCGCGGGAGGCCCCGGGGGCGGCCCCCGCCCCCGCGGGTCACTCCGGGGCGGCGTCGAGGTCGCTGAGGCCGGCCTCGTGGGCGATGATCGCGATCTGCACCCGGTTGGTCGCGTCGAGCTTCGCGAAGATCTTCGAGACGTGCGCCTTCACGGTCGCCTCGCTCATGAACAGCCGCATGCCGATCTGGGCGTTCGAGAGCCCTGCGCCGACCGCGCCGAGCACCTCGGTCTCCCGCTCGGTGAGCAGCTCCAGCCCGGGATGTCGGTCCTGGCGGCTGCCGGGGTTCGCCTCGGAGAAGTGGGTGAGCATCCGCCGCGTCACGGCGGGGGAAAGCATGGCATCGCCGCCCGCGACCACGTGCACGGCGCGGGCGAGGTCCTGCGGCGGGGTGTCCTTGAGGAGGAAGCCGCTGGCGCCCGCCTCGAGCGCCTGGAAGACGTACTCGTCCATGTCGAACGTGGTCAGCATGATGATTTTCGGCGGGTTCGCCAGGGCGCTCACCGCGCGCGTCGCGGCGATGCCGTCGAGCTTGGGCATGCGCACGTCCATCAGCAGCACGTCGGGCCGGTGCTTGTGCACGAGCGCCACGGCCTCGGCGCCGTCGGACCCCTGCCCGACCACCTCGATGCCGGGGTCGGCCCCGAGGATCATGGCGAGGCCCGCTCGCACCAGGGAGTCGTCATCGATCAGTCCCACCCGGGTCACGGTGCCGTCGGCCATGGGATCACCGCCTTCACTTCGAATCGTCCGTCGTCGGTGGGGCCGGACGTGATCGTCCCGCCCGCATGGGTCACCCTGGTCTCGATGCCGGACAGCCCCATCCGCGCCCCCGGCAGATCGGTGGTGAACCCCTTGGGGAGCACATTACTGATCTCGACGACCAGGTCGGTGCCGGGCTCGCCGATGAGCGCCACCCTCGCCCGGGTGTGCAGGGCGTGCTTGTGGATGTTGGTCAGCCCCTCCTGCACCACCCGGTAGACGGTGCGGGCCAGCGGATCGGGGACCGGGTCGTCGATGAAGTCGAAAAGCTCAACCGAGATGCCGGCCTCCTGCGAGGTGACGACGAGGCGTCGCACGTCCTCCCAGGTGGGCTGCGGGGCGAGCGGTGCCTCCTCGCCGTCGCCGCGGAGCACCCCCAGCACCTCCCGCAGCTCGGAGAGGGCGGTCGTGGCCGTCTCCCGGATGAGCGCTGCGGACTGCTGGACCTGCTCGCGGTCGAGGGAGGGGTTCACCTCGAGCGCCCCCGCCTGCAGGGCGACCAGGGAGATCTTGTGGGCGACGATGTCGTGCATCTCGCGGGCGATGCGCGTGCGCTCGGCCCGGCGGGCCTGGTCCTGGGCGACGGCCTGCCCCGACTCGGCCTGCTCCGCGCGCTGGCGCAGCTGGGCGAGGAGCATGCGCCGCGTCGCGGTGTACATGCCGGTCGCGGCGGAGGCCGCGACGATCAGCACGGTCAGCGCGGCGCCCGTGGCGCCGACGAGGTGGTCGTCGCCGAGCTCGGTCCAGGTGAGCGGGGCGAGCCCGGAGAGGGCCGTGAGCACGGCCACCAGGAAGGTGGGCAGCCGGCGCGGCGAACGTGTCGCGTAGGCGTAGGGCACGATCACCAGCAGCACGATCGACCAGGCGAAGGCGTTGAGCACCAGCAGGACCGGGAGCATCCAGTGCCAGTGCCGGTGCCGCCACAGCAGGGCGACCCCGCCTGCGCCGATCGCGGCGGACTGCAGCAGACCGACCCACGAGCCGGCGAGCAGGGCGGAGACCACCGTCTCGGCGAGCACCGCCACGAGCAGGAGCACCTCCTGCCAGCGTCTGCGCTCCGGCGCCCCGAGTTCGTCCACGTCCGCCAGCCTAGCGGCGCTCACCTGCGCCGATCGGCGCTGCGGGGACCGACGATGGTCGACTCCTCCGCTGGCCCTCGGTCCCTGGGCGCGCCGGCCGCCGGGGTCGATCGTGGAGCCATGACCTCCAGCACCGCCGTGCCCCTCGAGGTGCGGGGCCTCGTGAAGACCTACGCCGGCAGCATGGCCGTCGACGAGCTCGACTTCCGCTGTCGTCCCGGGACCGTCACCGGCCTCCTCGGCGCGAACGGCGCTGGCAAGACCACGACCCTGCGGATCCTCACGGGTCTCACCGCCGCCGACCGCGGCGAGGCCCTCGTCGGCGGTCGTCGCTACCGGGACCTGCCGCGGGCCGGGCGGACCGTCGGCGTGATGCTCGACGCCCGCTCCCTGCACGGCGGGCGCACCGGGATCGAGACGCTCCGCCTCGCCGCCCGCACCGTCGGCGTCCCCGTCGAGCGGGCCGAGGCGGTCCTGGAGCAGGTCGGGCTCGAGGAGGCCGCGACCCGACGGGTCAGCGCCTACTCGCCCGGCCTGCTCCGGCGGCTCGGCATCGGGGTCGCGCTGATCGGCGACCCCGCCGCGCTCGTGCTCGACGAGCCCGCGAACGGACTGGACCCCGAGGGGATCCGCTGGCTGCGCCGCCTGCTGCGCTCCTTCGCCGACGCCGGCGGCACCGTCCTGGTCACGAGCCACCAGCTCCGGGAGGTGCAGGCCGCCGTGGACCGCCTCGTGGTCATCTCCCGCGGTCGGCTCGTGCGCGAGGGGACCCTCGAGGAGATCAGCCTCGAGCGCGGGACCCGCGTCGCCGCGACGGACATGCTGGCGCTGCGCGCGGCGCTCGACCGCCACGGCATCGCCTCGGAGCCGCGCGCCGACGGGCAGCTCGCGGTGTCCCTCGCTGCCGAGGACATGGGCCGGCTCGCCCTGCGCGAGCAGCTCGTCCTCACATCCCTCGGCGATCCCGACCATGCGGGGCTCGAGGACGTCCTGCTCGCCCTCACCGCGCCGACGGGGGCGCTGCGGTGAGGCCCGATCTCGACCTCCGCGCCCACCTCGACACCCGCGGCGGCGGTCTCGTCCTCGCCCTCTCGTGCGCGCTGATCGTGCTGGTGGCCACCACCGCGGGCCTCGCCCAGCCCCTCGTGTCCCCGACCCGCGTCTCCGAGGCGGGGCTCACCCTCGCCGCCGCCCGGTCGGCGCTCGGCCTGGTGCTCCCCGTGCTCGCGGTGACGGTCATCGCGGGCGGCTGGTCCGACGGGTCGATCCAGCAGAGCGTCCTGCTCCGCCCCGGTCGCCTCGGGCTGCTCGGCGGGCGGCTCCTGGCGGGTGCGGGCCTCGGCGCGGCGGTGAGCCTCCTCGCGCTGCTGCTCTCCCTGCTGATGACCTGGGCGGGCGGGACGCTGCTCGGGGACGGCGCCGACTTCGCGCAGGTCGGCGGGATGCTGCGGGTGCTCGGCGCCGTGCTCGCGGCGCAGCTCCTGCTCGGCCTCGCCGCCGGGGTGCTGCTGCAGTCCGTGCCCGTCGCCCTCGTCGTCGCGATCGCGCTGCCGATCGTGGTGGCCCTCGCCGGCTCCCTCGCCGCCCTGACCGGCGTCGAGGCGCTGCAGACGCTGGTGCGGGCGCTGGACCTGCCCGGCGCGGCGGTCGCCGCGGTCTCCGGCACGGCCGGGGCCCCCGAGGCGGTCGCCGTGCTGCTCCTGGCGGTCGCGCCGCTCGTCGTCGGCGCGCGCCGCTGGTGCCTCCGCGAGATCCCCTGACCGGGCGCGGTCCGGGGTCGGCCTCTAGGATGGCGCTCGCCCCGCGCACCCCTCCCCAGGAGACCCACGCATGCCCCGTCCCGCCGCTCGCCGTCGTCGGCTCGCCTCCCTGCTCGCCGTCGCCGCCGCCGGAGCGCTCGTGCTCGGGGGGTGCACCCGCGGGGCGGACCCCGGGGCCTCCGACGGAGGCGGACAGGAGACCGGCGGCGAGACCGCCACCGCGTCCGGCGGGCCCGAGCGGACCGAGGTCGGCGCCTCCCACGCCGCGGACCTCCCCGCGGATCCCGCGACCGATCCCGCCTACGCCGCGTATTACGAGCAGGAGATCGAGTGGGGCGAGTGCGAGCAGGCCAACGACCCCCGCAAGGAGTGCGGCACCCTCACCGTCCCGCGGCTGTGGGACGACCCGTCGGCCGGCGATCTCGAGATCGCGGTGGCGCGCATCCCGGCGACCGGCGACGGCGGGAAGGCCCTGGTCATGAATCCCGGCGGGCCCGGGGCGTCCGGCACCGACTACGTCGACACCATGGCCACGATCGTCTCCCCGCAGGTGATGGAGACCTACGACCAGGTCGGCTTCGATCCGCGCGGCGTGAACGGCTCCGAGGGCCTGGACTGCCTGAGCGATGCGGAGACCGATGCGTACCGCGCCGACACCCTCACCGCGACCGACCCGGCGGAGATCCGGGCCGGGGTGCTCGAGGGGGCGGAGCGGCTCGCCGCCGGCTGCGAGGCCGACGACGCCGAGCTCCTGCCCGCCCTCGACACCGCCTCCGTCGCCCGCGACATGGACGTGCTCCGCGCGGCGCTCGGCCAGGAGAAGCTGGACTACTTCGGGTACTCCTACGGCACCTTCCTCGGCGCGCTCTACGCCGAGCAGCAGCCCGGGCGCGTGGGCCACATGGTGCTCGACGGGGCGGTCGACCCGACCCTCACCCTGGACGAGTACGCCGCGGGGCAGGCCGACGGCTTCCGCCGCGCTCTCGACGCCTTCCTCGCCTCGTGCCTCGCCGCCGGCACGGACTGCCCCTTCGAGGGGGACGCCGACACCGCCCTCCAGCAGCTCGCGGACCTGCTCGCCGACATCGACGCCGAGCCCCTGCCGACCTCCGACCCCGACCGCCCGCTGACCGGCGCCCTCGCCCGCTCGGCCCTCATGAGCCTGATGTACTCGGACGCGCTGTGGGAATTCGGCCGCTCCGCGCTCGCCGACGCGGCCGACGGCGACGGCACGCAGCTGCTGACCTTCGCCGACCAGTCCGCGCAGCGCCGCTCGGACGGCAGCTACCGCACGAACTCGAACGAGGTCATGTCCGCGATCAGCTGCCTGGACCGCCCCGCGGTCACCGACCCCGCCTGGCAGGACGAGCGGGCCGCCGAGCTCGCCGCCGCCGATCCGGTGTTCGGGCCCGGCTTCGCCCACTCCGGGACGGCCTGCTCGGTGTGGCCCGTCCCGCCGCTGCGGGAGAGCGCGCCGATCAGCGCCGCGGGCACCGGGCCGATCCTGGTCCTGGGCACCACGGGCGATCCCGCGACCCCCTATGCCTGGTCCGAGTCGCTCGCCGGGCAGCTCGAGGGCGGGGTGCTGCTGACCTTCGAGGCGAACGGGCACACGGCCTACGGACGCTCCGGCGGCTGCATCGAGCAGCACGTGGACCGCTACCTGCTCGACGCGGCGGTGCCCGAGGAGGGCACGGTCTGCTGACGGGGCCCGCGCTCCTCCCCACGCCGGTCGGGGCGGGGCGGGCAGGGTGACGCGGATCGCGGCGGGACGCTTTGCGCCCGTCGCCCGGCCTCCCGTACAGTGATCCGGTCCGCCTGCGTGCAGGCGACGCCGCCTTAGCTCAGTCGGCAGAGCGATTCACTCGTAATGAATAGGTCGCGGGTTCGATTCCCGCAGGCGGCTCCACAGGTCAGGCCCGGTCCTCCCGCAGGGGAGACCGGGCCGTCCGCATCCTCCGGGTCTCAGGCGCCCGGCTGCGGGGGCTCGACGAGTCCGCGCTCGAAGGCCGTGAGCGCCACCTGCAGGCGGGAGCCGCAGTCGAGCTTCGCCATGAGCGAGGAGATGTGCGACTTCACCGTCGACTCCGAGAGCGTTAGGGCGCGGGCGATCCCCGCATTGGACTCCGCCCCGCACAGCAACGTGAGCACCTGCATCTCCCGCGCGGTGAGGCACAGCTCGGCGATGAGGTCCTCCGCCGACGGCGCCGTCAGCACCCCGCGCGGCCGGTAGGCGCCGGGTGACGCCGCGAGGCGCGCGGCGAGCTCGGGGGTGATGACGGTGCCGGCCTCGGAGCGGGCGGCGCGGATCGCGGCCGCGAGCGCCTCGGGGGAGGAGGACTTCAGCAGGAATCCGGCCGCGCCCGCGCCGAGGGCGCGGCGCAGCTGCTCGTCGGTCGCGAAGGTGGTCAGCATGACCACCGTCGTCCCCGGGTGCCGCTCGCGCACGAGACGGGTCGCGTCGATGCCGTCCATCCCCGGCAGGGCGAGATCCATCAGCACCAGCTCCGGCGGGTCCGCGGCCAGGACCTGCAGCGCCTCGTCGGCGGTGCCGACGGACGCCACCAGCTCGAGGTCGTCCTCGCGGGACAGGTAGGCGGCGAGGGCGGAGCGGACGATCGGGTCGTCGTCGCAGAGCATCACGGTGATCATCGGGAGGGGGTCATCTCGTCGGAGGCGGGGACGGTCAGGCGGGTGAGGAAACTGCGTCCCTCCTGGCGGACGGCGAGGGTGCCGCCGATCGCGGTGAGGCGCTCGCGCATGCCGTCGAGTCCGGCTCCACCGCGCGGGCCCCGCCGGTCCGAGGCCTCCACACCGTTCCACACGGCCAGGTCGACCTCGGGCCGGGGCGGGCCGGGACGTTGCTCGACCATCACCGTAACCGGGGTGCTGCGGCTCGCGTGACGGACGAGGTTCGCGCGGATCTCGCCGAGGCAGCGGCGCAGCACGCCCGTGCGGTCCACCAGCTCGAGCTGCTCGGAGTCGATCGCGAGCCGGGCGGCGAAGCCCTCCTCGGCGAGCTGCGTGCGGAACTCCTCGAGCAGGGCGGTGACCGAGGGCTCCGCGTCCCGTCGGGCGGGAAGCGGCCGCTCGTCCTCCTCGCGCAGGCTGTCCAGCAGCCCGCGCAGCTCCTCGGCGGCATCCCGGGAAGTGGTGGCGATGCGGGCGAAGTCGGCGGCGTCGGGTGCCGCGACCCCTTCGCGCCGGCTCGCGTTCTCGGCGAGCATCACCACCTGGGTCATGGCCCGCACGCCCGTGTCGTGGAGCTCGCGCGCGATCGCCCGACGCTGCTCGGCGAGATCCGCGATGCGGCGCTCCCGCTCGGCGAGGGCGCGGTCGAGCATCGTCCGGCCCCAGGTGCCGGCGAGCACCGCGGCGGTCAGCACGACCACCCGCAGCATAGTCTCCGAGACGATGTACTCCGGGGAGGAGCCGCGCAGCGCGGCGCTGATGACGGGCGGGCTGACCAGCCACACGGAGAGCAGGATCGAGCACAGCAGGCGCCCGTGGGCGGCGCACGAGACGATCGCGACGAAGCTGGCGATCAGGCCCGTGCTCGCGGGGGCGGGCGTGTGGCCGATCCCGGCGGTGAGGACGAGGGCGATGCCCGCCGAGGCCAGCAGCGGCCGGTGGAGGGAGAGGCCGGCGGCGAGGCTCAGCAGGACGCCGACGACCACCGCGCGCGTGCTGGCCCAGGAGGCCAGCGGCAGGACAGCCACGAGCATGAGGCCGGAGAGCGCGGCGCTGACCGCCCAGCCGCCGAGGCGGGGGACCATGAACCAGGCGCGGCCGCGAGCGGCCGGGGGCGGCGGCGCGGCGCGGGGGTCGATCACCGGTACAGGCTAGCGCCGCGGGGTCCGACGGACAGGGGCCTCATCACCGGGCGAACTGGCCCCACCCCTTTTCTTGATCTTGTCCAGAGAATGGGGATAGGGTGGCGGCATGCCGAGCATCGACCACACCGCCGCCCTCCGGGGCGCCGGTCTGCGCGTGACCGCTCCGCGGCTCGCGACGCTCGACGCGGTCACCGAGCATCCGCACGCCGATGCCGACACGATCGCACAGGCCGTCCGCGAGCGGCTCGGCACCGTCTCGCGGCAGGCCGTCTACGACGTGCTCAACGCGCTCTCCGATGAGGAGCTGCTGCGGCGGGTGTCCGTCGGCGGCCGCAGCATGCAGTACGAGCTGCACCGGCACGACAACCACCATCACCTGGTGTGCCGCGAGTGCGGCCGCCTCGAGGACGTGCCCTGCGCCGTCGGCGCCGCGCCCTGCCTGCTCCCGCACGAGGACCACGGCTTCGCGATCGAGGTGGCCGACGTCGTCTATCGGGGCCTCTGCTCCGACTGCCTCGCCCGCCACCGGGCCGAGAGCGTCCCCGGGACCGCCTGACCCCCAGTCCCCCTGAGCCGCCGCCCGTCGGTGCCCCAGGACCCCCAGCCACCCGTCCGTCAGAAGTTCGTGACACCAGTCAGGAACTCCGCCGAATCCAGGAGAAGATGATGACCGAGTTCGACCCGTCCCTCCCGTCCACGACCGAGTCCGGAGCGCCCCGCGAGTCCGACGCGCACTCGCTGAGCGTCGGCGCCGACGGCCCGCTCATGCTCCACGACGTCGCGCTCGTCGAGAAGCTCGCCCGCTTCGATCGCGAGCGCATCCCGGAGCGCAGCCCCCACGCGAAGGGCTCCGGCGCCTTCGGCGAGCTCGAGATCACCGAGGACGTCTCGCAGTACACGAAGGCCGGCCTGTTCCAGAAGGGGACCAAGACCCCGATGCTGGCCCGCTTCTCGACCGTCGCCGGTGAGCTGGGCTCACCCGACACCTGGCGGGACGTGCGCGGCTTCGCGCTGAAGTTCTACACCCAGGAGGGGAACTTCGACATCGTCGGGAACAACACCCCGATCTTCTTCCTGCGCGACCCGATGAAGTTCCCCGACTTCATCCACTCCCAGAAGCGCCTGCCCGACTCCGGCCTGCGCGACAACACCATGCAGTGGGACTTCTGGACCCTCTCCCCGGAGAGCGCCCACCAGGTCGCCTACCTCATGGGCGACCGCGGCCTGCCCAAGACCTGGCGCCACATGAACGGCTACTCCTCGCACACCTACCTGTGGGTCAACGAGGCCGGCGAGAAGTTCTGGGTCAAGTACCACTTCCTCACCGAGCAGGGCCTCGAGTTCCTCTCCAACGAGGAGGCCGGCGAGCTCGCGGGCTCGGATGCGGACTACCACCGCCGCGACCTCTTCGAGGCCATCCAGGGCGGAGACTTCCCCTCCTGGAAGCTCGAGGTCCAGGTCATGCCCTACGAGGAGGCGAAGGCCTACCGCTTCAACCCCTTCGACCTCACCAAGACCTGGTCGAAGAAGGACTACCCGCGCATCCCCGTCGGCCGGTTCACCCTGAACCAGAACCCGACCAACCACTACGCGCAGATCGAGCAGGCCGCCTTCAGCCCCTCGAACACCGTGCCGGGCACGGGCGTCTCCCCGGACAAGATGCTGCTGGGCCGCGTCTTCTCCTACCCGGATGCGCAGCGCAACCGCCTGGGCACCAACTTCAACCAGCTGCCTGTGAACCGCCCGGTCGTCGTCACGAACTCGTACGACAAGGAGGGCGCGATGCAGTTCCTCCACAGCGGCGACGCGCCGGTGTACGCGCCGAACTCCTTCGGTCGGGCGTACCAGGACGAGCAGGGGCCGGTCGACAATGGCTGGGAGGCGGACGGCGCCATGGTCCGCTCCGCCTACACCCTCCACGCCGAGGACGACGACTTCGGCCAGGCCCACACCCTGATCCGTGAGGTCATGGACGAGGCGGCTCGCCAGCGTCTGATCGAGACCGTCTCCGGCGCCCTCTCCACCGTCGCCGAGCCCGTGCTCTCGAACGCCTTCCAGTACTGGAAGAACATCGACCAGGAGGTCGGGGCGGCGATCGAGGCGGCGGTGACGGCCGGCCGCGAGGAGCAGGTCCCCGGCGCCGATCCGGTCGACGAGTGATCCGAGCCCTCGGCTGAACGACGGCGGCCCGCCTCCTCCGGGAGGCGGGCCGCTGTCGTTGGTCGGCGCGTCGGTCGGGGCGGGGCGCTCGGAGGAGCGGCCCGTCGCTCAGACCACCAGCACGTCGCTCGGGGAGGAGAGCAGGAGTCGCTGCACGGTCAGCCCCAGCAGGTGGCGGGCCAGGTCGTTCTGCCGACGGATGCCGAGCACGAGCACCTCGGCCCGCTCCTCGGTGACGACGCGCAGCAGCGTGTCGGCGATGTCCTCCTCGGTCCGCTCCTGGCGGATCTCGACGCGGACACGGGCCTTGCGCAGCTGGTCGCGGGCGATCTCGAGCTGCTGCTCGTCGGCATGGCGGGGGTCGTCCTCGACCCCGTCCCGCACGACGTTGACGACCACGAGGGGGCCGCCGCGCAGCTCGGCCTCGGTGCGGGCCGCCGCGAGCGCGGCGAAGCCCACCTCGGTGGGGATGAATCCGACGACGACCGCCATGTGCACTCCTTCCGGCCGGGACCCGACCCCTCGAATCCTACGGGCACCCGACCGTCGCCGGGGCCGCGCCGGTCCCGGCCCTCAGATCCCGGTGGGGGAG
Organism: Brachybacterium sp. J144; assembly: GCF_036321705.1. Classification (NCBI taxonomy): domain Bacteria; kingdom Bacillati; phylum Actinomycetota; class Actinomycetes; order Micrococcales; family Dermabacteraceae; genus Brachybacterium; species Brachybacterium sp. J144. Next base: position 35,531 of record NZ_JAZDCG010000034.1, read on the forward strand.
TCGGGGGAGGGCTCGTCGGAGCGGCGCTGGCCCGAGAGCGCCTGGATCTCGTCCATGATGCGTGCCGTCATGAGTCGGCGGCGCAGCCCCTTGGAGGCGGCCGGGTCGAGGTCGGAGAAGTCGATCGGGGCACCCACGCGGATGCTGACGGAGCCGCGGCGGGCCCGGCCGGGCCCGAAGAGCTCCTGGGTGCCCTTCACCCCGACGGGGATCACGGGGCAACCGGACTCGAGGGCGAGCCAGGCCGCGCCCTGCTTGCCGGGGTGGAGCAGGCCGTCCTTGGAGCGCGTGCCCTCGGGGTAGATGCCGAAGCCGTTGCCGTCCTGCAGGATCGAGAGCGCCGCCTGCATCGCGCCCTTGCCGGAGGCGAGCGCCTCGCGGTCCACCGGCACGGCCTCGACCTGGGTGAAGAAGAAGCGCAGGATCGCCCCGAGGGGACCCTTCTGCGTCCACAGCGACTCCTTGGCCACGAACCGCACCTTGCGCGGCATGACCACGGGGACCAGGAAGCTGTCGACGTTGGCCAGGTGGTTCGACGCGATGAGGAAGCCGCCGGTGCGCGGCACGTTCTCGAGCCCGGTGACCCGGGGATTCCAGACCAGACGGACGAAGGGCCGCACGAGACCGCGGGCACCGAAGTAGAAGGCGTTGGACACTGACGTTCTCCTGGGTGGGGCGAGGCTGCGCCCCACGATAGCCGCCGCTTTCCACCGGTCGTCCGGACGCCCACGTGGCACCGCAGGTGGGGGCGGGAAGGACCCGGGCCCGTGTGGTAGAACAGGCATGCGTCGGCCGCTGATCCGTGGCGCGCCGACGGCGGTGCGCGCGCCGGACCGGACGGTCCGCCGCAGCGCCCCGGTCCTGGATCCCGAGGAGCCCTCGATGCCGAAGATCGTCAACATCGCCGTGATCGGCGCCGGAACCATGGCGCAGGCGGTGCACCTGCCCGTGCTGCGTCGGCGCTGGGACCGCTTCTCCATCGCCGCGCTGGTCGACCACTCCGAGCGCCGTCGGCGCGAGTCGGCCGAGTCCTGGGGCCTCCCCGAGGAGAAGCGGTACGAGGACGTCGCGGCGCTGATCGCCGCGATCCGCGCCCGCACCGTCACGATCGACGCCGCGGTGCTCTCGACCGACGGCCTCCATGTCGAGGACCTGATCGCGCTCCTGCGCCGCGGCATCCGGGTCCTGGTCGAGCCGCCGCTGGGCTACTCCGCCGAGGAGATCGACCGGGTCGTCGAGTTCGAGCGGCTGACCGGCCGCAACCTCGTGATGATGGCGTACCCGCAGCAGTACGACGAGTCGGTGGCGCGCATCGCCGAGCAGATCGCGGTCAAGGACGTGCGGATGGTCGACCACGAGGTGCTCATGCCCGCCAGCCAGCCGCTGTTCGGTGGCGCGCACGTGACCACCTCCGCCTACGACCTGCCCTCGGAGGTGCGGGCCGAGCGGCGCAACGCGCTGCAGGCCGCGGTGAAGGCCGGCTCGGGGGAGGCCGCCACTCAGCGCGACCGGGACCTCTACGTCAAGGGCCTGCTGACCGGGGTCGCCCACCAGATGGCGGTGCTCGAGGCGGTCTACGGGCCGATCGCCCGCCTGAGCGCGGTGCGCCAGTGGCCGAAGGGCGTCATCCCCGGCTCGCTCGAGATCCTCGGCGAGCTCGAGGGCGGGGCCCATGTGCGGCTCGTGTGGCACTACCTCCCCTTCGCGCCCGAGTACGCGGAGCGCTTCTCGGTGCTCTCCGCGCGCCGTCGCCTGCTCGTCGAGCTGCACGCCCCGTCTCACGGCGATCGCCGCTCGACGCTCTCGCTGCGCGAGAAGAAGTCCGGCGTGGTGCAGGAGCTCGAGACCGTCGCCGGGCTCGGCTCGGCCGAGGCGATGTGGGAGGCCTTCCACCGTTTCGTGGAGAAGGGGGAGGCCCCGATCGCCGGCTCCCGTTCGGCGCGCACCCAGGTGACCCTGCTGCGGGAGGTCCTCGCCGCGGTGGTGGAGGCCGACGGCCGCAGCCTCGAGGCGGATCCGGAAGAGGCGCCGGCGGAGGAGCCGACGGCGGAGGAGTCCGTGGCGGAGCGCCCGGCGGTGGCACCGGTCGTCGTGGCCGACTCCGACCCCGCGCCCGACTCCGACCCCGCGCCCGACTCCGACCCCGCGCCCGACTCCGACCCCGCGCCCGACTCCGACCCCGCGCCCGAGTCCGACCCCGCGCCTCGGGCCGAGGCGGCGCCCGCATCGGATGAGCCCGCCCCGTCGGAGCCGTCCCCGGCTGACACGGACGAACCCGCCGCTCCCGCCGCCGCCCCGCTCCCGCCCGAGCACACCGGCGAGATCGTCGACGTGTGGTCCGTCGAGGAGCCGCGCGACCCCACACGCTGACCGCAAGGCCCGGCGACCGCTCGCCGCCATGCCGCTCGACCCCCGCCGCCCTCGGGCCGCGGGGGTCGCGTCGTCTCCGGGCGTTGTCCCCCGGATCGTCCGCTCTGTCCCCGGACCGTCCGGGAGCGCCGTCGCCCGACCGTCCGGGAGCGCCGCGCCGCGACACGCCCGGGCGCTCTGGGGACACGCCGGGGACGGACTGTGGGACACGCCGGGGGACACGCCGGATCGACCCGAGATCGGAGTCATATCCGGACCTCCGAGAGGCCCGGATCGGCACTCTGCGCGGTCCGTCGTCCACCGGCCCGGAGGGCTGTCGGACCCCTCGTCCACACTGGTTTGTGCACGGTGCCTCGGCGTTCGTGCGGGGAGGGCGTCGTCCGTCCCCATCGGTCCCGATCCGTCCACAGCCCGTCAACAGCGCGTTGTGGATGACAGTGTTGTAACTCAGTACATCTTGTGGTCGCTGCGTCGACCCACCACTAGGTGTAGTGTTGGAGAGGTCGCGGCGGTCCGGTCTTCACCGATCCTCACCGATCCTCACCGGGTCCGTCCGGGGAACCGCCACCGCATCGGGAACCATCGATGCGGAGGTGGGCGGGCACTCCCGGAGCGCGGCGACCAGGCTCCTCGCGAGCCGCTCACAACTCCCTGCACGTCTCCGACACTCCCCTTCCACGCGCCGTCGGCGCGGCGCTCGAGAAAGGCCACCTTCCCGTGGACATCACCGTGTACTCCAAGCCCCTCTGCGTGCAGTGCGATGCCACCAAGCGCGCCCTCAACAAGGCCGGCGTCGCCTACGACGTCGTCGACATCACCGAGGACGCCGAGGCCCTCGCGCGCATCAAGTCCATGGGCTACGTGCAGGCCCCCGTGGTCATCACCGGGCAGGACCACTGGTCCGGCTTCCGCCCGGACAAGATCAAGGCGCTCGCGGGCGCCGGCGCCGAGCAGCGTCGCGCCACCGCGATCTGATCCGGCCGCGGGAGGTGTCGGCGTGACCCGGCTCGTCTACTTCTCCTCGGTCTCGGGAAACACCCACCGCTTCGTCGAGAAGCTCGGGATGCCGGCCTCGCGCATCCCGCTCTACGCCCAGGACGAACCCCTCGTCGCCGACGAGGAGTTCGTCCTGGTGGTCCCGACCTATGGCGGGGGCAACGGCCGCGGCGCCGTACCCAAGCAGGTCATCAAGTTCCTCAACGACGAACGCAACCGGTCCCTGATCCGGGGCGTCATCAGCGGGGGCAACACCAACTTCGGGGAGGCGTACTGCCTGGCGGGGGACATCATCTCCGCCAAGTGCAGCGTCCCCCACATGTACAGATTCGAGCTGTTCGGAACCCCGCGCGACGTCCAGCGGGTCCACGACGGATTGGAAGAGTTTTGGCGACACTGACCGAGATGCCCCCCCTCGAGCACAACAAGCAGCTCGACTACCACGCGCTCAACGCGATGCTGAACCTCTACGGAGCGGACGGCAAGATCCAGTTCGAGAAGGATCGCCTCGCCGCCCGCGAGTACTTCCTGCAGCACGTGAACCCCAACACCGTGTTCTTCCACTCGCTGCGCGAGAAGCTCGACTACCTCGTCGAGAACAAGTACTACGAGCCCGAGGTCCTCGAGCGCTACAGCTTCGACTTCATCAAGTCGCTCTCCGAGCAGGCCTACGAGAAGAAGTTCCGCTTCCCGACCTTCCTCGGCGCGTTCAAGTACTACACCTCGTACACGCTGAAGACCTTCGACGGCAAGCGGTACCTCGAGCGCTTCGAGGACCGCGTGGTCATGGTGGCGCTCACCCTCGCCGAGGGCGATGAGCAGCTGGCCCGCGACCTGGTCGACGAGATCCTCGACGGTCGCTTCCAGCCGGCGACCCCCACCTTCCTCAACGCCGGCAAGGCCCAGCGCGGCGAGCTCGTCTCGTGCTTCCTGCTGCGCATCGAGGACAACATGGAGTCGATCGGCCGCTCGATCAACTCCGCGCTGCAGCTGTCCAAGCGCGGCGGCGGCGTGGCGCTGCTGCTCTCGAACATCCGCGAGTACGGCGCCCCGATCAAGCACATCGAGAACCAGTCCAGCGGCGTCATCCCCGTGATGAAGCTGCTCGAGGACTCCTTCTCGTACGCGAACCAGCTCGGGGCCCGTCAGGGCGCCGGCGCCGTGTACCTGCACGCGCACCACCCGGACATCCTGCGGTTCCTGGACACCAAGCGCGAGAACGCGGACGAGAAGATCCGCATCAAGACCCTCTCGCTCGGCGTCGTGATCCCCGACATCACCTTCGAGCTCGCCAAGAACAACGAGCCGATGTACCTGTTCTCCCCGTACGACGTGGAGCGCGAGTACGGCAAGCCCTTCGCGGACGTCAATGTCTCCGAGGTCTACCACGAGATGGTCGACAACCCGCGGATCGCGAAGAAGAAGATCAAGGCCCGCGACTTCTTCCAGGTCCTCGCCGAGATCCAGTTCGAGTCCGGCTACCCGTACATCATGTTCGAGGACACCGTGAACCGCGCGAACCCCATCGCCGGCAAGGTCACCCACTCGAACCTGTGCTCCGAGATCCTGCAGATCTCCACGCCCTCGACCATGAACGTGGACCTCAGCTACGACGAGCTGGGCCGGGACATCTCCTGCAACCTGGGCTCGCTGAACATCGCCAAGACCATGGACTCGGCGGACTTCGCGCGCACCATCGAGACCGCGATCCGAGGCCTGACCTCGGTGTCGGACCACTCGGACATCGAGTCGGTGCCGACCATCGCCGAGGGCAACCGCCGCTCGCACGCGATCGGCCTGGGCCAGATGAACCTGCACGGCTATCTCGCCCGCGAGGCCATCCACTACGGCTCCGACGAGGGCCTGGACTTCACGAACATGTACTTCTACGCGGTCACGTACCACGCCATCAAGGCGTCGAACCGGATCGCGAAGGAGCGCGGGGAGACCTTCTACGACTTCGAGAAGTCGACCTACGGCACCGGCGCGTACTTCGACAAGTACATCGACCAGGTGTGGGAGCCCCGCACCGAGAAGGTCCGCGGCCTGTTCGAGAACTCCTCCGTGCACCTGCCCACCCAGGACGACTGGAAGCAGCTGCGCGAGGACGTCCGCGCCCACGGCATGTACAACGCCTACCTGCAGGCGGTGCCGCCCACCGGCTCCATCTCCTACATCAACCACTCGACCTCGTCTATCCACCCGATCGTCTCCAAGATCGAGATCCGCAAGGAGGGGAAGATCGGCCGGGTCTACTACCCCGCGCCGTTCATGACCAACGACAACCTCGAGTACTACGAGGACGCGTACGAGATCGGCTACGAGAAGATCATCGACACCTACGCCGAGGCCACGAAGCACGTGGACCAGGGCCTGTCGCTGACGCTGTTCTTCCCGGACACCGCGACCACGCGCGACGTCAACAAGGCGCAGATCTACGCCTGGCGGAAGGGCATCAAGTCGCTCTACTACATCCGCCTGCGCCAGATGGCGATCGAGGGCACCGAGGTCGAGGGCTGCGTCAGCTGCATGCTCTGACCCGAGCTCCCGGCCGACGGCCGACGCTCACGCCGACGGGCGGGTCTCCCTACGGGGAGGCCCGCCCGTCGGCGTTCCGGGTCTCAGGCGCGGCGGGCCGGGGACCGCTGCGCGTCGTCCGACGAGCCGATCGCCGCGCTCAGCGACCACAGGCCCCCGTAGAGCACGCCCGCAACCGGCCAGACCACCCAGGTGATGCCCCAGTCCCCGGTGAGGAAGCTCCAGCCCAGGAAGATCGCAGCGGCGACGGGCCAGTACAGTGCGGCGATCGCGCGGATCGCGGGGGAGCTGCTGGTCGCGGCGAGATCGTCCTCATCGGCCTCCTGCAGTAGGGTACCGGCGGCGGTCTCCGACCAGCCCGAGCGCAGCACGACGAACAGGCCGAGAGCGACCATCGCGAGCGTCCCGCACACGCCGTAGAGCGGAGCCGTGGAGTCCGGGGCGGACAGCACCCCTGCGAGGATCACCGGCACCGCGGCGAGGATCCACAGCAGGATCGCCGCGCCGAGGGCGAGGGCGCGCTCGCGGCGATGCTCCCGGCGCAGTGAGGAGGCGAGCTCCCGCACGGCCGGGGTGAGGGTGAAGCGGCCCTCGGTCACCTCCGCGTGCTCCTCCATCCGACTGCCGTGGAGCACCAGGAGCAGTACGCCACCGGCGACGAGCACCAGCAGCGTGGTCAGTCCGACGCCGAGCGCCCAGCCCGTCGGCGACTCTCCGCTGACGGCGATGAGGAACAGCAGCGGCAGCGCGGCGAGCACGAACATCGGGATCGCGACGGCCGGGACCCAGCGGCCCCGGCGCATCGCCTCGACGTACCGCTCGGCCTGCTCGCGATCGAGGGCGGGGTCCGCGGCCGGCTGCGCGCCGCCGGAGCCGCCGCTGAGCTCGGCGCCGATCCCGAGCTCGGCGGCGACCTCCTCGAGGCTGCCGAACTCGGCGATGACCGCGCCGACGGCCTGGGACTCGGTCCGGCCGGCGTCCATCAGCGCCTGCTGCTGGTCCTCCATGAGCGCCCGCAGCTCGGAGCGCGCCTCGCGCATCCGGGGAGTGTCGGGATAGGGGGCGAACAGGGTGTCGAGGTAGGAGTCGATGACGGTCATGACGGGGCCGGTCCTTCCGTGAAGCGGTCGACGAGCGCTCGGGTGCTGCGCCATTCGGAGCGCTTGGCCGCGAGCTGCTCGCGGCCCGCGGGGGTCAGGGAGTAGTAGGTGCGGGGTTTCCCGGAGGGGGAGAGGTCCTCCCGGGAGGTGAGCAGGCTCTGACCCTCGAGGCGCTTCAGTGCGGTGTAGAGGGTGGTCTGCTTGATGGCGTACTCGCCGCGGGACCGCTCGGTGAGGATCCGGGAGATCTCGTAGGCGTAGGAGGGGTCCTCCTCGAGGACCGCGAGCAGGATCAGGTCGATGTGACCGCGGATCGCATCCGCTCCGATCATGGGCTCCTCCCCTCTCTGTGTTTCGCCCAACGTACTACGGCACGCGTAGTACGGCAAGAGGGGCAACGTCGGCTGCCCGGGCCCGTGTCGAGCGGGCGCCCGGCGGGACGGAGGTCCCGATCTCGCGGACCACGGCGCCGACGACGCCACATCATGTCGTGGTGTCGGCGCGCCGTGACCACTACATGTGGTGGTCGCCCGCCTACGGTGAGGCCACCGCCCCGCGAGGGCGGCCGCCCGGGACCCCTCCCGGGTCTCTCCCCACTCCGACCCCGTCGTCCCAGGAGTGATCCCATGCCCACCACCCCGCAGTCCGCCCTGCCCGCCGCTGCGTCCGCCCCGCCCGCCGCTGCATCCGTGGCGGATCCCGTCCCCGCGCGCACCCTCGTCGACCCCGTCGCGACGATCACCGAGTACGTCGACCGTGCCGACTGGCGCGTCAACGCGAACGCCAACCAGGGCTACTCCGTCGGCGGCCTGATCCTCAACGCCGCCGGGAAGATGATCGCGAACCACTGGCTCGACGAGGTGTTCAGCCCCGCGGCGGGCCGCGCGCACCGCGAGGGCGACCTGCACATCCACGATCTCGACATGCTCACCGGATATTGCGCCGGCTGGTCGCTGCGGGCCCTGCTCGAGGAGGGCTTCACCGGCGTCGGCGGCGCGATCGGCTCGCGGCCGCCGCGGCACCTGTCCTCCGCGTGCGGGCAGATCGTGAACTTCCTCGGCACCCTCCAGAACGAGTGGGCGGGCGCTCAGGCGTTCTCCTCCTTCGACACCTGCCTCGCGCCCTTCGTGCGCCGGGACGGACTCACCTACGAGGAGGTCCGTCAGGAGATGCAGCAGCTCATCCATGACCTCAACGTCCCCAGCCGCTGGGGATCCCAGTGCCCGTTCACGAACCTCACCTTCGACTGGGTCTGCCCGGAGGACCTCCGGGCTCTGCATCCGGTGATCGGCGGGGAGGAGCAGGAGTTCGCCTACGGCGACCTGCAGGCCGAGATGGACCTGATCAACCGCGCCTTCCTCGAGGTGATGAGCGGGGGCGACGCCGACGGCCGCGCCTTCACCTTCCCGATCCCCACGTACAACATCACCCCCGACTTCGACTGGGAGGGCGAGAACGTCGAGGCGATCTTCGCGATGACCGCGAAGTACGGCCTGCCCTACTTCCAGAACTTCCTGAACTCGGACCTCGACCCGGGGATGATCCGCTCGATGTGCTGCCGGCTCCAGCTGGACCTGCGCGAGCTGCTCAAGCGCGGCAACGGCCTGTTCGGCTCCGCCGAGCTGACCGGTTCGATCGGCGTGGTCACCGTGAACATGGCGCGGCTCGGACACCGCTTCGCCGGCGACGAGGCGGCCCTGATCGTGGAGCTCGACCGCCTGCTGGAGCTCGGGAGGGACACCCTCGAGCGGCGCCGCGCCACGGTGCAGGAGCTGATGGACGGCGGGCTCTACCCCTACACGAAGCACTACATGGGCCACCTCGGGAACCACTTCTCGACCCTCGGGGTGAACGGCATGAACGAGATGGTGCGGAACTTCCACGGGGATCGGCATGACCTCCGCGACGCGGCGGGTCAGGAGATGTGTCTGCGGATCCTGGACCACGTGCGCGCGCGCATGGTGCAGTTCCAGGAGGAGACCGGGAACCTCTACAACCTCGAGGCCTCGCCCGCCGAGGGGGCCACCTACCGCTTCGCGAAGGAGGACCGGGCCCGCTACCCCGGCATCCTCACCGCGGGCACGGCGCGGAACCCGTATTACACGAACTCCTCGCAGATCCCCGTCGACACCACCGAGGACCCCTTCGAGGCGCTCGAGCTGCAGGAGGAGCTGCAGGGGAAGTACACCGGAGGCACGGTGCTGCACCTGTACCTGCAGGAGGCGATGAGCTCGCCGACGGCGTGCCGGGAGCTGGTGCGGCGGGCGCTGACCCGCTTCCGTGTCCCGTATCTGACGGTCACCCCCACCTTCTCGATCTGCCCCGTGCACGGCTACCTCTCCGGGGAACATCCGCGGTGCGAGCGGTGCGGGCAGGAGTGCGAGGTGTGGACGCGGGTGATGGGCTACTTCCGCCCCGTCGCCTCCTTCAACATCGGCAAGCGCGGCGAGCACGAGCAACGGCGCTTCTTCACCGAGCAGGCCGCCGCGGCGGCGCTCGCATGAGCGGGGGCCGGGCCGGGGCGGGGGAGCTGCAGATCGCCGGACTCGTGCCGTTGTCCACCGTCGACTGGCCCGGCCGCCTCGTCGCCACCGTGTTCTGCCAGGGCTGTCCCTGGGTCTGCAGCTACTGCCACAACCGCGAGATCCTCGATCCCACCGTGCCCGGGCGGGTGCCGCTCGCCGCGCTCCTCGACCTGCTGCGGCGGCGCCGCGGGCTGCTGGACGGCGTCGTGTTCAGCGGGGGAGAGGCCACCCGGCAGCACGCCCTGCTGCCGGCCGCCGCGGAAGTGCGGGCGGCAGGCTTCGCCGTCGGGCTCCACACCGGCGGCGCGCATCCGGCACGGCTCGAGGCCCTGCTCGCGGCGGGACTGGTGGACTGGGTCGGCTTCGACGTGAAGGCCGCTCCGGGCGACTATGCCGCGCTCGTCGGCCGCGCGGGAGCCGCCGAGCGGGCAGGGACGTCGCTCGCCCTCCTGCAGGCCTCGGGCGTGCCCCATGAGCTGCGTACGACCCTCATCCCGGCCCTCCTGCCCCAGCTGCCCGCCCTGCTCGAGCATCTCGCGGGGACTGGTGCCGGTCAGCTCGTGCTGCAGCGAGCCCGGGCCGACGGCGCCGCCCCCGCCGTCGCGGCCGAGCTCGCCGGGGTGCCGGACTGGCCGGAGGTCTTCGCCGCCGCGGCCGCTGCGGCCCGGGCCCGGGGTCGGGAGCTGGGGATCGAGGTCGGCGTGCGATAGCCCCGGCGGCGCCGGGGTCAGTCGAGGAAGGTGTCGATCACGGAGTCGGCCAGGGTCGCGCCGACGTAGCTGCCCACGACGTCCCCGACGATCCCGCCGATCACGCCGCCGGCCGCCGCGCCTCCGCCGCCGCCGACGACCGCACCCGGCACGGCCCCGACGCCGGCCGCGGGCGCCCCGGCGGCCGCGCCTCCGCCGCCGCCGAACAGGCCGCCGATCGCTGCACCGGCTGAACCGCCGAGCCAGCCCCCGACGTAGCTCCCCGCCATCGAGCCGCCGAAGTTCACCGCGCCGTCGAGGAAGGCCCGCCCGATCCGCTCACCGGTCGAGAGGTCGCTCCGGCCCGCATCGTCGTTCCAGCGGTCGATCCCGGCCATCACGCCGGTGAAGGCGTCGCCGATGACGGGGATGAAGGCGGGGACGGTGCCCTTGCCGAGCGCGAACTCGCCGAAGTTCTTGGCGAAGCTGTGGGTCGCGGAGATGATGCCGCCGGCGCTGTCCACGCCGTCGATGCCGATGTTCTCCTTCAGGTTCTGCCAGAACTCGCCGAAGGAGACATCGCCCCAGTCCGCGCCGAGGAAGGAGGAGGACTGCGCCGAGGAGCTCCCGCCCCCGGGGCCGCCGCCTGGGCCACCGCCCGGGCCGCCCGCGCCTCCGCCCGCAGGGTCCGAGGCGCCGTCCTGCTCCTCGACGTGGCCCTCGAGATCGCTGCCCCGGGTGCGGAGCGACTCGGCGGCGGAGGTCAGCTGCGGGCGCACGGAGGAGTCGAAGGCGGCCGCGAAGCCGTCGGCGTCGGGCCCGATCCAGTCGGTGCCGACCAGAGCCCCCACCTGGGAGGACAGCGTCTCGAGCAGAGTGTTCAGCGTCTCGGCGCGCTCGGTGAACCGGCCCGCGAGGTCCGTGACCTCGGCGGTGTCCATCCCCTGGAATGCGTTCATGGCTCCTCCACGTGTGTCGACCCTGCTCGCTGACGGTACCGGCCGCCGCGCGCGGGCGACATGGGGAGAGGTCCCCATGGGGCGATGGGAGGATGTCGGCATGGACCCCGTACTCCTCCTGCTCGCCCTGGTGCTGCTCCTGCTCGGGGCCGGACTCTCCGTCCTGGCGCTGCTGTTCCGGGCGGGGCGGGGGAGGGTCTTCCGCTCCTGGGCGGGACCCGAGGACGTCGGTCCGGGCCGGGGGTTCCGCTACGTGGAGGGCCTCGTGCTCGTGGTCCTGCCGCTGTGCGCGCAGGCGCTGCTGGTGGCGGCCCCCCTCGCCCTGCTCGCCGCGATCGACGCGCTGCGGGAGCTCACGACGGCGGTGCTGCTGCCGGTCGTGGTGATCCTCGAGGTGATCCTCTGGGTGATGCTGCTGCTCGCGACCAGCTACCGGTCGATCCTGCCGCTGTGGATCTATCCGGGGTGGCTGCGCCCGCAGCGCCGCCGCGAGCGGGAGATCATCCGCGAGCGGTGAGCAGGGGACGCAGCAGGGCGCGCGCGGCGTCCGTCGGCGTGGCTCCGACGAGGCGCCCGGCGCTCGCCGGGTCCGCCGCCAGGTAGCGGCCGCGCAGCTGGACGAGCACCGCCCCCACATCGCCCTCGGCGCGCCGGCGGACCAGGTGGATGGCGCGGGGCGGGGCCGCCTCGAGCGCCGGGTCGGTGGGGTCGGGCAGGGCCCGGGCGGCGTCGAGCGCGCGTGACCAGGCCGCCTCCCGGAGCGCGTCGTCCGCGGCGGCGAGCTGGTCGAGCAGCTCCTCCGGGAGATCCAGGTCGCTGCCTTCCGGCGGGCTGCCGAGCGGGGCGATGGCCGCGAGACGCAGCAGCACCCCGGGGAGCGCGGCGGTGGGATGCACCCCGAGCTGCTCGGAGCGCTCGACGTCGCGGGGATCGCGGCTGCGGCGCAGGATCCCCGCGCGGGAGAGGGTCAGGGTGTGCTCGCTGAGACGGGTCGGTGCGGAGAGACGCACCTCGATCTCCCCGCGCGCGGAGGCACGGATCTCGTCGACGAGGGCGGTGTCGAGGTCAGGAGTCGGCATCGGGGGTCCTCTCACGGCTCGGCGGACCGGGGGCCCAGGTGGCGGCGATCCGGTCGAGCTCCGCACCGTGCTCGGCATCGACGAGGGGCAGGGTGGTGAGGGTCAGCGTGAGGCCCGTCCCCTCCCGCACGAGGCTCCACGAGCGGACGAGGAGGGTGGCGCCCTGCGGGTCGGTGAGGACCGAACTGGTGTGCCACAGCTCCTCGCCGCCCGTGCCGGGCACGGATCGGTCCTCGAGGATCTGCAGGTCGGGGAGGGTGGCGAGGCGCTCCTCGCGGACCGCGGCCTGCCAGGACGCGAGCGTCCCTCCCGGGACCGGGTCCGCCGCGGTCAGCACGATGTTGGTCTCGATCGCGGGGCTGAGGGTGCGGCCGTCGGAGAAAGCGGCGAGGGCCGGCGCGGGGGCGTCGACGGTGCTCCAGGTCGCGGGGAGCTCGAGAGTCGTCGCGGTGCCGGGCCGATCAGGGCGGGCCGCCGGGACGGGGCGGAGGGTCACGGGCATGGACCCACCCTAGGCCGAGGTGCTGGTGCGCGTCGCCTCCGGGCGGAGGGCGCGGGTCTGCGCGTCGATCGGCCCGTAGGTCATCCGGCGCAGCAGCCGCTCGGCCGGGCCGCGCATCCCCCGCGCCCCCATCCACGCCGCGATCGGCAGGGAGAGCAGCCACACCGCGAACGCGATCGCGAGCGCCGGCGCGGTCGAGAGCACGCCGCCGAGGCCCAGGCCCCAGGACGCCATCAGCGGGGCGAGCAGCAGCGACTGGAACAGGTAGAAGGTCAGCGAGCGCTGGCCGACGGCCGCGAGGGTCCGTTCGAGCAGCCCCGCCTCCCGGGTCCGCTCCGGCACGAGCGCGGCCGCGGGGACCCCGTAGGACCGCTCGGCCGCGGTGAGGGCGGCGTCGTCGAACCGGCCGGGCGTGTCGCTGCCGTCGGCCGTCGTGCCGGGACCACGGCCCTCCCAGCGCGCCGCGATCAGGCCGAACAGCGCCGCATAGCCGACGCCGCAGGCGACGCCGGTGAGGGAGGTGAGGCCGGTGAGCATCCACGGCGCCGCGGCCGGGAGGTCATAGATCCCGGTGATCGCGAGGGCCTCCGGCAGCCCGCCGAGCCAGCCGATGGCGATGCCGATCACCGCGGTGCGGCGCAGCAGGTCCACGTGGCGCCACGGTTCGTCGAGGATCCGGCGGCGGCCCGCGAGCCAGCCCAGCAGGATCGGCAGCGCGGCGCCCAGGATCGCTGCGGCCGGCAGGGCGAACGCCCACATCCCGAGCCGGTACAGGATCGAGACGAGGTACGGGGTGTCGTACGCGAGGCCGCGGGTGAAGCCGAGGTCGGAGCCGGCGGAGGCCGCCTCGATCTCAGCGAGCGCCTCCTCCGGGACGAACAGGGCCATGGCGAGTCCCGAGGCGATCGAGAACAGGGCGAACAGCAGCATCAGCGCGGAGATCACGATCGCCCAGATCTGCAGCGTCCGCGTGCGTCGGCCGAAGAACCACCACACCAGCACCAGCGCGGAGACCGCGTAGACGCCGAGGATGTCGCCGAAGAAGAGCAGCGCCGCGTGCAGCGCGCCGAGCAGCAGCATCGCCCAGTGGCGGCGCCGCAGCATCCGCCGCACCGCGACGGGCTCGAGGCCGCGGTCGATCCGCGAACGGTAGAACTGCACCATGCCGTAGCCGAACAGGAACGCGAACAGCGGCATCGCCCGGTGGTCGACGGCGATCGTCATCACCACCTGCGCGACCGTGTCCAGCGGCCCGTTGGCGGGGATGTGCGGGGTACCGCCGACGGAGGTCGACGCGCCCCACAGGTACCAGGAGACGTTGGCGATCGCGATGAGGGCGAGCATCAGCCCGCGCGCCACATCGGGGGCCAGCGAGCGGGCCGGGGCGGAGGGGAGGTGTCCGGGAGCATCGGAGGAGGTCACGGTGGGGCCTTCCGGTCAGGCGGGCGACGTGCTCCTCACGCTAGTGCGGGCACCCACCTCGCGTCCCACGACGAAAGTCAGGGGTCCGGTGCGTTATTCCGCTCCCTGCGGTGGCTCTCGCCACCGCCGACCCGGCGGGCCGCGCGGCGCGGCGGACCCGCGCGATGCCTAGACTGGCTCGGACTGCTCTACCCCCGATTCTCGACAGTGAGGCTGCGGTGAACGACCACCTGAAGACGACGGTCCAGGCGATCAACTGGAACCGGATCCCCGATCCGAAGGACCAGGAGGTCTGGGACCGCCTGACGGGCAACTTCTGGCTGCCCGAGAAGGTGCCGCTGTCCAACGACATCCAGTCCTGGAACCGGCTGCCCGAGCAGGAGCAGAACCTCACCATGCGGGTCTTCACCGGCCTGACCCTGCTGGACACGGTGCAGGGCACCGTCGGTGCGGTCTCCCTGATCCCCGACGCGATCACCCCCCACGAGGAGGCGGTGTACACGAACATCGCGTTCATGGAGTCGGTGCACGCGAAGTCCTACTCGCAGATCTTCTCGACCCTGTCGAACACCAAGCAGATCGACGAGGCCTTCCGCTGGAGCGAGTTCAACGAGCCGCTGCAGAAGAAGGCGAAGATCGTCATGGGCTACTACCAGGGCGACGATCCGGAGAAGCGCAAGGTCGCCTCGACCCTGCTGGAGTCCTTCCTCTTCTACTCCGGCTTCTACCTGCCCATGCACTACTCCAGCCACGGCGAGCTGACCAACACCGCGGACATCATCCGGCTGATCATCCGCGACGAGGCCGTCCACGGCTACTACATCGGCTACAAGTTCCAGAAGGCGCTCGAGAAGGCCGACGACGCGCGTCGCGCCGAGCTCAAGGAGTACACCTTCGACCTCCTCAGCGATCTCTACGACAACGAGGAGGAGTACACCGAGGACCTCTACGACCCGGTCGGCTGGACCGAGGACGTGAAGACCTTCCTGCGCTACAACGCGAACAAGGCGCTGATGAACCTCGGCTACGAGGCGCTGTTCCCGGCGGAGTCCACCGAGGTCAACCCCGCGATCCTCGCCTCGCTCTCGCCGAACGCCGACGAGAACCACGACTTCTTCTCGGGCTCCGGCTCGAGCTACGTCATGGGCAAGGCCGTCGAGACCGAGGACGACGACTGGGACTTCTGAGCCCTCCCGCTCGACCCTGCTGACGGAGCCCCGGCGCCGCGGATCACCGCGGGCCGGGGCCCCGTGCGTCAGGGGGGTGATTCCCATTCGGGCGACCCGCGCGACGCGCGAGTTCTGCGGAACATCCCCGTTCCGCGGCTCCGGAGGCGCACACTGGGCATGCAGTGTTCCGACCCCTTCCCCCATATTAAGGAGCGTGCATCATGGGTCTTCTCTGGGCCATCATCTCGTGGATCATCATCGGCGGCCTGATCGGCCTCATCGCGCGGGCGGTCATGCCCGGTAAGCAGTCGATGAGCCTCGCCCTCACCATCGTCCTGGGCATCGTCGGCGCGATCGTCGGCGGCCTCATCGGCGGCCTGCTCGGCGGCCAAGGCGTCAGCGGCATCATGTCGAACCCGTGGAGCATCGGCACGATCCTGCTCGCCGTGCTCGGCGCGCTGATCGTCATGGTCATCTACGGCTTCGCCACCAAGGGCCGCGCCTGACCACAGCGCGCACGAGCCCTGCACGACACCCGCGCGGAGCCGTCCCCGATCCTTCCGGGGGGAGTCACGTTCGTCGGGCGAGAAGCCAGCCCAAACCACCCGCAAACTCTACACGGCCGCTCCCCCCCCCCACCCCCCCCCCCCCGCGTCCGTCGGTCCGGAGGCATTACCCGCGGGGCGCGCCGCGCCTACGCTGGCGGCGTGGCCCGCCACCGGCACCTCACCGAGCTGCAGCGGCGCGAGCACCTCGCGCTGCGCTTCGGCCTCGTGCTGCGCCGACCCGCGGGCCCGTCGGCCGAACGGCCCCGCCTCGGGCCCCCGCTGCGGCGGGCCCTCGCGCTGCCCTCCTACGGACTGCTCCACCACGGGAACGTGGTGCCCAGGGCGGCGCCGGCCCAGCGGGGACGGCTCCGCGAGGTGCTCGCGGTGCAGGTCCCGGCGCCGGGGTCGACGATCGACCAGGTGATCGAGGGGGCGGAGCGGATCGCCCGGGTGCTGATGGCCGAGCACGAGGCGCCGCGAGCCGTCTACTCCGTGCGGGCGGCCGACGGGGATCAGCCGACGGGGCGGCACCTGCTGGTCGTGGACGCCGCGGCGTCCGCGGGCGGGCCGATGGAGGTGCCGCTGCCGGACGGTGACCTCGACCCGCTGCTACGGTCACTCTTCCGCACTGTCGAGGACCGTGTGGGCGACCTCGCGATCGTGCGCGACCCGGTGGCGGTGCGGGAGGACCCGGGCTCGTTCTGGCGCTGGCTCGTCCCGCTGCGCGACGCGGGCTCCGCCGAGGATTTCTCGGAACTCCATCGCCGGATGTCCTTCGAGGTGCTGACCGCCCTGGTGGGCGCCGAGCAGCGGGAGCTGGCGCCGCAGAAGTCCGTGCCGAGCTGGTATCTCGCCCCGGAGTGATTCCCGCGGGCGCGGCGGCAGTCGGACCGACGGGGGCTCAGAGCGGCACGTCGGCCGGGCGGTGGCCGACGGGAGCGGCAGCGACCCGGCCGGAGGACCAGCGGGCCGCGTCGGCCTGGAGCGCGGGCAGCAGGTCCTCGGCGAGCAGCACCGTCAGCAGAGCTCGGCGCGACGAATACTGCGTCTCCTCGACCATGGCGCCGTGGGACGCCGCCCAGAGACGGACCGCGTTCTCCCCGACGCCCGCCTCCGCGAGCGGCACCTCCAGCTCGGCGACGGTGAGGAGGGTGCGACGGCGCATCTCCGCGGCCGCGACCGCCTGCTCGACCCCGGCGGTGTAGGCGCGGACCAGACCGCCGGCCCCGAGCTTCACCCCGCCGAAGTATCGGATCACGATCGCGAGGGTGTCGGTGAGACCCGCGTGGAGCAGGCCCTGCAGCATCGGCATCCCCGCCGTACCCGCCGGCTCCCCGTCGTCGTTGCTGCGGTGGACCTCCGCCGTCTCCTCCCGCGCCCCGATCACGAGGGCGGTGCAGTGGTGGCGGGCGTCCGGGTGCTCGCGCCGCGCCGCATGGATCAGGGCGTCGGCCGCGGCGACGTCCTCCACCCGATGCAGCCGGGTGAGGAAGCGGGAGCGCTTCTCGACCAGCTCGACCTCGACATCGGCGGCGAGGACGAGGGGATCAGGCATGAGGGGAAGTGTAGGCGGGGCGGGGAAAGGGTCGAAGGGCCCCCTCCCTCGGGAGGGTGCCGCGGACCGGGGACCGGAGGATAGCCTGGCCATGGCCATCCCGCTCCCCAGGAGGATCCCATGACCTACGCACCCCAGCCCTCGGCTCAGCAGTTCCCCGGCCCGGCGCCGGCACCGGCCAAGAAGGGCAAGGCGCCGATGATCCTCATGATCCTGGGCGGCGTGATCCTCGTGCTCAGCGTGATCGTGGGCATCGTGATCACGGTGATCGGCATCTCCTCGACCGCGGGCGGCTACAACGAGATCGAGGTGTTCGAGAGCGGCAGCGGCAGCGTCACCGCCGAGGCCGGGGACGTCCTCCAGTACTACGTGCCCGAAGGCACCGCGATCCCGACCTGCGACATCACCGCGCCCTCGGAGGCCGCGGTCGGCGAGGGCACCCCGCAGACCTCGAGCGTCAGCAAGGACGGCGTGACCTGGGAGTCCTTCGACTCCATCACCGCGAACGAGGCCGGCGAGTACACCGTCGACTGCCACGGCACCCCGGTCGCCGTCGGCCCGCCCGTCTCGATCGGCGGCATCTTCGGCGCTGTGGGCGGCATCTTCCTCGGCCTGGGCGGCGGCTTCGTCGGCTTCGTGATCCTCCTGGTCGGGATCATCCTCGCGCTCCTGCGGCGCCGGAAGGCCTGACCGATCGCGGTGCCGGGCGGGGGAGGAGCGACCTGCCCGGCGCGGCTAGGATGGGTGGGCCCGCTCGGCGGGTGAGGGCCTGTAGCTCAGTCGGCAGAGCATCGGACTTTTAATCCGCGGGTCGAGGGTTCGATCCCCTCCGGGCCCACGAAAAGGCCCCCTGACCTGGGAGGAAGCTTCTAGCTTCATCCCGGCCAGGGGGCCAGTCCGTTTCTATTCCGTTTGTTGGTCCCGCTGAGCCCTACTCAAGCGCTCGTGAGGACCAGTGCCGGGGCGGCGAGCACGGCCACGGGGACCGTGGTGCCGTCGGCGTAGTTGCTCCGGTTCACCCTCTCGCTGTGGCCGAGGAAGCGGGCCACCTCCGAGTCCGGGATCCCCTGGCGCTTCAGCTCGGCGGAGACGGTGCGCCGGAGGGTGTGGAACGTGGCCCACTTGAATCCCGCTCGGTCGAACAGCTCTCGCAGGTGCTTGTTGATGTTGTCCTGATCCGCATGGCGGCCGGTCTCCGAGAGGAACACGTACTCGTCTCGGATCCGCTGCACCTCGGGATCGGAGTGTCGGTCCATCTGGTCCCGCTCGTCGCGGCGACGGCGGAACATCATCGCCAGCTCGGTGGTGCGCAGCGGAATGGTGCGGGCACCTAGCACGCTCTTGGTCACCGGATCCCAGGTGAGGCCCTGACCCTTCACGCGGACCAGCTTCCCGGCGACCGTGAGTGTGGGCACCTCAGCCTCGAGGTCGAGATCCTGCCACCGTAGGGAGACCGCCTCGCCGATCCGCAGCCCCTGAGTGAGGCCGAGGAGCACGAGATCATCCAAGCCGAGGCGGCGAGCCTTGTCGTCCTGGGAGACCTTGCCCCACAGCTCGAGTGCCTCGGCCGGGGTGAGGGGCCGGTCCGTGTCGTGCGCCTCGCCGTTGCTGTAGACCCGCTCCTCCTTCACTCGCCGCGCCGGGATCTTTGCCGAGGCGGCAGGGTTGGCGTCGATCAGCTCAGCGTCCAGCGCCTCTTGGAACACGTGCGACCAGATGGCGCGCACGTGGCGGAGGTGGGACCAGGCCCCGGCGCCTGCGAGTGCTCGCAGCTCTCGGTTGAGATCTGCCACGGTCACATCAGCAAGCCGCATGTCGGCGACCGTGGATCCCGTGCGCAGCACGTCGTGCCGGATCACCGAGGCATAGGTCCGCACGGTCGCTGGGGCCTTGCCGAGGTTCCCGGACTCCAGCTCCGTGAGGTAGCGGCCGACGGCCTGCCGAACCGTGGCGTTGGCGTCGGCGGAGGAGCGGCCGGACTTCTTCAGCTCGGCAAGGCGGACCTTGACCCTGGTCTCCGCCCGCGCCTTGCTCGTGTCCTCGGCTGTAATCTCCTTCGGCCTGGGGGAGCTGCCGTCCTGGTAGCGAACCGTGGCGCGCCACTTGCTCGGCCTTGTCCCCTTCGGGATCTTCCCCTCAGCGGTCCACTTGCCGTCGACCATGCCGCGGTACGTGGTGCCGCTCGCCTCGCCTCGCTGAAGCCTTGCCCGTGCCATGTCCCTGTCCTCCGTGTCCGACTCCCTGATGGGAGGAAGGTAGCACGCAAAAAACGGAGCAGAAAGCGGTCCATCGGTGCAGTACAGGACCGGCCGAGGTCAAGCGTAGGCTAGTCGGGGTTAACGGGTTTGACCGACAGTGGATCTAGTGCAGCTCGAGCTGCGCACCCCCTGGGGGATGACCCCCTAGAGCGATCTCGCCGCCCCCGCCTCGGTATACCGCCCGAGGTCCTGTACGGGTTCCGATAGGCTCGCTGTGCAGAACTATTGGTGGCCTTTCGGGCGATCCTCCGGGGTTGGCGCCTTTCGGAAGGCCGAAGAGCTGCCGAAGTCGGTGTCGAGAAATCTGGCCTGCGGCCAAGTTGAAAGCACGAGGCTATCGAGTCGTCTTGCATACTCGAAAAGCAGAGAAGCGTTCTCGCGGATGGTCGAAATGTCTTCCAAGTTGCCAGTCACCGTGTATGTCTTGCCGTCTTTGGTGAATCGGGATCGTGCCAATCCGACGCCCGCCCAATGCCACCAGTACGAGTGGACAACGCTGTTCCTCTTCTGGGCAATTTCGCGCTTCTTCGACCAGTCGAGGATCCGACCAACCTGCTGGGAGAGCTCGTGGCTGCTGGAGGCTATGGCATCCAGCCGTGCGACCAGGGTGGACCAAGGCTTCTCGATGTGCTCGAAGGTCTCACCTTTTTCCTCGGCCACTAGGATTACGCGCTTCATTGCAGATTCGGCATGGCCGCTCGCGACCGTGACGGCGCCGATTGCAGAGTACAACTTATCTCTAAACGCATAGTCGTCTGCCGAATCTCCATTCAATCGGCCATAGCGGAATGAGGAAATGTCCGCCGACTCGCCATTTGGGGAAGCGGGAAGTGATACCTCGGCGACAATGGGGTTATCGAGGTGATCTAGATTCAGAGACATTCTATAGGTCATGATGTGCTTCGAGGGTGGCCATTGCTCAGTCATGCCGCGATTCTTCCATATGCTCGCATTCGCCGGTAGAAGTACCTACTGCCCCCTGCTCCATCCGCAGGGGGCAGGGAGAGTGATCAGCTCATAGGCATACCCACCACGGGTCGGTAAGGCTTCTGCCCTGCGAAGGGCTGTCGGGCCGGACTACGCTGTGCGGTCTGCTTCCGGGCGATGGTCTGCGTGCACTCGGGCGGGTTGGGGATCTTCTCCCCCAGGTCGGCCAGGCGGTCAGTGTCGACGATCAGGGATCCGGCCTCCTCCTCGGCGACCAGCTCGAGGTGCTTCAGCTACAGGGCGGCGATCTCGCTCCTGGCATCGGTGACAGCCTGCTCGGCCTCGGCGAGCTGGCGCTCAGCTTCAGCGACGACCGAGGACTCAGACTTGGGGTTGGTCTTGGTGTTGGCCATGTTCTTCTCCTAGGAGTTGGGGGCCGCTGCGCGGCCCTCTAGTTGTTGGCGTCAGCGACCGATGACTAGCTGTTGGTCGCTCGCTTCAGTGGCACCCCGGAGGGGGTGCCCAATCTCTTGGGGTCAGCCCTGGGGGCCGCTGCGCGGCCCACTCGCTGCTGGGCTCAGCGACCCAGGTCTTGCACTGGTCGCTGCCCCCAGCTCCTGCCGCCCGGCTCCTCCCGCCCCGGGAGGGGCGGAGGAGATCGGGGACCAGGTGCTCACTCCAGACGCTGGAGTCAGCCGCGCCCCCGCAGGGGCGCGCCAGCGCTCGCAGCCGGGCCGCTCATCGGAGGGTCGCCGCCCTGCTGGGGTCGTCGAACTAGGTAAGGGGGTAATGAGGGATTGGGTCCCCTCTGGGAGGGGGTAGTCAGCGGCTCGTGGAGGGGGTAGTCACGGAATCGACTGCCCCCTCTGGGAGGGGGTAGTCAGGACGGCGAGCCCTGCTCCCACTCCGGGAGCGTGAGCCGGTACTCGGCCGCTCGGCGATGCGGGACCGTGGTGCCCTCGCGGACCTTGACGACGTAGCCCTTTCGGATCAGCGAGGCGATCCGCTTGCCGATGTTGTCCTTGTTGCTCTTCGTCGGTGCGAGCCCCAGCTGTTCCACGAGCCGCGCATGGCCGGGGAAGATGTCGCCCAGCGTGGTGTTGTCGGCGTACTTCCACATGGCCATGAGGAGCCGGAACTCAGCATCGGTGAGATCTGGTCGACCAGCGGCCAGTGCCTCGGCGTACAGCAGCTTGCGGGGGACGGCGCTCATGGGCCCCGACGCCGGTTCACTCGAGGTCGCCGCGGCCTCCTCAGCCTCGATTGCGTTGCGCAGGAAGTCGGGAAGCTCCTCGTCGCCGGACTCAGGACTCAGCTCGGCGACCAGGACAGGCCTGCCGGAAACTTCGTCCATCTTCAGCGGCTCCCAGCTCTCGCCCCGTAGTTCCGGCCGATGCTTCGCCCCGTCGAACGGAACGCCCGTGCTGTGCCTGTTGCTCGCCCCCGTGGCGGGGGAGCCTGTCGCGGTCATCGGTGATCGTCTCCGTTCAGCCGATAGATGTTGGGTCCCTGCCCGCCGCCCAGGCGCGTGGTCCGCTCGATACTCAGAACTCCCGCGTCCTCCAGCTCATGAGTCCTCTTGCGCAGACTCGCCCGGTTCGCCCATCCCGTGGCCCGCAGCAGCTCAGCACTCGGCACCGAGACCCTGCCGTCATCGTCGGCGAGATCCCGCAGCACGTAGTACAGCAGCCGCGCCCCGGGATGCAGCCCGTAGGTTGCCGTGCTCATGCGGCCACCTCCCCGACCTCGGCCCCGGCCGCGCGACCGAACATGAGACGCAGCTCGGTTGTTCTGGAACCGGGAGCCAGTGCCCCCATATCCATCAGGCGCTCGAGGTGCTCCCATACCTCGTGCGAGCCCGCTCTCCCCTGGCCATCGCCGGCACACCAGCGGCGCAGCTCGCCCCGCTCGATCCGGGCCACGCCCTCGTCGTCGGCGAACAGCAGGGCGGCGAGCATAATCACTGCCTCAGGTCCCAGCCGCGGGTTCCCACGAGCGTGAAGGAGGGCCTTCACCTCGTCCTCGATCAGCACGACATCTCGTGTCCCCGTCATGCAGCATCCCCCGCGCTCGCCAGCACCAGGCGGCGCAGCGTCGATCCCTCGAGCAGCAGGCCCATGCGCACCGCGTGGACGAGTGCCACCTCGGCGTCGGCTTCGGAGCACACCTCCTCGTCGTTGGGGCGCGTCAGCGCCCGGCGGACAGCAGCCTTGGACGGCGTCTCCCAGACGCCGCCCTCTACGTGCGCCAGCGCCAGCAGTGTCAGCAGGAACGGCCGGAAGCCCCCGGCCTGTCGATACCGCTCGGCCAGCTCCTGTGCAGTCTTCTTGTCGATCATCTGTCGGTCCTTCGTCTCAGCGGGCACGCTCACGCCCGGGTAGTCATGGGAGGCCCTGTACGGGCTCTAGAAGCGACGCAGGGGTCTATGTGGACTCCGGGGGCACCCTGGCCCCAAAGTCCCTAGAATCGACGCCCTTGCGTCTCCTGTGAGCCGTTACGCCTGTTGTGCCGCTCGCCGTCGGCGGCGCACCTCGGCTCCGCCCTTGTGGTTGCACGAGCCGCACGACGGCCTCACGTTGTCGAGGCGATGGACTCCGCCGTCGGCCACGGCTACGGGGTAGTGGTCCAGCTCTTCGAACCGCCCATCGGCGCAGTGGGCACAGCGGTCCCCGTACGCAGCGACCACGTCCGCCCGGGTGAACGGCTCCACGATGGGCTCATGCCCAGCAGCTCGAGCACGCCGCCGGTAGTTCGCTGACCACACCTGTTCGGGGTGCGCCAGCTGGTACCACCTCTTGCGACGGCCGTCGCACGGCTTACACGCCGGGGCACTGCCCCAGAACTCAGCGAGGGGCAGGTGCCGTGCGCAGCGCTGGCACCAGCGATGCCCCTTCGCCGCTGGACCGCGAGGCAGGAACTCAGCGACGGAGCGCCAGGGGCTCCATGCGACTTCGTCGGATCCTGGGACCGGCCATCCCAAGAGGATGGTCACAGGCCCTCCCCTGCAGTCAGGGCGGCCATGTACTCGGCGAGATCCGAGGCTCGGTAACGGACCTGGCGACCGAGGCGAACGAACGGCGGCTGGCCCTGCTTGCCGGACGAGCGCCAGCTCCGCAGCGTCCCGGGCTCGAGGCCCAGCAGCTCGGCGGTCTCGGCCTCGGTGAGCAGGCGATCAGTGGTCAGGGTGGCAGTGGACATGGCGACTCCAGGGGTCGTGAAGGTGAGCCCTTGCGGGCGTGACATGGGTTCGCTCCTGAGACGCAGTCGTGCGTCCCGGGCGATGCCGCTCACGGGGCGCTAGTCGCGCCCCCGCACCCTGGCCCGGCAACTCTCGGTCCGTCTATGCGTCCGGTTGCCCTGCTCGGTCGTGCCAATCAGCGGTAGATCTACGGCCCCTTGAGGGGGCGCGGCGGAATGGGGTTCCGCGTACCGAACTGTGAAGTTTACCAGGATCCCTTGACATCAAGCAAATGACGCGCTAGTTGCCTGCTCGTTTCGGTGTGTCCGGCGTGTCGCGCAGGCCCGGGGTCGGCCCCGGCGCACCCCGGCACTATTTCCCTCTCGCTCGAGTTCGCGCATCTCCGAGGGTTGCTCGAAAGCAACCGTAGCCTGCACGTTCACTCGCCGGCCGATACCGACCGCCCCATCGGCGAGCACCAGGCTCGCCCTGGGAAGGGGCAGGACATGAAACCTGTAGTGAGCCTCTGGCGCGCGGCAATGGTGGACCTCGAGCACGAGATCGGCGTGGCGGTCGAGATCCCGCCGCCGTGCGACTGCGCTCCCTGCCTGCTCGCGTGGTGGGACGACCGCGCCTCCTGGGAGGGCGACCTCCTCTCCTACGGCGTGGCCGTGGTCGAGCTGCTCCCCGATGAGCCTGGGCGGCTTGCGTGCATGCACCTGGCCCTGTGCGAGGCCTGGGACGCCGACGGCCGCGAGATCGCCCTATGGACGCCGGACGGCCTGCCGATCCATAGGGGCGGCGCAGCGGCGGTAGGGGGACATCCTGTGCTCGCCGGACTGTGGGCCGCGCTCGAGGAGCTGGTGCGGGAGTTGGACGGCGCGGCGGCTCGGTGAGCCGCTCCGTTTCTACTCCGTCGCAACTCCGTTTTTTGCGATAGATGAGCGTGAATCTTAGTAGCTCCCAATCCATGCCATGACGATCTCGCCAGGCATAAGACTTCGAGTTCCCGCAGGCCCTCGAGACCCGACCCTAGAATCCGCGGGTCGAGGGTTCGATCCCCTCCGGGCCCACCGCAGGCGGCCGCGCGCCGCGTCCGCGACGCAGGGCCGGTGCACCCTCCGCGAACCACCGTCGGCCACCACATCCTTCTCGCC
This sequence comes from Brachybacterium sp. J144, assembly GCF_036321705.1. Taxonomy (NCBI): domain Bacteria; kingdom Bacillati; phylum Actinomycetota; class Actinomycetes; order Micrococcales; family Dermabacteraceae; genus Brachybacterium; species Brachybacterium sp. J144. The sequence continues at coordinate 60,503 of NZ_JAZDCG010000034.1, forward strand.
GATCTGTACGGCACCGCTCTCGTTCTCGAAGAGTGCGAGTGGATCGGCTGTGCGACGGGCTCCACGCCTACCAGGTCCGCAGCTCGCTGCGGGTGCAGTCCGAGGCCGTCCGCCGGGGCGATCGCGGTACTTTCCTCACCGACAGTGACACCCTCACGTCCGGCGCATTTACGGAACTCTTCCGCGCCCGCCCGCTGGCGGGTCAGATGCCGACGCCGACAGGAGAAGTGTTCCTAGCAGAGGGGTGACGCCGACGGCTCGCCATGTGGAACGTGCTAATTGCCACGGCCCGTCGGCCGTACGATCGGCGCATGATCCGCCACACCGTGTCCTTTACCCTCGTCCACCCGGCCGGCTCGGCCGAGGAGACCGACTTCCTCACCGCCGGCCCCGCGCTGCTCACCGCCATCCCCGGAGTCACCGACTTCGTCGTCTCGCGGCAGGTCTCGGCCAAGAGCCCGTTCGCCTTCCAGTTCGCGATGAGCTTCGCGGACCAGGCCGCGTACGACGCCTACGACGCCCATCCCGACCACCAGGAGTTCGTCGCCACCCGCTGGCAGACCGAGGTCGCCGACTTCGCCGAGCAGGACTTCGTCGTCTATCCGTGACCGTGTCACCGTGAGACTGGGGCGCGCTGACCGCGTGCCCCTCGCCGCGCCCCGATCCCGCCCTCCGGCGGGATCGGGGCGTCGTCGTCCCCGGGCGGATGGCGGGTGTGGCCCATGGTCGGCGGTCGCGGGTTGCCGCCGTCCCTCCCTGCTTCCCGGTGTTCCACCCGTCGCAGCGATCCGGAAATGGTTCTCCACGATGGGTTTTTTTCCACAGGGTTATCCACGAGGGTAACCTTTCCTCCCCAGGGCACGGTTGTTCACAGTCGGCGACGGAGCCACGGGGAGTGCAGGTCAGAGGCTTGGCCCTCGTCGGCGGTCGCGTCGTCGGACGACCTGTCGATCAGGGCTCGAGCGGGCGAGAAAGTTTTCCACAGATCTGAGAAAGCCCTTTCGATTCGCCGCCGGTCGTGAAAGGGTCGGATCATGCTGATGCAGTCGCCTCCGGACGGCTCGGTGGAGCCCGTTGCTCCCGAGGTGGCGCTCCATGCGCTGCGCGAGGCGGGCCCGCGGACCCTCGGTGAGCTGCTCGGGGACGTGGACTTCCTGCTCACCGCGATCGCTCGGGAACCCCGGGAGATGTTCACCCCGGGGCGCCGCGACCGCCGCGAGTACGCGACCCTCCTCGCGAGGGTGGAGGAGGCGCGCAGCTCGCTGGATGCTCTGGAGGCCCGGACCATCGTCGCCCTCGCGGAGGCGACGCGGCGGGACGAGGTCGCCGTCGCGCAGGAGCGGGCTGCGCAGGAGGAGGAGGCCGTCCCACCGCTCGATCTGCTCCATCGCCGTGCGGACGGGAAGACCGTGCGCGACCTGTCCCTGACCCTGAGGGCGGCCCCGTCGACGAGTCGCAGGTCCCTGGCCGCTGCCCGGCGCCTGGTCGACTCGATGCCGGCCACGCTCGAGGCCCTGGCCACCGGGCAGATCACCGCCGCCAAGTCGTACGCGGCCGCGAACGTGGCGGCTCCGCTGGATCCGGAGCGCCGGCGGGTTCTCGACGAAGCGCTCCGCCAGGCGATGCCGCAACTGGACGGTGCTGGGGTCGCGCAATGGCGGAAGGAGGTCGGGGCGCTGATCTCGGAGCTGGATCCCCAGGGGGAGACCGATCGTCACCGGACGGCGCGGCGGGAGCGCCACGTCACCCTCACCCCTGGCGAGCACGGGATGGCGACCCTCAGCGCGTATCTGCCCGCGCTCGAGGCGAACCTCGTGCGCAAGCGGCTCTCCCTCGAGGCCGAGCGTCGGCGGGCGGAGGGAGTGCGCGAGGGGCACTCGGCGCTCATGGCCGACGCTCTCGTTCAGACGCTGCTCGGCCGCGACGAGGCGATGGACCCGGTCACCCTCGATGTCGGCGTGGTCATCACGGACCGTGCCCTGCTCGACCCGCAGCGCGGTGATCCCGCGCAGATCGAGGGATACGGCCCGGTCCCGGTCGAGGCCGTGCGGCAGGGTCTGCGCGATGCGCTCACCGAGCCGGAGGATCCCCGCCGTGATCCGGATGGTCCCCACGGCCCGCAGCTCCGCGCCGTCCTGCGCCGCCTGTACACGCACCCTTCAACGGGCGAGCTGGTCGCCGTCGAGTCCCGGGCCGAGGCGTTCCCGCCCGCGCTCAAACGGTTCCTGCTCTGGCGCGACGGGAGCTGTCGCGCTCCGTATTGCGATGCGCCCGCGCGCCATGCCGATCACATCCACCCTCGCCGCGACGGCGGGCCCACCAGCATCGACAACGGCCAGTACCTCTGCGCCGCCTGCAACCTCGGCAAGGAGGACGACTCGCGGAGCGTCGAGCGGGTGGGGGACGCATCGCGCACGGTCGCGGGGCAGGATGCCGCCGCGGCCGCAGGTCCCGATGCGCCGGGGCGGGTGATCGCGGGCCGCAGCCTCGGCGGCGCCGTCCGCTGGACCGGCCACTCCGGGGTCTCCGCCGTGAGCGTCGCGCCCCGGCTGTCGAGGACCGTCGCAACGGTGCCTGCGGCCTCGGCGCGTCGTGCCGCAGAGTCGACGGAACAGGCACCCGAAAGCGCGCGGCCGGAGGCGACCGCTCTGACGGAGGCGCCAGCGTCTTCCGCCAGCCTCAAAGGCTCCGTCCACCCAGGGGCCGCGGGGGACTCCGCCCTCGCCGACATCGAGATCCACGGGACCGTCGACTCCACCGAGCCGATCGTCGCCTCCGACACCGTCGCCTGCGCTCCCGATCCGATCACGGTGGTGCGCAGAATCCCCGTCGGCGACGGCGCGGGCTCCGGCCCGCTCGCTGGCCGGAGCCCCCGCCCCGCCCGGCGTCGGCATCAGCGGCGAGGCGAACGCCCGTCGAGCGGGGCCGACGGCAGGTTGCCCACGAGCGCCGACACCGTCCGGCGCGGGGGAGGGGCCAGCGGTCTGCGATGTCGTCCGGCCCTACTTCACCGCGCCCTGGGTCAGGCCCGAGATCACCCACTTCTGCGTGAGGATGTACACCACGATCGCGGGTGCCATCGCCATCAGGTATGACGCGAACGCGATGTTGTAGTTGTTGCTGAACTGCGTCTGGAACATCTGCTGGAGCACCGGCAGGGTCTGCAGCTCGGGGTTGGTCGTGATCAGGCTCGGCATCATGAAGTCGTTCCACGAGCCGAGGAAGGCGAAGATCCCCACCGTCGCCGACATCGGGGCCAGCAACGGGAAGATCAACCGGACGAAGACCTGCCATGTGGTCGCGCCGTCCACCCGCATCGACTCCTCCAGCGAGATCGGGATGGACCGCAGGAACGCGGTGAACAGCAGCGTGTTGAACGCCAGGGCGAACACGATGTGCAGGATCGCGACACCGGCCGGATTGTCGAGCCCGACGAGGCCGGTGAGCTTCACCTGCGGCAGCGCGACGACCGGGAACGGAATGAACATCGCCGCCAGCAGGTAGTAGAACGACCAGCGGAACAGTCGACGATCCCAGTTGCGGACGATCGCATACGCCGCGAGCGAGGAGACCACGATCTCTCCCGCCACGGAGACCGCCGTGATCAGGGCCGAGATGGCGGGGCCGCGCGGGAAGTTGGTCAGCTGCCATGCCTCGAGGTACCCGGAGATCGAGAACGGATCCGGCAGGGTGAAGGCCTGGCCGTCGACCGCCTGGGCCGTCGTCTTGAGGGACATGTTGATCGTGACCAGCAGCGGCACCAGGACGGCGAGCGAGCACACGATCAGCGTGATCGTGAGCGGCCAGCTCGGCCGGTCCGAGCCGATGCCGGTCCGGGTGCGGGACCCGCCGGAAGACTTTCCGGTCGATGTTCCGGTCGAGGAGAAGGTCGATGTGGACTGCCCGATGGTGCTCATGCTCCGAAGCTCGCTCTCCCGGCGGTGAGCCGCAGTTGGATCGCCGCGATGATCACGGTGATGACGAAGAAGACGGCGGCGTTGGCCATTTGGTACCCGTAGTCGCCGCCGTTGAAGCCCTTGAAGATCGTCATCGCGATCGAGCGGGTCGCCGTTCCGGGGCCGCCGTCGGTCAGGCCGACGATGATGTCGTAGGCGTTGAGGTATCCCTTGAATCCGAGGATCGTGTTGATGAGGATGAAGCCGGAGACCATCGGCAGGGTGATCCGCAGCAGTCGCTGCCGGGCGGAGGCTCCGTCGATCGCCGCCGCCTCGTACAGCTCACCGGGGATCGTCACGAGGCCTGCGATGTAGATCAACATCGTCCCGGGAATTGTCGACCAGGCCGTGACCAGCACGATCCCGAGCCAGGCCAGGTTCTCGTTCGCGAGGATCGACTCCGAGAGCCAGCTGATGCCCAGCGCCTGCCCGAGGGCCGGGACCGAGTTCGACAGCAGGAACTTGAAGACGAAGGCGATGATGATGCCGGAGATGACCATCGGGATCACGAAGATGGTGCGCAGCGCCGTGCGGAAGCGGATGCGGGAGGTCAGCCCGACCGCGAGCGCGAAGGCGATCACGTTCACCACCACCACGGTGACCAGCGCGAAGCCGAGCGTGAACAGGTACGAGCTGAGGATGTTCGGGTCCTGAAAGAGCGCGATGTAGTTGCGCAGGCCGATGAACTCCCAGTCGCCGAAGCCGACCGAGTTCGTGAAGCTGTACACGAAGCCGATGACGGCGGGGAGCGTGATCGCCAGCGTGAAGATGATCAGCGCGGGGAAGAGGAACAGGAAGTAGGTCGGGTCCACCCGACGGCGGCCTGCCGCGCGGGGGCGGGTCGCCGCGTCGGGGCGGGATCCCTCCTGCGGGCGGGAGGCCACCCGCGGTCGGGGTGATGGATCGGAGTGTGTCGTCGTTGACATGTCACGTCCTCGGGATCGGGAACAGGGGAGTAGAGGCAGGGCAGCGGGAGCAGGAGGCAGGGGGCAGGTGAGCGGCGGGGGAGAGCAGCGAGAGCGCGGCAGAAGCAGGTCAGCCCGCCGTCAGGCGCGGTACGCGAGCCGCGACCACTCGGCATCCACCTGGGCCAGGATCGGCTCGGGGTCCGCGCCCAGCACCATCTCCTGGAGGTAGTTGCCGAAGGGGATCGTCGGCGGGATGAACTGGGAGGCACCCATGTAGAAGCGTCCGTCGTCGTAGTAGGGCTGCATCTCCGCGATCCGCGGATCGGTGACCGCGGGGCCGTCCTCGGTGGTGTTGAACGCGAGCGCCAGCTCGTTGTAGGGGTGCTGGATCTCCGGGAGCATCAGGTGCTGCAGGAAGGCCCGCGCCCCCTCGGGCTGGTCCGCCTGCTCCGGCACCCACAGCGACAGGTCCACGTTCACCCGGATCATCCGGTCGTCCGGATCGTCGGTGACGGGCAGCGGGAAGGAGCCCAGCTCGATGTCGGTCTCGCCCTTCTCGATCTCGACCAGTGCCCACGGCCCCTGCAGGTACATCGCGGCGCGGCCCTGGGCGAAGGCGGTGTTCCCGTCGCCGTAGGTGCGGCTCGCGGCGTCCTCGTTGTGAAAGGGCAGCAGCTCGAGCATCTGCCGGACAGGCTCGAGCAGGGTCCCCTGGAAGGAGACCTCCGAGTCCGGGCCGACCTCCTCGCCCAGCTCGCCGAGCCGGGTGAAGAAGTCCCGCACGTCCACGAGGCCGCCGATCGTGTAGTCGAACAGCCCCTGCGAGAGCGTCCACAGATCCGGGAACGTGCCGTAGATCGGGGTGACGCCCGCCCCGAGGAAGGTCTCGCAGGCGGCGATCAGCTCGTCCCAGGTGGTGGGGACCTCGACGCCGTGCTCCTCGAAGAGGCGCTTGTTGTAGATGACGGAGGCGGCCGCCACCGAGTACGGGATGACGCTCGTGCGGTCCTCGTACCCGGGGTACCAGTCGACCAGGTCGAGGACGACCGCGCGGATCATGCCCGCCTCCGGGAGGTCGGAGAGGTCCGAGAGCGCACCGCGCTCCATGAAGCGGGCCATCTCGAGGTTGTAGTTCAGCAGGGCGAGGTCCGGAGGGCTCGAGCGCACGAAGCCCGCCTGCAGGTTCGTGGCCATGTCGTGCACATAGGTGAACGCCGACTGCTCGGAGTTGTACGCGCTCACGAGCTCGCGGAAGTGGGGGACCACCTCGCGTTTCGCCTGGTGGAAGGTCACCTTCGGTCGACCGGAGCTGGAGCAGCCGGCGAGTCCTCCGGCGCTCAGCGCACCGACGGCGCCGAGGGCTCCGGCGGTGAGCAGGGAGCGCCGCGTGGGACGGGCCGCGGGGGTTCTGAGTGACATCGATGTCTCCTCGACGGCCTCGCGACTGATAAATTCAGTTGCTAGATCTAATGCGTGTCGAAAGTATGGTGCTCATCACAGTCCGCGTCAAGGAGGTGTGGATGGCCGTGCCGATGGGACCCCAGCGCCGGCTCAGCGCCGACGAGCTGCTGCGCGTCGCCCTGGACGCGGAGAGCTTCACCGCCGCCGAGGCGATGGACGCCACCGGTCTGACCCGCGCGACCATCCTCGGCCTGTGCGACGAGCTCGCCGCCGCCAGCTGGCTCGAGGAGCTCGAGGACAGCCGACGCGCAGGCCAGAGCCGCCGCGGTCGGCCCGCCCGCCGGCTGCGGCTGCATCGCGGTGCCGGGGTGCTGGTCGGCGTCGACGCCGGCCGGCGCGGATACCGCGCGCGAGCCGTCGACCTCCGCGGCAGGGAGCTCGCCGTCGCCGCGCGGGAGGTGGACCCGGCCGACATCGCCCCGGACGACGCCGGCCGCACCCGTCGGCGGGGGATCGTCCGCGAGATCGTCGACGAGGTGCTCCGTGTGGCCGCGGCCGAGATCGCCCCGACGTCCACCGAGCCCCTCGTCCCGCTGCTCACCGTGATCGGCATCCCCGCCCCGGTCGATCCGCACGGGGCCTCGCCGACGGGGATCAGCCCCTTCTGGTGGCTCATGAACGCGGACTTCCCCGAGCACCTGCCGGGTCGGGTCGTCGTGGAGAACGACGCGAACCTCGCCGCGCTCGCCGAGCACGCCCGGCACCCGACCGACAACCTCGTCACCCTGTTGCTCAGCGAGCGGATCGGCGCCGGGATCATCATCGACGGCCGCCTTCTGCACGGACGTCGCGGCGGCGCCGGCGAGATGCGCTTCCTCGACGCGGTGCTCCAGGACGACGTCGGCGCCGAGGGCGTCGCGCAGCTCGCGCGGCGCTGGGCCCTCGAGGCGCTGGACGCCGGCGACGGTCGGGACGCCGCCGCCGCGCGGGACGCCGCCGACGGTCATGACGCCACCGGCACGTCCGCCGACCCGGCCGCGGACGGGTCGACCCGGCCGTCCCCGCTCGCCGCGATCCCGCGCGACCGGCTCAGCGCCCCCGACATCTTCGGCGCCGCGGCCGTCGGCGATCCGCTCGCCCGCGCGGTGCTCGAGCGTATCGGCGAGCGGATCGCGCGCCTCTCGACCATCCTCCTCAGCCTCCTCGACGTCGACCGGATCGTCGTCGCGGGCGGCGTCTCCGCGGCGATGGGCCCGGTCCTCGAGCACGCCCGCTCGCGGCTGCCGCACCTCGTCCGCGCCCCGTTCCCCGAGCTCGTCGCGTCCGAGCTCGGCAGCGACGTCGTCCTCAGCGGCGCCGTCGAGCACGCCCGGGCGCTGCTCCGGGCCTCCCCCCTGGACCTCCTCGACCCGTCGCCGCGACGGGGCGGGAAGCACGACCCCCTCACGGAAGGACCACCATGACCCCTGACCCCACCGCCTCCGCCGCCCCCGGACCCGCGTCGGCCGCGGCCCCGTCGGACTCCTCGATCACCGCTCCCCGCCTGCGCGCCGGCGTGATCGGGCTCGGCTGGGCCGGGCAGCAGCACGTCGCCGCCTACGCCGCCCACCCCGACGTCGACCTCGTCGCGCTCTCCGCGATGGAGGAGCACCTGCTCACCCGCTTCGGCGACGAGCATGGCGTGGAGCTGCGCTACCCCGACTGGCGGCAGATGCTCGCCGAGGCCGAGCTCGACATCGTCTCCATCGCGACCCCCACCTTCCTGCACTCCACCATGGCGATCGCCGCGCTCGAGGCCGGGATCCACGTCCTCACCGAGAAGCCGATGGCGGAGAATGCCGCGAACGCCGAGGCGATGGTCGAGGCCTCCCGGCGCGCCGGTCGCGTGCTCGACGTGTCCTTCAACCACCGTCGCCGCGGCGATGTCACCGCGCTCGCCGGCGTCGTCGCCTCCGGGGTGCTCGGCGACATCTACTACGCGAAGACCGGCTGGATCCGTCGCCAGGGCATCCCCGGGCTCGGCACCTGGTTCACCAAGGCCGAGTCCTCCGGCGGCGGCGCGCTCGTCGACATCGGCGTGCACATGCTCGACATGACCCTGCACCTCCTCGGCGAGCCCGAGGTCCTCACCGCCTCCGCCTCGACCCACGCCGAGTTCGGCCCCCGCGGCCGCGGCGGCAGCGGCTTCGGCGTCTCCCAGCAGGAAGCGGGTGCGCCCTTCGAGGTCGAGGACCTCGCGACCGCCTTCCTCCGCCTCGAGGGCGGCTCGACGCTGCTCCTCGAGTCCAGCTGGGCGCAGTGGATCCCGCACGACCTCTGCTACGTCACCCTCTACGGCTCCGAGGGCGGCGCGACCCTCGAATGGGGCGGCGGCGAGGACCGCCTGATCATCCACACCGAGGTCGAGGGCATGCCCGCCGAGATCCGCCCGGCGATCGGGGCCGACGGGGGCCACGCCGCCGCGGTCGCGTCCTTCGTGGCCGACGTCCGCTCCGGCGACTGGGCCGGTCACGACGGCTCGCTCGCCCTGCGCCGGGCACAGGTGCTCGAGGCCTGCTACGCCTCCGCCCGCACGAGCGCCGAGGTGACGCTCCCCGCCTGACGGCCCCAGAACGGGGCCCGCCGCCGATCTCGGCAGCGGGCCCCGTTCTCGTCCTGCGGCGACTCGGGGACGAGGGGCAGCGCGCTCCTGACCGCGCCCCCGAGCTGGCTCACCCCTCGGTCGCCGGCTCCTCCCGCGGACCGTTGTTGCCCACCAGCAGTCCCCGGTCGTTGTCCACGAAATCGCCGGGCAGGACGCTCAGCGACCAGACCCCGCCGTCAGCGTCCCTCGCCTCGCACTCCACGGGCTCGAACTCGGTGAAGTCCATGGCGTCGGAGCAGGTCACCGACTCCCAGGCGGCGACCTCGTGCCACCGGACATAGGCGTTGTCCGAGGTCAGGACCTGCAGGGTGGACTCCCCGAGGTCATCGGCCGAGATCTCCTCCTGGCCGAAGGCCGAGCCCATGCCGAGCCCGGACACGTTCGAGCCCAGCACCCGCATCACGTCCTCGGACGGCGGCTCCTCCGACTGGACGAACATCAGCCCCGGCACGGTCCCGGACTCGTAGCCCTCGGGCGACATGATCTGCACGCCCACCGCGGTCCAGGGCACGATCTCCTCGCTCTCCGTGGAGGCGGGGCCCTCGCAGCTCTGCGACGCACCGCCGGTGAGCTCGAGCGGTCCCGCGCAGGTCGCCTCCGCGCCGAGGGAGGCCGACAGCTCCCCGGAGAGCTCGGACTCGGAGAGCACGTCCGTCGTCGGCCCGGCGGGATTCGGCGTGAACTGGATCCGCGGCGTCGCCCCGGCGGAGTCCTCGCCGTCCTCGTCGGCACCGTCGTCCTGGTCAGTATCTTCGCCGGTTCCTCCACCATCGGAGGCGCCACCGTCATCGTCGTTACCGCCCTCGGTGCCACTGCTCTCGCCGCCACCGTCATCGGACGCCCCGGACTCGGCGGCCGGCGGGGCCGAGTCGGTCTCCCCCTTGGCCCCCGTGCCCCCGGAACAGGCGGCGAGCAGCGCCGCTCCGGCGGCGAGTGCGAGCGTGGTGCGGATTCTCCTCGTGGTGCGGATCCAACTCATCGTGCGACCCCCTCATCGAGGCGCCGCCCCCTGCGGCACCGTCGCTCCACCGTCGCAGACCGACTGGCGCGGGACAAGCCCGCGGGTCAGACGCGCTGGTCGGGCGGTCCGCCGAGCGGATGCCCGGAGTCGTCGGCCGACGGGCCAGAGCCGGCGGCCGATGCGCCGGGATCGTCGGCCGACGTGCCGGGATCGTCGGCCGATGTGCCGGCGCCGGCGGATGATGTGCCGGGACGGGCGGCCCCGCGCGGATCCCCGTGCAGCGCGTCCTGGTAGGCGTCCTCGATCTCCTCCTCGGTGGGGCCGCCGCGTCGGCCGCGCAGGCCCAGCGCCACGCCGAGCGCCGCGCCGACCGCGAAGCCGATGCCCGCCCCGACGAGCAGGTCGTCGACGATCTTCAGCCCCACGCCGACGCCGATCATGAAGCCGACCATCATCCCGAAGGGCAGCCAGGTGGCGTCGAAGCGGCGGCGGGGGGAGGGGGACATGGTCAGGAGCCTAGTGGTGGGCGTGCGAGGTCGCGGACGGCGGAACGGGCGGGGCCGTGCTCGGCGCGGCCAGCGCGGCGGCGATCCCCGTGGTCAGCGGGATCGCGAGGACCAGTCCGATGGAGGCGACGAGGGTGCGGAACACCTCCGCCGCGATCTCCCCGGCGGTGAGCGTGCCCAGCAGCGATCGCTCGATCGTCGAGGCGAACAGCAGCACGGGCAGCGCCGAGCCGATGTAGGCGTAGGCGAGGGTGTAGACGGTCGAGGCGATGTGATCCCGGCCGATCCGCATCGCCGAGGCGAACACGCGTAGCCGGGACGCCTCCGGCATCGCCGCGCGCAGCTCCCACACCGAGGACGCCTGCGTGATCGTCACGTCGTTGAGCGCTCCGAGCCCCGAGACGATTACCCCCGCGAGGAACAGTGCGGACAGCGACACCTGCGGGTATGTGCCGGCCAGCAGCTGTGCCGCCTCGCCGTCGACCCCCGTCATACCCGCGGGTCTGCCCGCAGCGAGAGCGACCAGCACCGTCACGGCGACGCCGCCGAAGGTGCCCAGCACGGCCGTGGTGGTGCGCACCGACACCCCGTGCGCGAAGTACACGCAGGGGAAGATCATCGCCGAACCGGCGACGAGGGCGACGAGCACCGGCTGCTCCCCGGCGAGGATCGCCGGCAGCAGGAAGGCGACCACGATGCCGACGCCCGCGGCGAGGCCGAGGATCGCCCGCAGCCCCGCACCCCGGGCGACGATCGCCACGACCAGCAGATACACCACGAACAGCAGGCCCAGCGGCACGGTGCGCACATGGTCGAAGTAGTAGTACGGCTGCCCCTCCCCGGCCTACGCGACGGCGAGGACCCGGATCCGGTCGCCGGGGTGGATGCCGCCGGTCGCGACCTCCGGCGTGACCTCCACCTGGACCGGCTCGCCGTCGATCCCGCCGGAGACGCCCACGCCCTCCACCACGATGGCGGCGAGCGGGTCCACGGACTCCGGCACCTCCGTCACCTCGACGTCGAGCAGCTCGACGCCGGGCGCGAGCAGCTGCGCCCGCTCCGGTCGGTCCTCCGCGGAGGGCAAGAGGCCGATCACCCCCAGCACCGTGGCCAGCAGCAGCGCGGTGGTGAGGGCGAAGAGGATGCTGCGGGACGCGGGGGAGATGGTCGAGGCCATGGTCAGAGCCTACTTTCCACCCCGTCTAGACTGCGCCCCATGGACCCCTCGGTGCGCCGTCACTCCTCCCTCGAGGACGCGGACGCCATGCTCCGGCTCCACGTCGCGGAGCTGCTCGGGGTCCCGGCCGACGCGGTGCGCACCGGTCGGCTCTGCCCTCTGTGCGGGTCGAGCGGGCACGGCCGCCCCTGGGCGCGGGTCGACGACCGCCCGGACGACCTCGTCGTGAGCCTCTCCCGCTGCGGGGAGCATCTGGTCACCGCCGTCGCCCGCGGCGGGGCGATCGGCGTGGACCTCGAGTCGGTCGAGGCCGTGGACCGCGGCTGGGACGGGCACCTCGTGCTCCATCCCGCCGAGCCCGAGGACCCCGACCGTCGGGCGGCGGTCTGGGCCGGCAAGGAGGCGGTGCTGAAGATGCTCGGCACCGGGCTCACCGTCCCGATGACCGCGGTGCGCCTCGCCGATCATGACATGCGCGAGCTGCCCGCCCCGCCCGGGCACGTGCTCGCGCTCGCGCGCCGGGCCGTCCGATCCCTCAGCCCCGCACCGGGACCGGCAGCGGCGGCAGCGCCTTCTCCTCCAGCCACACCCGAAACAGGTCCGCGAGGTCCTCGCCGCTGACCTGCTCGGCGTGGGCGATGAACATCTCCGTCGTCACCGAGCCGCCCGTGTGCGCCGCGACCCAACTGCGGAGGATCTCGAAGAACGCGTCGTCGCCCACCCGGACCCGCAGCGCGTGCGCCGTCAGAGCGCCTCGCTTGTAGATCCGGTCGTCGAACATGAGCTTCGCCCCCGGATCCGCCATCAGCAGGTCCTGGGGGAGCCGAGCCAGCTTGGCGTGGTGGTGACGGGCCCACTGCTGCGCCGAGCGCGCGCCGCAGTGCTCGGACCACAGCCACTCCGCGTAGCAGGCGAAACCCTCGTGCAGCCAGATGTCCTTCCACGAGCTCGCCGTCACCGCATTGCCGAACCACTGGTGGGCGAGCTCGTGGGCGACCAGCCGCACCGCGTCCCAGTCCGCGTCCACGAAGTTCGCGCCGAAGGTCGACAGCCCCTGGGACTCGAGCGGGATCTCGAGGTCGTCCGCCGTGATCACCGCGGTGTACGAGGAGAAGGGATAGGGGCCGAAGAGCTCGGAGAAGTGCGAGACCATCTCCGCCTGCCGGCCGAAGCCCGCCGCGAAGTCCCGCTCGTTCCGCCGCGGCGGGGCGACCGTGCGCACCGGCACCGGCGCGCCGGGATGCTCGGACACCGCGTAGCGGCCGATCTGCACCGTCGCGAGATAGGTCGCCATCGGGACCGTCTGCTCGTAGGTCCACGTGGTCGTCGAGCCCGAATGGCGCAGATCGGTGAGCTCCCCGGAGGCCGCGACGTGGTAGTCCGAGCCGGTCGTGAGCGTGATCCGATAGGTCGCCTTGTCATCGGGCCGGTCGTTGCAGGGGAACCAGCTGGGCGCCCCGTGCGGCTGCGCCGCGACGATCACCCCGTCGGTCAGCTCCTCCCAGCCCGCGCTGCCGAGGGTCCGCGAGGGCACCGGTCGCGGCGTCCCGTCGTAGCGGATCCGCACCGCGACCTCCTCACCGGCGCGCAGCGGGTGACGGATCGAGAGCGTCGAGGCGACGTGGGTGAAGCGCGCCGCCCGGTCGTCGACGTGCACCTTCTTCGCGCGCAGCGCATGCAGGTCGAGCCGGAGGCCGGAGACGTCCGTGAGGGCGCGGCAGGTCAGCGTCGCCTCCCCGTCGAGCCGGTTCGAGACCAGCCGATACGTCAGGTGCAGGTCGTAGTGGAGGACCGCGTAGCCGCGGTCCCCGTGTCCTGGCACGTACGGGTCGCTCCCGGCTCTCATGCGTCGTCCTCCCACGGGCCGATCGGGTTCCCGATCCAGCGCGTGCGCGACGGTACACCCTCTCCGCGCATCACCAGCGAGGCGGGGCCGACGGTGGAATGGTCGCCGAGATGCGCGGCGGGCAGGATCACCCCGTTGGGGCCCAGCGTCGCGCCCTCCCCGATCTCCACGGCGTCGATCGCGAGCACCCGGTCGTGGAACAGGTGCGTCTGCACCACGCAGCCGCGGTTCACGGTCGCGCCGGCGCCGAGGCGCACCAGGTCCGTCTCCGGCAGCCAGTAGCTCTCCACCCAGGCGCCGCGACCGATGCGGGCGCCGAGCGCGCGCAGCCACCACACCAGGGCGGGGCTTCCCGTCGTCACCCCCGCGAACCACGGCGCGGCGAGCACCTCGGTGAAGGTGTCGGCGAGCTCGTTGCGCCACACGAAGGAGGTCCACAGCGCATGCTCGCCCTCCCGGTGCCGCCCCACGATCAGCCACTTCGCGAGCACCGCCACGAGAGCGGCCACCACCGATCCGGCCAGCAGCACGGGCCCGCCGAGCAGCACGGCGAGCAGCACGTCCCGCTCGAGCAGCAGCCACAGAGCGGAACCGACGGCGACCAGCAGCAGCGCGGCGGCGAGCAGGGACAGCACCCGGCCGGTCTCGACCAGGCCGCGGAGGACCTGCAGGCGGCGGGGCGGATCATAGGTGCGCGAGGAGCCCTGCTCGTCGGCCGTGCGGCGCAGGCTGCGCGGAGGGCTGCCCATCCACGAGCTCCCGGCCTTCGCCCGCTTGCGGCGCGGCGCCGCGGAGAGCACCGCGACCAGGGACTTCTTGGGGACCTTGCGACCGGGGGCGAGCATCCCGGAGTTGCCCACGAAGGCGCGCTTGCCGACCTTCACGCGCTCGACGCGGATCCATCCGCCGCCCAGCTCGTAGGGGCCGACGAGGGTGTCGTCGGCGAGGAAAGCGTGATCGCCGATGGTCACCAGGGAGGGGATCAGCAGCACCGTCGAGGCCTCCACGCCCGTCCCGACCTTCGCGCCCAGCAGGCGTAGCCAGAGCGGGGTCAGCGCCCCCGAGTACAGCGGGAACAGCCAGGTGCGGGCCTCGTCGAGGACCCGCAGCGTGCCCCAGATCCGCAGGCCCGCGGCGGAGCGCACCGGGACGTGCCCGGGACGCAGCCCGAGGCTTAGCAGCCGCACCAGGGCGAGCACGAGCAGCAGCAGCGCGAGATACCCGATGCCGGCCGCGAGCGGCAGCCACGGAAGGGCCGCGCGCAGCGCCTCCTGCGCCGACCCGGTGCCGCGCAGCGCGGGCAGCAGCACGCTCGCGCCGATCGCCGCGGCCACGGCCGGGAAGGCGGCGATCACCACGCCCAGCAGGCCGTAGAGCGGCAGCCAGAGCGGCGAGCGGCGCGGGGCGCCGTCCTCCCACGGACCACGGGCCTCACCCTGCGGCGCCGCGGGGGATCCGGACCAGAACTCGGCCGCGCCCACCGGGCCGGAGACCGCGGAGCCGGGGGCCAGCTCCGCCCCGCGGCCGATCGAGGTGCCGGGGCCGAGGGTCGAGCGGGCGCCGATCCGGGCCTGCTTGCCGATCTTCACTGTGCCGATGATCAGCCGGTCCCCGTCGACCCAGTGCCCCGCGAGGTCCACCTCGGGCTCGATCGAGGCGCCCGCCCCGACGGTCAGCAGTCCGGTGACCGGCGGCAGCGAGTGCAGGTCCACGGACTTCCCGATCCGGACGCCGAGCACGCGGGCGTACCAGATCATCCAGCCGGCGCCCGCGAGCGGGGTCGCCCGCAGCTCGTCCTGGCTGCGCTCGGCGAGCCACAGCCGCAGATGGGTGAAGCCGCCGCGCCGGTGCGTGCCGGGCCCGACGCCGAGCAGCAGCAGGCGTGCGAGCAGCGCCGCGAGGGTCATCCGCACGGGCGGGACGAGCAGCACCACCGCGGCGGGCAGCAGCACCGGCAGCGGGAAGGAGATCAGCCAGGGCAGGCCGGTGAGGGCCGCGCCGAGCGTCGAGCCGAGCATCAGCCAGGTCAGCCAGCGCAGCGCCGCGAGCGCCCGCAGCGGCACGAGCGCCACCAGCTGGGCGAGCTGGAACAGGGCTCCGACGGGTCGGACCGTGCGGTCGGTGTGCACGGTCCCGCCCTCGAGGGAGTCCAGCAGCCCGGCGAGCTCGCCGAGGGTGGGATGCGTGTAGACGTCGCCGACGGCGAGCTCCGGATGCTCGGTGCGCAGGCGCGAGACCACCTGCGCGGCGGTGAGGGAGCCGCCGCCGAGGTCGAAGAAGTCGTCCTGGGGCCGGGTCGCCGCGGCGCCGAGCACCTCCGCCCAGATCTCCGCGATCCAGGCGGCGGTGCCGGACAGCTCCGAGGCGCCGCCCGCCGCCGTGGGCAGCGGCCAGGGCAGGGCGTCGCGGTCGACCTTGCCGGAGGTGCGGGTGGGCAGTTCCTCGACCACGGCGAGGCGGGGCACGAGCGCTGCCGGCATCCGTTCGCGCAGCAGGGCGCGGGCGGCGTCGGCGTCGAAGCGCTCGTCGACCGTGAGGTAGCCGACGAGGAGCTTGTTGCCGGAGTCGGTGGAGCGTACCGCGGCCGCGGCCGAGACGACGCCGGTCAGCCGCAGCAGCTGGTCGTCGATCTCGCCGAGCTCGATGCGGCGCCCGCCGAGCTTGATCTGGTCGTCGGCGCGACCGCCGAACAGCAGGCCCTCCGGGTCGTTGACCACGCGGTCGCCCGAGCGGTAGGCCCGCTCCCAGCCGAGCGACGGCATCGGCGCGTACGCCGCCGCGTCCTTCTCGGGGTCGAGATAGCGGGCGAGGCCCACGCCGCCGATGATCAGCTCGCCCGTCTCGCCGACGCCGACGGGGACGCCGTGCTCGTCGACCACGGCGAGGTCCCAGCCGTCGAGCGGCAGACCGATCCGCACCGGGTCGGTGCCGTCGAGCATCGCGCCGCACGCGACGACGGTCGCCTCGGTGGGGCCGTAGGTGTTCCACACCTCGCGGCCGGGGGCCTGGAGGCGGGCGGCGAGCTCGGGCGGGCACGCTTCGCCGCCCATGATCAGCAGGCGCACGTCGACGAGCGACTCGAGCGGCCACAGCGCGACGAGGGTGGGGACGGTCGAGACGATCGTGATCCCGTTGCTCAGCAGCCAGGGGCCGACGTCGATGCCGGAGCGCACGAGCGAGCGGGGCGCGGGGACGAGGCACGCGCCGTACGCCCACGCCAGCCACATCTCCTCGCAGCTCGCGTCGAACGCGACGGACAGGCCGGCCATCACGCGATCGCCGGGTCCGATCGGGGCGTCCTGCAGGAACATCCGCGACTCGGCGTCGACGAACGCGGCGGCGCTGCGGTGGCTGACGGCGACGCCCTTCGGGGTGCCGGTCGAGCCGGAGGTGAAGATGATCCACGCGTCGTCGGTCGGCTCGACGTCGCGCAGCGGCGGCAGCTCGCCCGCGTCCGTCGCGGCCGTGGCCGTGATCGCGAGGCCGTCGCCGAGGATCGCCGCGACGCCCGCCTCGGAGAAGACGACGCGGGCCCGCTCGTCGGGGTCGTCGGCGTCGACGGGCACATAGGCGGCGCCCGCGTAGAGGATGCCGATGATCGCCGTGTACAGGTCCGTCGTGCCCGACGCGATGCGCACGCCGACGGTGTCGCCGGGGCGCACGCCCGCCTCCGCGAGACGGTCGGCCAGCTCGGTCGCGGCCTCGTGGAACTCCGTGTAGGTGAGGGTGTCGCGGCCGCTGTCGACCGCGGGGGAGTCCCCGGCGCGCTCCACCGTCTCCCGGAAGACGTCCACGAGGGTGCGGGGGGCGGGGGCGCGCTCGCCCGCGAGCAGCGCGGGCAGAAGGGCGGGACGCGAATCGTGCATCGGAGGATTCTCAGCCATTTCTTCTGTTCTGGCGACAAAAAGCCGCGTCGATGTACCCGACCTCTCAGCAGCGGGGATGCTCTGAGCTGGGTGGGCGCGGCCGAGTCGCGCCGCGGCCGCGCCCTGGACCCTACGGCGCGCGGTGGACCTGCCGACGGCGGCCCGGCGGCGCCGAGGTGAACAGACGGCTCGGGCGCGCGTCTCAACCGGCCTCGAGGGTGCGGATCCCGACGAGCAGGCCGGGGCGCCCGTCGGACAGGATCCCGGGGGCGACGAGGAGGTCCTCGAGGTCTCCGGCCTCGTCCCGCGCCTCGCACTCGACCGGGCGGAAGCGGGCCGGATCCATCCCCCGGGAGCAGGTCACCGACGCCCAGCTCGCGGCGTCCGCGACGGGGACCACCGCCTCCTCGGAGGTGGGGACCGCGAGGGACTGTGCGGCGAGCTCCTCGGCGGTGAGCGGCTCGAACGCGAGCGGGCGCTCGCCGGCGGGGGCAGTCACCCGTCGGCGGCCTGGTCGATGTCGTCGTCGAGCGGGCCTGCGGTGAGCATGACGTCCGCCGCCCGCATCTCGTCCATGGCGGCGGGGAGCTCGGTGCCGGAGGTGAGCAGGAGCGTCAGATGCGTCCCGGCGTGCAGCTCGCCCCCGGTCGGCACCTGCACCACCGTCGCGACCCACGGGGCGTCGTCGTCGAGGCTGGTCGGGCCGCCGGGGCCGGTGCACCGCTTCCAGCTCCCCTCGGGCTGCAGGACCAGGCCCTCCTCGCACTCGGCGTCGGCCTCCGGGGCGCCGAGCCCTGTGGCGAGGAATCCCGCGACCTGCTCGGCGGCCACGGAGGGGGCGCCGTCGCCGACCGTCCCGTCGAGACCGAGGTCGGGGAGCAGGAGGATCCTGGTGCGGTGCGCGCTCTCGGTGCTCCCGCCGCCGTCGGAGCCGCCTGGCCAGCCGTCATCGGTCGTGCCTGCCGCGGCGCCGCCCGTCGGCGGGGCGCACGCGGCGCGGGCGAGGAGCCCCGCGGCGGCGCACGCGAGCACTGCGCCGCGGCGGGATGGGCCGCGGCGGACGGATCTCACGCTGTTTCGGGCGTGGCTGGTGCTGCGGTGCATGGCGCCCCCTCGTGATGATCCCCGCGGCCCACTCTTCCAAGCCGCGGTGTGCGGGTCAAGGGCGGGGATCCCTCGCCGCACCGCCGCCCGACTCCCGTCGACACTGTCATAGTTGTCGGTATTCGCCCGGATACCGACAGCGGGTGCAGCGTCGACGAGCGCAGGGCAGCGCCGCGAGGGCCGCGGGTGCCGCCGTCAGGAGAGGAGCGCCAGCGCGTACACCGCGAACAGCAGCAGATGCACCCCGCCGTGCACCGCGGTGACCCGGGGCGACGCCGCGGAGACCGCCGGGACCGCGAGCGTCACGCCGAGCAGCAGCAGATTGCCGGGCGACTCGGCGAGCACGACGGGGCTGCCGGTCAGCAGCCCGATCACGAGCACCGCGGGGATCGTGAGGGCGAGGGTCGAGACGAGCGCGCCATGGCACAGGTTCACCACGCGCTGCACCTGGCTGGTCAGCGCGGGGCGGTCGAGGATGCGGATCCGGGGCGAGGGGATCATCGGGGCCTCCGTGAGGCCGTCCCCGTCGAGCTCCCGCGCACCGGGTCGTCCCGGCCGCGGCACCCTGCCAGCGTAGCCCGCTCCGACGGCCTCGGTCAGGCAGCGGTGGCCGACCTGACCGGGGCCGCGGCGGGCGCGGGGGTCACCAGGTGATCGCCTCGTCGGCGCTCGGACCGCCGAGCACGTGCTGCGCGCAGAAGGCGAGCACCGCCCGGTTCCACGCCGCGGCGTTGGACGGGGTGAGCACCCAGTGGTTCTCGCTGGTCAGCTGCAGGAAGCGGTGCGGCATGGCCTCCGGCTCGCCGTCCCAGCGGGAGACGAGGTCCCACCACAGGCGCAGCGCCTCGGAGACCGGCACCCGGTAGTCGCGGTTGCCGTGGGTGACGAGCATCGGGGTGGTGATCGCCGCGGCCGCACTATGTGGGGAGGAGGCCGCGTACCACTTCGGGTCCTCGTCCTCGTGGCGGTGCACCCGCATCTTGGAGGCAGCGGCGTCGGTGGTGCGGTGCTGCTGCGGCAGCGCCCACAGCCCGGCGTGGGAGACGATCGCGCCGAACCGGTCGCTGTGCCCCGCGATCCAGTTAGCGAGGAACCCGCCGAAGCTCGCGCCGAGCATCGCCGTGCGCGTCCCGTCCAGCTCCGGCCGCTCGAGCATCGCGTCCAGCAGCGCCTCGCACTCGCCGAACACCACCTCGGGCCGGCGCGGCCAGCCCCGGTTCAGACCCGTGTCGCCGTAGCCGGTGGACATCGCCGGATCCGGCATCAGCACCGCCCAGCCGTGCGCTACCGCGATCCACGGGCACCAGCGCCAGCTCCAGGAGTTGTACGACGCGTGCGGGCCTCCGTGGATCCACAGCATCACCGGGGCCGGATCCGCCGCGCTGGCGGCGGAGGGCACGCAGAGCCATCCCGGCACCCTGACCCCGTCGACCTCGGTCACGACCTTCTGGAGCGTGCCCGGCAGGGCAGCGATCCCGCCCGGGGCCTGCAGCTCGGCGACCGCGCCGTCGGCCGTGATCCGCACCGGCCGGGGCGGCGTCGCCACGTCGCTGCGCAGCGCGAGGACCGCGCCGTCCTCGGCGCCGGAGAGCGAGGAGAAGACCCCGCCGTCGGCGAGGGTGCGCACGGCGCCGGTCGCGGCGTCGACGGCGAGGATCGCACCCGAGGAGTGCAGGTCCCCGGCGGCCAGGAGCGTGCCGGGGCCCGCCCAGGCGAGATCGGTGGGGGTGAGGTCGCCGAGGTCGACGGGAACCACGTCGGCCCCGGCCTCGCCGCCGGTGCCGCGGATCTCGAGGCGGGGGAGGGATGTGGAGGCCGGGGTCGAGTGCGTCCAGCGGAGCACGGCGAGGCGGGTGCCGTCGGGCGAGAACAGCGCGGTGGAGACCTGGGACTCCTCGTCCGCCGCGAGGAGGGTACGGCGCTCGCCGGTGGCCACGTCGAGCAGCATCAGGTCGCTGCGGGTCTCCCCGCCCGGGACCCGCCGGGTCCAGGTGGTCGCGACGGTGCGCGCATCGGGGGAGAGGTCCGCGGAGGCCGAGGTGAGGGCGACGGTGCCGACGCCCGGCGTGAGGTCCGTGATCTCGCCGTCCGGGGAGACGAGCAGCAGGTGCCGCTCCTGGTCGCCGATCTCGTGGTCCCACTGGCGGATCGGCATGCCCGTGTGCCAGATGGTGGTGCGCTTCGCGTCCTTCCGGGCGGTGCGGCGCTCGGCGTCGTCCTCGAGGGTGCCGCCGGGCAGCACCGAGGTCGCGGCGAGCATCGTCCCGTCGTCCGCGACGGCGAGGAGCTCGAGCCCGCCGGGCGCCGACGCGACCAGCCGCGCCTCGCCCGCGACGGGCAGGCGCCAGATCGCGGCCCGGTCCTCCACCGAGCCGCCCTCCGGATCGGGCCGGGTGGAGGTGAACAGCACCGAGCCGTCCGGGGCGGGCCGCGGCCCGCCCTCGCCCTTCTCCGAGGAGGTGAGGCGGCGGGCGGGCGCCGTGCCCGCGGGGTCCAGCTCCCACAGGGCCGACGGGGTCCGCGCGCCGTGCTCCTCGGCCTGCTGGATCGCGGCGATCACGCGGCCGCCCGGGACGGCGGTCACCGCTGCGAGGCGCGACAGGCGCAGCACAGCCTCGGGGTCGGCGAACTCGGGGGAGGGGACGTCGGGGTCGGGGACGGAGCGGTTCTCGGAGGCGGTGTCAGCATCGGTGGCGGTCACCCCCGCCACGCTACCGCCCGGTCACGGGACGGGGGGACCGGGCGGGCGATCGGGTCGTGCCTCGTCCCGCTCCGCCAGCTCCCGCAGCGTGAGCGGTTGGCGCTCGGACGAGCTTGCGGCGTCATGGTCACCTCATCGGGGTCGGTCTCGGATGCCGCCACCGTCATCGGGATCAGGCGACGGCGGCAGTGCCCGCGGAGCGCGGCTCGGCTGCCGTGCGGGGCTCCGACGGGGAGTCGTCGACCGGTGGTGTCGACCCCTCGGGCCGACGCCGGCGCAGGAGCCGCATCGCATTGGCGATCACCAGCAGCACCGAGGCCTCGTGCACGAGCATCCCGATCGCCATCGTCACCCCGCCCGCGAACACCCCCGCGAGCAGCAGCGCCACGGTCGCGACCGCGAGGACGATGTTCTGGCGCATCACCCGCACGGTGCGGCGGGCGAGTCCGAGGGCCTCGGGCAGCCTCAGCAGGTCGTCCTGCATGAGGGCGATGTCCGCGGTCTCGATCGCGACGCCGCTGCCGGCCGCGCCCATCGCCACGCCGATGTCGGCCGTCGCGAGCGCCGGGGCGTCGTTCACGCCGTCGCCGACCATCGCGACCGTGCGGCCCTCGCGCTGCAGTGCCGTGATCGCCGCGAGCTTGTCCTCTGGCAGGAGCCCCGCGCGGACCTCGTCGATGCCGACCTGCGCCGCGACCGCCCGGGCCACGCGCGGATCGTCGCCGGTGAGCATCAGGACGCGGTCCACGCCCTCGCGGTGGAGGCGGGTGATCAGGTCGGCCGCCTCGGGCCGCAGCCGGTCCGCGACGCCGAGCACGCCGATCACCGTGCCGTCGAGCGCGACGGCCATCGGGGTGCGGCCGAGCGCGGCCAGGCGCGCGACCTCCTCATGCACCCCCGCGGGGACGAGGATCCCCTCGCGCTCCAGCAGCGGCAGGTTCCCGACGGCGACGCGCCGCCCCTCGATCGTGGCGACGATGCCCTGGCCGGGCACCGGCTCGGTGTGCTCGGGCAGGCTGCCGGGGACGACGCCCTCCGTCGCCGCGCCCTCGAGCACGGGACGGGCCAGCGGGTGCTCGGACCCGGCCTCCGCGCGGGCCGCCCAGCGCAGCACCGCGGTGCGGTCCAGGTCGGGGTCGAGCACGGTGACGTCGGTGAGATGCGGCCGGCCCTCGGTGAGGGTGCCGGTCTTGTCCAGGGCGACGGCGTCGACCCGCGCACTGGCCTCGAGGAACTCGCCGCCCTTGATGAGCAGGCCGTCCTTCGCGCCACGGCCGATGCCGGCGACGATCGCGACGGGGATCGAGATGACCAGCGCGCCGGGGCAGCCGATCACCAGCAGGGTCAGGGCGAGCACGACGTCGCCGGTGACCAGACCCGCGGCCAGGGCCAGCACGATGACGGCCGGGGTGTACCAGGTGGAGAAGCGCTCCAGGAAGGTCTGGGTGCGGGCCTTCGCGTCCTGCGCCTCCTCGACGCGGTGGATGATCCGGGCGAGGGTTGTGTCGGCGCCGACGCCGGTGGCGCGCACCTGCAGGAACCCGCCGGCGGAGACGGTGCCGGCGAACACGGCATCCTCTGTCCCCTTCGCGGCGGGGATCGACTCGCCCGTGATCGCGGCCTCGTCGATCGCGCCGGTGCCGGCCAGCACCGTCCCGTCGACCGGGACCTTCGCGCCGTTCTTCACGAGCACCGTCTCGCCGAGGCGCACCTCGGCCGCCGGGACCTCCACCTGCTGCCCGTCGCGCAGCACCACGGCGATGTCCGGGGCGGCGGCGACGAGCTCGGCGAGCGCCGATCGGGTGCGGTTCATGGTGCCCGCCTCGAGCGCGTGCCCGATCGCGAACAGGAAGGTCACCGCGGCGGCCTCCCAGTACTCGCCGATCACCAGCGCGCCGACGGCGGCGATCGTGACCAGCAGGTCGATGCCGATGGTCCGCACTCGGAGGGCGCGCACGGCGGCGATCAGGATCGGAGCGCCCGCGACGAGCGCGGCGAGCACCATCAGGGCGTCGGAGGCGAGGAGGAGGAGCGGGCGGTCGAGGTGCAGGCCGAGCTCGCCGTGCCCGGCGCCGAAGGGGTTCTCCCCGGCGCCGAGCGACAGCAGGGCGGCCAGCACGATCAGCGCCCCGGCGAGCAGCGGCGTGCTCCACGGGCCGCGCCACCAGTGCTGCAGGGCGGTCATGACAGGTCCTCTCTGTGGGGTGGGTCGGGGTCAGAACGCCGACGGCGCGGCCGTGTAGCCGGCCTTCGCGATCGCGGCGACGATCTGCTCGGCGGTGGCGACGGCGGGGTCGTGGTCGACCTCGACGCGGCTGGACGCGAACTTCACGGAGACGTCCTGGACGCCCGGGAGGCGGCCGACCTGCTTCTCGATCTTGGTGACGCACGAGGGGCAGCTGAAGCCCTCGGCGCGGAACACGGTGCGGGTGGTGGAACCGGTGGTGGCAGACATCGTGGGCGGCCCTTCCTGGGGTGGGGCGAGGGTCTCTCCCTCGCCGTCACCTCGACCGTAGGAAGGGATACGCGACCCCACCATGACGGCGATCAATCAACCGTAAGAGGTTTCTGACCAGGACCGATGTCCCGTCGGGTCATGCTGCGGCGGGCTATCCTCGCACCATGACCACCCCCGACGGGCGGCGCACCATCCCGCTCGCGGAGGTGACGCTGCCGCACACCTGTCCGGCCCCCGTGCGCCTCGGCGTCCTCGACCGCTCCGCCTACTTCCACGGCCTGAGCGAGGCCGCGCTCGAGCGGATCGACCGCCGCATGCGCACCCTCACGCTCCCGGCCGACGCGCCCGCCTTCCGCGCGGGCGAGCCCGCGGAGGCGCTGTACGTCGTCGCCGAGGGGCGCTTGCGGATCGCGGAGCCGACGCCGTCTGGCGCGCTCGCGGTCACCGACATCCTCGGGCCCGGCCAGATGTTCGGGGCGATGAGCAGCCTCGGCGAGCCGTTCCACCGCCGCACCGCGACCGCGCTCGTGGGCACCTGTCTGCTGCGCATCGGGCAGGAAGCCTTCCGGGAGGTGATGGTCGAGAACCCCGTCGTGGGCCTGCGGGTGGTCGATGATCTCGCCGCGCGTCTCTCCCGTGCGCAGACCGACCTGGGGACGCAGAGCACCGACACCGTCGAGCAGCGCGTCGCCCGCGCCCTGCTGCGCCTCGCCGACTCCCTCGGCGAGGACCGCGGCGCGCAGGGCCTGCTGCTCGAGGTCCCGCTCTCCCGCGCCGACCTCGCCGGGCTCGCGCGCTCCACGCCCGAGTCGGTCTCCCGCGTGATGAGCGCGCTGCGCCGCGAGGGGATCATCGACTCCGGAAGGCGCTGGACCTCGATCCTGGACCGGGACGCTCTCGAGGTGCGGGCCGCGGACGGCGGAGGGGAGAGGTGATGGTGCCCCCGGCAGGATTCGAACCTGCGACACCCGCTTTAGGAGAGCGGTGCTCTATCCCCTGAGCTACGGAGGCGCTGCGGTCGCGTCGCGGGATGTCGTCCCGTGACCGAAGGCCGCGGTCATCGTAGCGCTCCGTGACAGGATCGACCCATGTCGAGCCGCGCACACGTGCCCACCGCCACCGTGATCCTCGCGGGCGGTGCGTCCGCCCGTCACGGCGGGGTCGACAAGACCCGCGCCGAGGTGGGCGGGGCGAGCACCCTCGAGCGGGTGCTGCGGGCCGCGCCCGTCGGCTCCCGGATCGTCGTCGGTCCCGAGCAGGCCGACGGGGCCCGCCTCGCCGAGCGCTTCGGCGCCCGCTTCGTGCGGGAGGATCCCGCCGGTTCCGGCCCGCTCGCCGCCCTCGCCCGCGGCGCCGCGGAGACGGGCGACGAGCACGTGGTGCTCGTCCTCGGCGGGGACCTGCCGCTGCTGCGCGCCGAGACCCTCGACCGGCTCGTCGCTGCCGCTGCCCGCACCGGCCGCGTCCACTGCCTCGATCTGCTGATCGCGGCCTGGCCCGTCGCCCGGCTCCGGGCGGCCCTCGAGGAGGTGCGGGGCGCCGACGGCACCTGGACGGACCTGCCCCTGCGCCGCCTCTATGCCGCGCTCGACGAGACCGAGCTCGTGCGCGAGGAGCCCGTCGGCGCCGAGGGGGAGGACATCGACACCCCCGCCGAGCTGGACCGGGCCCGGGCCGCCGCCGGGCCGCGGATCGCCCTCGCCCAGATCATCGTCCACGAGGACCCGGAGCGGACCCTCACGGGCGTGCGCTCCGCCGTCGGCCGCGCCGCCGAGGCGGGCGCCGACCTGGTGCTCCTGCCCGAGGCGACGCTCACCCCCTTCGGCACCGACCTGCGCGCGGCGGCCCTCGCCCGTCACGAGGAGTTCGAGGACGAGATCCGCCGCCTCGCCGCCGCGCATCGCCTCGTGGTCGTCGCCGGTTCTTTCACCCCCACCGCGGACGGTCGCGTCCACAACACGCTCATCGCCCGCGGCGACGGCGTGGACGTCGACTACCGCAAGATCCACCTCTACGACGCCTTCGGTGCCCGCGAGTCCGAGACCGTCGCCCCCGGCGACCAGCTCGTCACCCTCGAGCTGCGCGGCACCTTGCTGGGCTTCGCCACCTGCTACGACGTCCGCTTCCCCGAACAGTTCACCGCCCTCGCCCGGCGCGGCGCCCAGGCGATCCTGCTGCCGCTCGCCTGGGCCGAGGGGCTGGGGAAGGTCGAGCAGCTGCGCCTCCTGCTGCGCGCCCGGGCCCTCGACTCCACGAGTCTCCTGCTCGCCGCCGACCAGGCCCCCGACCCCGCCTACACCGGTCGGGCCGCTCGCGGGGTGGGGCACAGCGCCGTCATCAGCCCCCTCGGCGAGGTCCGCCAGGAGCTCGGCCGGGAGGAGGGGATGCTGGTCACAGACCTGGATCTGACCGAGGTCGCCGCAGCCCGGGCGGCCCTGCCGGTCCTGGAGCACAGTGGTAGCCTGCCGGGGTGACTATCGCCCTCCGTCGCCCCCAGGTCCTGCTGTCCCTGCTCATCGTGGTCGTGATCGCCGCGCTCTCGCTGCTGCCGGCTCCGGCCCGCGCCCACGACACGCTCATCTCCTCCGACCCGGCCGACGGCGCGGCGGTCGAGACCTCGCCCGAGCAGATCACCCTGACCTACTCGGCGGACCTGCTCGACGTGAGCCCCGTGGTGCGGATCGTCGACGCCGACGGGGAGACGGTGCTCGAGGAGACGCCCACCATCGACGGCCCCACGGCCGTGCTCGATCTCGCCGAGCCGCTGCCCGCCGGGGAGTACGAGATCCAGTGGCGCGTGGTCTCCTCCGACGGCCATCCCATCGAGGGCACCCTCGCCCTCACCGTCGAGAACGAACCCGCCGCGGGCGACCTCGAGCCCGCCGGGGAAGAGACCGCCGGGGAGAAGACCACGGCTCCCGCCGCGAGCGATGCCCGATCCGATGCTCCGACCAGCGCGGAGACCACGTCCGAGGCGACCGCCGCGGAGGAGCAGCAGGGCTCCGGCGGCCTCCCGGCGCCGCTGCTGATCGGCATCGGCGTGGTCATCATGATCGCGGCCGGCGTCGGCGTCGCCCTCGCCACCCGCAGGAAGTCCTGACCCGGCGCGGCACGACACCTCGATAGCTCGACACCCCGAGACCCCGAGACGGAGCGAGGGCCCCGACGCGTTCGCGTCGGGGCCCTCGCGTGGTGCGGGTCCGGGGATCAGAGGCCGAACTTGTCCTTCGCGGCCTCCACGCCCTCGTCGACCTGACCGTCGACGTTGTCGGGGGTGCGCTCCTTGATCTGCTCGCCGGCAGCGTCGAGCGCCTGCTCGACCTGCTCCGGGTTCTCCTCGGCGAGACCCTTGGCCTTGTTCAGCGCGTCATCGAAACCCATGATGGACATCCTTTCGTTGAGCGGAAGCGCCCCGGTTCGAGGCGACGCCGCCAACGTACGACGGCCCCGATCGTGACTCAAACGAGACCTGGGAACTCGGCCTCGGAGTGATCGAACATGCGCATCGGGCGGCGATCCGGGCGGCGTCCGCGCAATACTGACTGCGTGACCATGCGCAGCGCCCCCGTCGGCAAAGACCGCTCCGCCCGCTGGGACCATGTCCTGGCGAGACTCTCGGAGCTCAAGCGGCTCAGCGTCGCCGAGGTGGCGAGCGATCTCGGCATCAGCGAGTCCACCGTGCGCCGCGACTTCGTGGAGATGGAGCGGGCCCAGCTCGCCCGCCGCACCCACGGCGGGATCGTCGCCGTGGACGTCGCCTACTCCCTCGCCACCGGTCCCCGGGCGACCGACACCTCCGGCGGCGACCGGGAGCGGATCGCGGAGCGGGCCGCGAGCCTCGTCGAGGCCGGACAGACCATCGGCTTCAACGGTGGCCGCACCACCACCTCGACGGCGCGGCGCGTCGTCTCCCGGCCGGACATCGACTCCCGGGACGGCATGCCCGGGCTCACCGTCGTCTGCGCCGCGCTGAACATCGCGACCGAGGCGGTGCTGCGCCCGCACGTGCGCACCGTCGTCCTCGGCGGCGTCGCCGAGCCCTACTCCTTCGAGCTCACCGGTCCTCTCGCCACCGCCACCATGCGCGACCTGTGGCTGGACACCATGTTCGTCGGCACCATCGGCCTGGACGTGCAGGCGGGGCTCACCTGCCACTCGGAGGCGGAGGCCGGCGTCACCCGGATCATGATCGGCCACTCCCGGCGCGTCGTGGGTCTCGCCACGGCCGACAAGATCGGCGAGCGCGCCCTCGCCGGGATCTGCCCCGTCTCCGTGCTGACCGACCTGGTCATCGCCGGGGAGATCACCGAGGAGCTGCGCGAGCATCTCACCGAGCACTCGGTGCGGCTCCACGAGGTCTGAGCCGCGCCCCGGTAACCTCGGGACCCATGATGTGGAACCTCCTGCGCGGCAAGAAGCGCCTCCCCGACCCGGCCGCGGAGGTCGAGCAGAACACCGACCCGGAGCCCGCCCGGCGGGACGACGCCGCCCGCACCGAGGAGCCGGCCGCCCGGACCGCCCCGGCGTCCCCGGCCTATGAGCTAGTCGTCGCGCGACACCTCGAGGAGGTCGGCGCCGGCATCGCCCCCGAGCAGGACGAGGAGGACCTCCTCCAGCAGCGGCGCGAGCACCGTCCACTGAGCCGGGAGGACCGCGTCGCCGATGCCCTGGACCGCTGGACCCAGGAGATCACCGGTGGCGGGACCGCCCCCTCCTTCCTCACCCAGATGCGGGCCGGGCCCACCGTCCTGGACCTCACCCACTCGCACCCCTCCGGCCTCGCCCAGCTCCTCGCCGGTCGCGGGCCGACGCGCCTGTCCTCCCTGGTGCGCGAGGTCGGCGCGCTCGCCGACGCCCGCGCCCACGCCCGCACGATCCGCGAGATCGCCGAGCGGCACGCGGAGGACGTGGGCCTGACCACCTGCCATCTCGGCATCGGCGAGGCGACCTGGCTGCCGGCCGACGGCTCGGCCCCGATCCATGCCCCGGTGCTGGTCCGCCCCCTCACGCTGCGCTTGCGCGGTAACGCCCGCGAGGACGTCGACCTCGAGGTCGACGCGACCGCGGACCTGAACCCCGTGCTGCTCCGCTCGCTGCGCGAGGCCGGGGTCGCGGTCGACGCCCGCGCGCTGCTCGCCACCACCGACGGCGCCCACGGTTTCGACCCGAACCCGGTCCTGGACGCCTTCCGCGCCCTCGGCCAGCCGCTGCCCGGTTTCCGCATCACCCATGCGCTCGTGGTCGGCAACCTCATGGACGCCGCCGGCTCCGTCGCCCAGGACCTCGCCGCGGATCGCACGGACTGGGCCGCCTCACCGCTGGTCGCCGCGCTCTCCGGCGACCCGGAGGCGCGGTCCGTCGTGCGCGGCGACGCGGAGAGCGACGTGCCCGCGATCGACGAGCAGGAGCTCGTCGCCGCCGTCGACCCCGACCACCTCGCCGTCCTCGAGCGGGTCCTCGCCGGCCAGGACCTCGCGGTCGCCGCCCCGCCCGGCGCGGCCTCCCTCGACCTGGTCGTCGACCTCGCCGAGGAGCTCAACGCGCGCGGCCGCAGCGTGCTGATCGTCTCCGAGCGTCGCCGCAACCTCTCCCGCCTGCTCGAGCTCGCCCAGTCCCGCGGCCTCGAGGAGCTGGTCTTCGACCTCTCCCCGGACCCGTCCCTGCAGCGCAACGCCTCCGCGGCCCTGCTGCGCAGCCTGCGCCAGGCCGGCTCCCACGGCCTCGGCCCCGAGGCGGAGGCCCCCGCCGAGCTCGCCGAGACCCGCGAGATCCTCGCCGGGCACGTCGAGGCGATGCATCGCGTGCAGGAGCCGTGGCAGGCCTCCGCGCACGACGCGATCTCAGCCCTCGCCGCCCTCACCCGGCTCCGCCCCGCCCCCCGCACCGCGGTGCGGCTGCGCTCCGACGTCGCCGCGTCGATGGTCGGCGAGGAGCGGGAGCGGTTCACCGCCCAGCTGCGCGAGGCCGCCGAGGTGGGCGTGCTCAGCACGGGGCCCGAGGAGACCGCCTGGTACGGCGCGCCGATCAGCTCCGACACCCAGGCGGAGCGGGCCCGCGAGCTGCTCGAGCAGTGGCGCGACGAGGTGCTGCCCCGGCTGCGGCGCGCGTGCGCCGCCTGCGGGGAGCAGCTGGGACTGCGCGAGCCGAGCACCCTCGAGCAGCTCCAGTCCCGCCTGGCCCTGCTCGACCGGGTGCGGGCGCTGCTCTCCGGCTTCCAGGCCGCCGTGTTCCGCGCGCCGCTCGCCGATCTCGTGGCCGCGACCGCCGAGAAGTCCTGGCGGGTCGAGCACGGGGTGAGCATGGGCTTCGGCGTGCGCCGCCGGCTGCGCCGCGAGGCCGCGGCCCTGCAGCGCCCCGCCTCCGTGTCCCCGGACCTGCATCGCGACCTCGTCGAGGCGCGCGCCGTCGCCGATGCCTGGAGCCGTGACGCGCTGACCGGCAACGGCACCCCGGCCCTGCCCGCGGATCTCGACGCCGCCCATCGCGCCGCTCAGGACGCCCAGCGGGTGCTCGACGAGCTGGCCGTGCTCCTGGACGGCACGCCCGCGGGAGCGGACCTGCCGCGCGCCGACCTCGACGAGCTCGAGCGCCGCGCGGAGGCCCTGCACGCCGACCGCGGTGACCTCGAGTCGCTGCCGCGCCGCACCGAGCTGCTGCGCCGGCTGTCCTTCGACGGCCTCGGCGAGCTGGTCGAGGACCTCCGCGCCCGCCGCGTCCCGGCCGAGCAGGTCGGCGCCGAGCTGGAGCTCGCGTGGTGGCGCAGCGTCCTCGAGCTGATCGCCGGCGCCGAGCCCACCATCTCCCAGTACGACGGCACCTCGCTGTCGCAGGTCGCCGAGCGCTTCCGCCGCCTCGACGCCGCGTATCTGCGGGAGTCCGCCTCGCGCGTCCACGCCGCCGCCGATGAGGCGCGGGTGGCGACGATGAAGACCTACCCGGACACCTCCCGGGCCGCGATCGCGGAGCTCGCCCGCTCCTCGACCGTCTCCATCCGGGACCTCGCCGCGAAGTACGAGGACATCCTCTTCCAGGCGCGTCCCGCCTGGCTCGCCTCGCCGTATCTCGTGCCGCAGGTGATCCCGCGCGGCCGCCACTTCGACGTGCTCATCGTCGCCGACGGCGGCCGGCTGCCGACCGCTGCGGCACTGCCCTCGATCGTCCGCGCCGAGCAGACCGTCGTGGTCGGCGACCCGCTCGAGTACGGCGAGGACTCCTCCTCGAGCCTGCTCGACGACATGCTGCGCATCGCCCCGCACGTCGAGCTGCGCCGCGATCCCCGGCCCGCCGCCGAGGGGCTGCGCGCCTTCGCCCAGCGCCGCGCCCTGAGCGGCGAGGTGGTCGCCGTGCCGCGGCCGACCGCCCCCGAGCCCGACCGGCTGGTGCTGGTGGAGAACGGGCGCGGCCCGGTCACCGAGTCGATGGAGTACGTCGAGAGCACCGAGGCCGAGCTGCGCCGGGTCACCGATCTCGTCATCGAGCACGCCCGCACCCGTCCCGAGCGCTCCCTCGCCGTGCTCACCTTCACCCAGACCCATGCCCGCCGGCTCATGGAGCGGATCATGAACACCGTCTCGGTGATCCCGGCGCTGCGCGAGTACTTCGACCCGGGCGCCCGCGAGGTCTTCACGGTGCTGCCGGTCGCGCAGGCCACCTCGATCGTGCGCGACGACATCATCGTCTCCGTCGGCTTCGGCAAGACCCCGCACGGCCGTGTGCTGCACCGATTCGGCCCGCTTTCGGAGTCCGGCGGCCGCAAGGCCCTCGCCACGGTGATCACCCGGGCCCGCGGCCGCACCACCGTCGTCTCCTCCCTCGACCTCGAGGACCTCGACCTCGGACGCCTGCGCAGTGACGGAGCGAGGGACCTCCGCGCCCTGCTCTGGGTGCTGCGCGGCGGGCCCGATGTGGAGGTGACCCCGCACGTCACCGCCCTCGCCGCCTCCGGTGAGGAGTCCGGCGCCGACGGGCAGGCGCGGGCCGACGGTCAGGCGCAGGCCGCGGCGCTCTCGGCCGAGGACGACGACCTCGACGCCGCGATCGCCGCCGCCCTCGGGGAGGGGGCCGCCACGGCCGCCCCCGCAGGGGAGACCTCGCGCACGGCTGCGGGCGCGGGCAGCGGCCACGGTGCGGACGTGGCCGTCGCCGAGACGGAGCTCGACGACCCCGCGGCGGAGGCCGCAGTGCGCGGCTCCGATCCGATCGCGGACGCCGGTGCCACGACGGAACCCGGCGCCGCCACGGACCACGATCCGGCGCAGGCCCCGTCGGCCGGTGAGAGAGAGGACCCCGCGGAGTCGGCGTCGGCCGTCGAGGCGCCCGCTCCCGCGGAGCCCGCCGACGATGCGGAGCCCGCCGAGGAGCCCGCCGCCCCGAGGACCCTCGAGACCGACGCCCTGGTGCGGGATCTCGCCGACCGCCTGTGGCGTCTGGGTCTGCAGGTCGAGCGCGACTTCGGCCTCACCTCGGACCGGATCGAGCTGGCCCTCGGCCATCCCGACATGCCCGGCCGACTGCTGCTCGCCGTCGACACCGACGGCGCCCGCTATGTCGCCACCGAGGGACAGCGCGAGCGCGACCGGCTCCGCGCCGAGCGCCTCGAGGCCGCCGGCTGGGCGACCGAGCGGGTCTGGTCCTGGGCGCTGTTCATCGACCCCGACGGCGAGGCGGAGCGGATCCGCCGGGCCGTCGAGCGGGCGCTGCGCCTCGTCCAGGAGGAGGAGCACACGGGGTCCCCGCAGGGTGTCGGCACGATCCGCCACCGTCTGCCGCGACCGCAGATCCCCGCCGGTCACCCGTTGTCCTTCTACTCGAGCGAGGACCTCGACGCGGTGGTCGAGTACATCTGCTCCGACGGCCGGGCCCGGCTCGAGGAGCACCTGGCCACCGAGGTGCGGAGCTTCCTCGGCTTCGAGCAGCGCTCGGTGCTGCTGGACGTCTCCGTCTCCAGCGCGATCCGCCGCTACCAGGAGCGGCAGTGAGCGGGAGGCGGGTCGTCATCTCCTCCGTGACCGGGAAGCCGATCGACTGGGAGGAGCGGGACGGGCCCGCCCCCGCCGCCACGCGCGGCGAGGCACCGAAGGTGCTGCCTGATCGCCTCGCCGAGGACGCCCCCGAACCCGGGGCCGACGAGTCCAACGACGCCCGTCTCGCGGGCGACGTGCCCCCGCACTGGGGTCGCGGCCGCTGAACCGGCGGGGAGGGGCCCGAGGGCCACGCCCGATCCGAGAACGCGAGCGCGGAGTCGGTCACTCGCCGCTGCGTCCGACAGGGGAGGGGGGATCCCCGCTCCGTAGGCTGGACTCATGACGGACACCGCCCCTGCTGCCGCGCCCGCCGACATCGCTCCCTCTCGCCACCGCAACCCGTTGGGGAACCTCCTGCGCGGTGCGCTGATCGGCCTGGTCGAGACCGTCCCCGGCGTCAGCGGCGGAACCGTCGCCCTCGTCACCGGGATTTATGACGAGCTGATCGATGCGGGCCACCGGATCGCCGTCGCCGGGCGGCGCCTGGTGACCGGTCCGGACCGCACCGCCGCGGTGCGGGAGCAGCTGCGCGGCGTGAACTGGCTGCTCGTGCTCCCGCTCGTGGTCGGGATGGCCGCGGCCGTTCTCACCGTCGCCGGCCCCGTGGCGGGACTCGTCGAGGAGCATCCCGAGACGATGCGCGCGCTGTTCCTCGGGCTCGTCGCCGGCTCCGTGCTGGTGCCGGTGCGCCTCTCCGGCGGAGCGTGGCGCGGAGCGGAGGTCGGGCTGTTCGGCCTCGGCGCGATCGGCGGGCTGCTGCTGACCTCTCTGCCCTCGACCTCCCTCGAGCCGAGCCCGTGGGTGGTGGCACCCGCCGCTGCGATCGCCGTGTGCGCGCTCGTGCTGCCCGGGGTCTCGGGGTCCTTCCTGCTGCTGAGCGTCGGCCTGTACCAGCCCACCCTGCAGGCCGTGGACCAGCGAGATCTCGGATACCTCGCCTGGTTCGCCCTCTGGGCCCTCGTGGGCCTCGTCGTCATCGTGAGGGTCATGCGCACCCTGTTGACCCGCCATCACCGCGGCACCATGGTGGTGCTCGCCGGCGTCATGATCGGTGCCCTGCGCAGCCTCTGGCCGTGGCAGGACGCTTCGGGCGCCCTGCAGCGGCCGAGCTCGGACTGGCCGCTGCTGCTGCTCCTCGCCGCCGGCGGTGCCGTGGCCGTCCAGGTGCTCGTCCTCGTCGAGTCCCGCATCGCCGCCCGGGCCGGGGCCGTCACCGCCCGGTCGGGACCGGGCATCCGGGACGGCGGGAGCTGATCCGCGTCACGCGCCGTACGCTGGCGGGATGACTGATACGAGCACCGGGACCATCGACCTCTCCTCCGTCCGCGTCGCCCTCATCGGCGCCGGGAACATGGGCGGGCCCGTCGGCCGCACCCTGCTCGACGCGGGCGTGCGCCCCGAGCATCTGCTGGTCGTGAACTCGAGCACGGCGAGCAGCGAGCGTGCCGCCGAGGAGCTCGGAGCGACTGCCGCCGCCTCCCGCACCGAGGCCGTCCGGCAGGCCGACGTCGTGGTGCTCGGCGTGAAGCCGTACCAGATCCTCGACCTCGTCGCCGAGCTGCGCGAGGACCTGCCGACGGGCGCGATCGTGCTCTCCCTCGCCGCGGGCGTGACCCTCGCGCAGATCGAGGAGGCACTCCCCGCCGGTGCCGCGGTGGTCCGCGCCATGCCGAACACCCCGATCTCGGTGGGGGAGGGGGCCGTGGGCCTCATGCGCGGCAGTGCCGTCACCGACGCGCAGCACGAGCTGCTCCATGCCCTGTTCTCCCGCGCCGGCGTCGCGGTCGACATCACGGAGGACCAGGTCCACGCCTTCATCGGCGCGGCCGGTTCGCTGTCCGCCTTCGTCTTCGCGATCATCGAGGCGATGACCGACGAGGGCGTGCGCCTGGGCCTGAAGCGCGATCTCGCCGCCACCCTCGTGCAGCAGACGGTGCGCGGCGCCGCCACGATGCTGACCGAAAGCGGGATGCACCCGGCCGTCGCGAAGAACGGCGTCTCGAGCCCGGGCGGCACGACGGTGCAGGGCCTCGCCGCGCTCGAGCGGGAGGGCGTGCGTGCCGGGGTCGCGGCCGCGATGGCCGCCTCCGCCGAGGCCTCCCGGGCGATGACCGCCGGCTGAGTCCCTGCGCGGCACCCCACACCCCACGCTTGCGTGGGTTACAGGCACGTCATGTGCGGCTGCGTTCCCTCGGTGGAACACAGCCGCACATGGCGTAGCGGTCACCGCACGGGTGTGGGGGCATGGGGTCCGCGGGCACGGTCTGGGCACGCCAGCGTGCACGAGAGCGGGCCCGGGGCCGGAGCCGGGACGGACCCGAGGGCAGGACCCCGGGGGCGCCTCCCGTCAGCGTCCAGCGGGCCACGACCCGTACCACCTAGGGCCGGTTGGAGAACCTCTCGATGAGGTGGGTGTCGCCCGAGACGATGATGACGTCGTGCGCGGCGACCATGGTCTCCGGCACCGCGTAGGTGAAGTCCTTGCCCGGGGACTTCACGCCCACCACGGTGACGCCGTGCTTGGCGCGGATGTCGGACTCGGCGAGGGTCATCCCTTGCACCTCGCGCGGGGGCCGCATCTTGACGATCGCGAAGCCGTCGTCGAACTCGATGAAGTCCATGAGCCGGCCGTTGACGAGGTGGGCGACGCGCTTGCCGGCGTCGGCCTCGGGGTAGACCACGTGGTGCGCGCCGATGCGCTGCAGGATCCGACCGTGCGCGGCGGAGATCGCCTTCGCCCAGATCACGGGCTTGCCGAGGTCCACCAGGTTCGCGGCGATCAGGACGCTCGCCTCGATGGAGGTGCCCACCCCCACCACGGCGAGGGAGAAGTCGCCGGCACCCACCTGGTCGAGCACCTCGGGCTGGGTGGCGTCGGCGCGGACCACGTGCGTCAGCTGGCCGGAGTACTTCTGGACCAGCTCCTCGTTCTCGTCGATGGCGAGGACCTGCGTGCCGAGCTTCTCGAGGGTCAGCGCGATCGCGGCCCCGAAGCGTCCGAGCCCGATCACCAGGACGCCCTCGTCGCGGGCGGTGCGTGCCATGTCTCCTCCTCGATGCGGTGCTCGGTCCGCAGCGGACGGGACCGGGCGGGCACAGTCTAGGCCCGGTGCGGCGAGCACTGATCGGGCCCCGCCGACGCTGCGCCTCAGCCGACGCTGCGCCTCAGCCGACGATCGGGCGCTCGAGCGGGAGCTGCAGCATGCGGGTGCGGTGGCGCAGGGCGAGCGCCGCGCCGAGGGTCATCGGCCCGAGACGTCCCACGTACATGCAGGCGATGATCACGACCTTGGCCTCGGTGGGCAGATGCGGGGTGATCCCCGTGGACAGGCCCACCGTGCCGAAGGCGGAGAGCGCCTCGAAGAGCGTCTGGTCGAGGGTGAAGGCCGTCATCCGCAGCAGCAGGAAGGTCGCGAGGAAGACCACCGCCGAGCTCATCACGAGCACGCCGATGGCCTGGCGGATGGTCTCCTGCGGGATGCGTCGGCCGAAGGCCTCGACGTCGGGGTTGCCGCGCACCTCCGCCCAGATCGACAGCACCAGCAGCGCGAAGGTGGTCACGCGGATGCCGCCCGCGGTCGATCCGGAGCCGCCGCCGATGAACATCAGCAGATCGGTGAGCAGGCGGGACTCGCCCGTCATCTGGCCCACGTCGATGTTCGCGAAACCGCCCGACCGCGGCATCACCGCGGTGAAGCCCGAGGCGAGGATCTTGGTGCCGATGCCGTGCGGGCCGAGCGTCGCCGGGTTCGCCCACTCGAGCGCGAGGTAGGCCGCCCAGGCGAGCACGAACAGCGCCGCGGTGGTGGTCAAGGTGAGCTTCGCGTGCAGGCTCCAGCGCCGCGGGGTCCGCAGCTTCTTGACCACCACCAGGATCACGGGGAAGCCGAGCGACCCCACGAGCACGGCGAGGCCGATCGGGATGGAGAAGAAGGGGTCGCCGAGGTACTGGGAGGTGCCTGCCGCCTCCGGCACGAAGCCGGCGTTGTTGAAGGCGCTGATCGCGTAGAACAGGCCGAGGAACAGCGACTCGCCGACCCCGTGCTCGGTGACGATCATGTACGGGGTCAGGGCGAGGAAGGTCGCGACCTCGAAGCTCGTCGAGGTGATGAGGATGACCCGGAGCACGCCGCCGACCTCGGCGAGACGCTCGGCGCGGGTCTCCTGCGCGGTGATCATCCGCTGTGCGAGCCCCAGGCGGTGCAGCACCGAGAGGCTCAGCAGGGACGCGAGGGTCAGCAGGCCGAGGCCGCCGAGCTTCACCGCGACCATGATCACGACCAGGCCGAAGCGCGACCAGTGCACGCCCGTGTCCACGGTGGTCAGGCCGGTCACGCAGATGGCGGAGACCGCCGTGAACAGGGCGTCGACGAAGGGGGTGCGGGTGCCGTCGGCCGTCGCGGCGGGCAGCGACAGCAGCACCGTGAACACCGCGATCATCAGCGTGAAGACGCCGAGCGCGATGCGCGCCGGGGTCGCCTTGGTGAGGGCCTGCAGGTAGACGCGCCACTTCGGGGTGGGGGCACGGCGGGACCAGTGCTTGTCCATCGTTCCCCTCCCTGCCCCGGCTCATCGTGTCCCCGGTCCTGTCCCCGGCTCGCGTCCGCGGCAGTCTACGACCCCGGCTACCCTTCGGGGCATGGTCGCCGACGCCGCCCTCCCCGCCGCCCGAACAGGCATCGTGTGGTCCGAGGCGCTGCGCGAGTACGACTTCGGCCCCTACCACCCGATGTCCCCGATCCGTCTCGAGCTGACCCGGGAGCTGGCGCGCTGCGCGGGTCTGCTGGATCGTCCGGGCGTGATCGACCTGGACCCGCCCGTCGCGACCGATGCCCAGCTCACCGCCGTGCACGATCCCGAGTACGTCGCCGCGGTGCGCACCGCCTCCGAGCGCGACGGCCTCTCCGAGTTCACCGCGGAGGAGCTCGATGCGCTGATCGCCTTCGGGATCGGCGGCGACGACGTCCCGCCCTTCGCGGGCATGCACGCCGCCTCCGCCCGCATCGCCGGCGGCTCCCTCGCCGCGATGGACGCGATCCTCACCGGCAGGGTGCGGCGCGCCGTGAACGTCGCGGGCGGTCTCCATCACGCCCGGCCCCGCAGCGCCTCCGGCTTCTGCGTCTACAACGACGCCGCGGTCGCGATCCGCCACGCCCTCGCCGCTGGCGCCGAGCGGGTGATGTACGTCGACCTCGACGTCCACCACGGCGACGGCGTGGAGCTCGCGCTGTGGGACGAGCCGCGCGCGGTGACGCTCTCGGTGCACGAGACGGGGGAGCGGCTCTTCCCCGGCACCGGCTTCGTGCAGGACACGGGCGGTCCCGGCGCCGAGGGCTCCGCGATCAACGTCCCGCTCCCGCCGCGCACCACGGCCGACGGCTGGCTGCGCGCGATCCGCGCGACGGTCCCGGCGCTGGTGCGTGCGGTGCGGCCGACGGTGCTGGTCACCCAGCACGGCGCGGACACGCATCGGGCGGATCCGCTCGCCGACTTCTCCGTCACCCTCGAGGCGCACCGCGAGGCGATGCTGATCGTGCGCGAGCTGGCCGACGAGGTGTGCGACGGCCGCTGGCTCGCCCTCGGGGGCGGCGGGTACGCCGTGATCGACGTGGTGCCCCGTTCCTGGGCCCAGCTCATCGCGGTCGCGACGGGGGAGGCCCTCGACCCCGCCGAGTCCCTCCCGGCCTCCTACCTGACGACGGAGGGTCGGGCCCGCACGGCCCATGGCCTCTCCCCGGATCCCGCCATGTCCCGCTACGGCGACGGCCGGCCGCTCGCCGTGAAGGACTGGTCCGCCGGCTTCGACCCCGAGGACGACCTGGACCGGGCGGTGCAGGCCGCGCGACGCGTCGCCTTCCCCGAGTGGGGTCTGGATCCGTTCCTCGACTGACACACTGGGCCGCATGACCACCCAGCGACCCGCCGCTCTCGAGGACCTCGCCGAGCACCTCCGCGCCCTCGAGCTGCCGTTGCCCCTCGACGGCGCCGAACAGGCCCGCGCCGAGGTCACCGCCGCCCTCACCCAGCTGGGCGACCACGTCATCCCGCGCCTGGACTCCCTCGACGCCCCGCTGCTCGCCGTGATCGGCGGCTCGACCGGCGCGGGCAAGTCCACCCTGGTGAACTCCCTCGTCGGCGCCGTGGTGAGCCGCTCGGGCGCGATCCGCCCCACCACCCGTCGACCGGTGCTGCTGCACCACCCGCAGGACCGCGCCTGGTTCACGGGCACCCGGATCCTGCCCGGCCTCGCCCGAGTCACCGGCGGGGAGGTCGAGTCCACGACCGGCGACCTCACCCCCTCCACCTCGCTCGAGCTGCGGGCCGAGGAGCGGATCCCCGCGGGCCTCGCGCTCCTGGACGCCCCTGACATCGACTCCGTCGCCGCCGGCAACCGGGAGCTCGCCCGGCAGCTGCTGCGCGCCGCGGACCTGTGGCTCTTCGTCACCACCGCCAACCGCTACGCGGACGCCGTGCCCTGGGAGGTGCTGCGCAGCGCCGCGGAACGCGATGTCACCGTGGACGTGGTGATGAACCGGATCCCCGACCGCCCCGGCGTCGCCGAGGAGCTCTCCGAGGATCTCCGCGCGATGCTCGAGCGGCAGGGCCTCGCCCCGGACCGCCTCTTCCTGGTCCCCGAGTCGGAGCTCGACGCGGACGGCCTGCTGGCCCCCGAGCGGATCGCCGAGCTGCGCGCGCACGTCCAGTCCCTCGCGGAGGACGGCGAGGCCCGCTCCC
The DNA here is from genome assembly GCF_036321705.1 of Brachybacterium sp. J144. Taxonomy (NCBI): domain Bacteria; kingdom Bacillati; phylum Actinomycetota; class Actinomycetes; order Micrococcales; family Dermabacteraceae; genus Brachybacterium; species Brachybacterium sp. J144. Next base: position 99,789 of record NZ_JAZDCG010000034.1, read on the forward strand.
GCATCGCCCGCCGCACCCTCGCCGGCGCGATCACCTCCCTCGCCGGCTCCGCCCGCACCCTCGCCGAGCAGGCGCGCGCCCAGGACGCCGAGCGCCAGCGCCTGCGCGACGAGGCGATCGAGGCCTTCTCCGGCTCCCGGGAGCGGATCGACGCGGCCCTCGGCGACGGCTCCCTGCTCCGCGGCGAGGTGCTCGCCCGCTGGCAGGACGTGGTCGGCACCGGCGAACTGTTCCGCAGCCTGGAGAGCATGGTCTCCCGCGTGCGGGACCGCATCGGCCTCGCCCTCACAGGTCGTCCCGCCCCGGCGATCGCGGCCGAGCAGGCGCTCGGCACCGGGCTCGTGCACGTCGTGATCGACGAGACCGCGCGCGGCGCCGAACGGGCCGACGCCGCCTGGCGGGCCGGCCCCTCCGGCCGCCTCCTCGCCGAGGGCCGGGACCTCTCCCGGCTCCCCGAGGGCTACGTCGACGAGGTCACCGCCGAGATCCGCGCCTGGCAGGGCGAGGTGCTCGAGCTGGTGCGCACCGAGGGCGCCGATCGTCGCACCCGGGCGCGACTGCTCTCCCTCGGGGTGAACGCCGTCGGCGTCGCCCTGATGATCGTGGTCTTCGCCTCGACCGCCTTCGTGCCCACGGGCCTCGAGGTGGGCGCCGGCGCCGCGACCGCCGTGGTCGGTCAGAAGCTGCTCGAGACGATCTTCGGCGACGAGGCCGTGCGCCGCATGGCCCGCATCGCCCGCGAGCGGCTCGGCCAGCGCCTCGACGCCCTCGTCGCCGGGCGCTCCGCCCCCTTCCTCGACCGCCTCGACGCCCTCGGCGAGGTCGGCACGGGGGAGCTCCTCGCGGCCGACGCCGACGCCCTCGACGCGCTCGCCGACGAGGTCAGGAGCGGCGCATGAGCCTCTTCTCCCGCTCTTCCGGCTCCTCCCGTCGTTCCCGCCGCGACGGTGCCCCGCTCGCGGACCGCCTCGACGCGCTCGCCCGGGCCGCCGACGCCCTCGCCCCGGTCGCCCCGGGCGGGGACGTCTCCGCGGCCCAGGAGGTCGTGGGCCGCATCGACCGCCGCCGCGCCCTCTCCGCCGAGCACACCGTGGTGGGGCTCTTCGGGGCCACCGGCTCCGGGAAGTCCTCCCTGCTCAACGCGCTCGTCGGCCAGGAGGTGACGCGCGCCGCGGTGCGCCGCCCCACCACCTCCGCACCGGTCGCCGCGGTCTTCGGCGGTGCGGGCAGCGACCCGCTGCTGGACTGGCTCGAGGTCGAGGACCGCCACCACCTCCCCGGCGACTCGGGCCTCGTCCTCCTCGACCTGCCGGACCTCGACTCGGTCGAGCTCGGCAACCGGGCGATCGCCGAGCGGCTCACGGGCCTCGTGGACGTGCTGGTGTGGGTCACCGACCCGCAGAAGTACGCCGACGCCGTCCTCCATCAGGACTTCGTGCAGCCCTTCGCGGGGCACGACGCCGTCACCGTGCTGGTGCTGAACCAGATCGACAGGATCCGGTCCGCGGAGCGGGAGGGCGTGCTCGCCTCCCTCGAGCAGCTCGCGCGCCGCGACGGCCTCGAGCGGGCGCCTGTGCTCGGCGTCTCCGCGGAGACCGGGGAGGGCATCGAGCCGCTGCGGGACCTGCTGACCGAGGTGGCCAGCGGACGCGAGGCCGTCGCCTCCCGCCACCGCGCCGATGTGCGCGCGGCCGCCGAGTCCCTGCGCTCCGCCGCCGACCCGGCCGGGCTCCCCGCCCGCAGCGCGGAGGCCCAGGTCTCCGAGCTCGTCGACGACCTCGCGGTCGCCGCGCGGGTCGAGCCCGTGGCGAGCGCCGTCGGCGGCTCCTACCGGCACCGCGCGGCGGGCCGCGTCGGCTGGCCGCCCGTGCGCTGGCTGCGTCGCTTCCGCGCCGACCCCCTCGCCCGCCTCGGACTCGGCCGCGAGCGCGCCGACGAGCAGGTGCACCGATCGTCCCTGCCCGAGGCCGATCCGGCGACCCGGGCCCGTGCCGCCGGCGGCGTGCGCCGCTTCGCCGACGCCGCCTCGGCGGGCGGCACCGATCCCTGGCGCGCCGCGATCCGCACCGCCGCCCGCTCCCGCGAGGACGAGCTGCCCGATGCGCTCGACCAGGCCGTCGCGGGCGCGGACCTGCGCTCCCGGGAAGCCTCCTGGTGGTGGCCCGTGCTCGACGTGCTCCAGTGGCTCGCGCTGCTGACGGCGGTGGTGGGCCTCGGCTGGCTCGCCGCCAACGCCGCCCTGGCCTTCGCCGGGATCCCGCCGCTGCCGCTGCCGATGCTCGAGGGCTTGTGGATCCCCGTCCCGCTGCCCACCGCGCTGATCGTGCTGGGCCTCGCGGCCGGCCTGCTGCTGGGCCTGCTCGGCACGGCGCTCGCCGCGCTCGCCGCCGCAGCCCGCACCCGACGGGCACGCCGACTGCTGCGCGAGCGGGTCGCGGAGGTCGCGGACTCGCTCGTGGTGCGGGAGGTCGACGAGGAGCTGCGCCTGGCCGCGGGGGCTGCGACGGATCTCGCACTCGCCCACGGGGAGTGACGTGTAGAATGGTGCGTCGATCGTGGCGCCGGCCCCGGGGTCTCCTCGAGGGAGCACCTCCGTGGGCCGCGCACTCATGAACCTTTCACCACCATGAAGATCTGAGGCCATCTATGGGTTCTGTCGTCAAGAAGCGACGCAAGCGCATGTCCAAGAAGAAGCACCGCAAGCTGCTTCGCAAGACGCGTCACCAGCGCCGCAACAAGAAGTGATCGCGGTCTGACCGCGAGAGAGGGCCCCTGTCCACGCGGACAGGGGCCCTCTCATCGTCCGGGGCGGCGCGGGCCGAGAGCGCGCCCGCGGGCCTCAGGCGCGGCCCGTGAGGCGCTTCCACCAGGGGCGTCGGGCGAGCGCGGAGCGGAGCTCCGCGGCGTCCACCCGGTATTTCGCGTGCACGGCGCCGTCGACGATGACGACCGGCACGTCGTAGGTCCAGTCGGCCCGCAGCGCCTCGTCCTCGTCGATGTCGCGCACCTCGACCGAGGTGCCGGCGCGATCGGCCTCGGCGCGCACCACCGGCAGGGCGTCGTCGCACAGATGGCAACCCTCACGGGTCAGGTACACCACGCGGGCGTTCGGATCGAAGGGGGAGGGGATGCGGGGCGTGCTCATGGGCGGCACTGTAGCGAGCACGACGACGGGCCGCCCGTGGTCTGCGGACGGCCCGTCGAGGGTGCGGGGGCGATCAGGCCGAGGTGGGAGCGGTGAACTCCGCCTCGATCGAGATCTTGACCTCGTCGGAGACCAGCACGCCGCCGGCCTCGAGCGCGGCGTTCCAGGTGAGGCCGAAGTCCTTGCGGGAGATCTTGGTCGCGGCGGTGAAGCCGGCGCGGTAGATGCCGAAGGGGTCGGTCGCGGCGCCCTCGTAGGTAAAGTCGAGCTCGACGGGCTTGGTCACGCCGCTGATGGTCAGCTCACCAGTGAGGGTGTCGCCCTGGTGGCCGGTGGAGCGGAAGGTGATCTCCGGGTGGGTCTCGGCGTCGAAGAAGTCGCCCGAGCGGAGGTGGTTGTCGCGGTCGGAGTTCGCGGTGTCGATCGACGCGGTCTTCAGGGTCGCGGTGAAGGCGAGGTCGCCGCCCTCGGCGACGACGAGGGAGCCCTCGACATCGGTGAACTGGCCGCGGACCTTGGAGATGCCCGCGTGACGGACGGTGAAGGACGCGGAGGTGTGGGTCGCGTCGAGGGTCCAGGTGCCGGGGGTGAGGTCGTTCATGAGGGTCTCCTTCTCGGGGTCGGTGTCGCAGGATCTCGTCGAGACCGATGCGCTTGCTTGAAAGATAAACTATGATCGATCCCGACACAACCGCGAGTTACGAGGAACAGGAGAACGTGATGCACGACACGGAGTCAAGCCCTGAGGGTCTCTGGCTGACGCACGAGGAGCAGCTGGCCTGGAGGCGCTTCCTCTACGCCACGACCCTGCTCACCGACCGCCTCACCGAGGCGCTGCAGTCCGATCCGGAGATCGACCTGACCCTCGGTGAGTACGAGATCCTGGTGCGCCTCTCCGAGGAGGAGCACCGCTTCCTGCGCATGTCCGAGCTCGCGGACCGCGTCGTCCACTCGCGCTCGCGCCTGACCCACACCATCTCCCGGATGGAGAAGCGGGGCCTGGTCGAGCGGGTGCGCTGCAGCTCCGACGGCCGCGGGCGCCAGGCCCAGCTGACCGACGCCGGCATGGCGCTCCTCGAGCGCGCCGCACCGCTGCACGTGCGCTCCGTGCGCGAGAACCTGCTCGACGTCGTCGGCCATGCGGACTTCCTCGAGCTCGGCCGGATCCTCGGCGGGACGCTCCCCGAGGACGCTCCCATCGCCGTGCGTCCCGCGACCGCGGACTGAGCCCCGCGGGCGGTCGGCGGACGTGATGCCCGCCGCGCCCGCCGCCCCGCGGACGGGGTCGTCCCAGTCGCGGTTGGTACCGTGAGGCTGCTCTGCCAGGAGCAGCGGGACCACCAGGGAAGGAGCCGGCGCCCATGAGCACGACCGCGGTCCACCTCGTCCGCCACGGCGAGGTGCACAACCCCGAGCGGATCCTCTACGGCCGCCTGCCCGGCTACCGCCTCACCGAGCGCGGCGAGCAGATGGCGGAGCTCGTCGGCGCCCACCTCGCCGAGCACGACGTGGCCCTCGTGCGCGCCTCCCCGCTGCTGCGCGCCCAGCAGACCGCCGCACCCATCGCCGCCGCCCACGGCCTCGAGGTCACGAGCGACCCGCGGCTGATCGAGTCCGGCAACCGCTTCGAGGGGCAGCGCATGGGCCACGGCGAGGCCCGCTTCACGGACCCCCGCAACTGGCGCTGGTTCGCGAACCCCTTCCGCCCCTCCTGGGGCGAGCCGTACCGGGAGCAGGTCGCCCGCGTCGCCGCCGCCGTGCACCAGGCCCGCGCCGAGGCGGAGGGCCACGAGGCCGTGCTGGTCCTGCACCAGCTGCCCATCTGGCTCGCGCGGCGCAGTGCCGAGGGCCGCCCCCTGATCCACGATCCGCGCCGTCGGCAGTGCGCCCTCTGCTCGGTCACCACCCTGCGCTTCGACGGGGACAGACTCGCGGGGGTCGACTACGCCGAGCCCGCCGCCTCGCTCTCCGCGCACGCCGTCGACGCCACCGGAGGCAAGCTCACGTGACCACCCGCCGCACCCTGCTCGCCGCCGCCGGCGGGCTCTCGCTCACCGCCGTGCTCGCGGCCTGCGGGACCGACACCTCGGGCCGCTACTCCTCGGGGGACGCCGGCTACGTCTCCGGCGACGGCGTGACCACCGAGATCCCCGCGGACCAGCGGGACGAGCCGCTGGACTTCTCCGGCACCACCTACGACGGCGAGGACCTCGCGAGCGCCGACCTCCGCGGCGAGGTGCTCGTGCTCAACGTCTGGTATGCCTCCTGCCCGCCCTGCCGCAAGGAGGCCCCCGACCTCCAGGCGATCTCCGAGGAGTACGCCGAGCAGGGCGTCGCCTTCCTCGGCGTGAACGTCCGCGACGCTGCCGGCCCCGCGCAGGCCTTCGAGCAGACCTACGGCATCACCTACCCGTCCCTGCCCGACACCGACGCGCAGATCATGTACGCCCTGCGCGGCCAGGTCGCCCCCAACGCCGTGCCCTCCACCCTCGTGCTCGACCGAGAGGGACGGGTCGCCGCCCGCATCTCCGGCGCCGCGGACCCGTCCGTGCTGCGCGCGATGCTCGACACGGTCCTCGCCGAATGACCGGGGCCGACCTCGGCGCAGCCTTCCAGGCCACCGCCCTGAACGGATCGCTGCTGCTGGCCCTCGCGGTCTCCGCCGCCGCGGGCCTCGTCGCCTTCCTCTCGCCGTGCGTGCTGCCGGTGGTCCCCGGCTATCTCGGCTACGTCTCCGGCCTCGCCGGGCAGCGGGAGGGCGGCCGGCCCGACACCCGTCGGATGCTGCTGGGATCGCTCCTCTTCGTCGCCGGCTTCGCCGTGGTGTTCATGGTGCTGGGCGGATTCGCGGGGGCGCTCGGCTACCTCCTGCAGGCCCATGCGGTGTGGATCAACCGGATCGCGGGCGCGATCGTGATCCTCATGGGCCTGGTCTTCCTCGGGGTGTTCCCCGGGCTCGGCGCCAACCGGCCCGTGACCTCCAAGCGGCCCGACGCCGGACTCCTCGGCGCCCCACTCATGGGCCTCATCTTCGGCCTGTCCTGGACCCCCTGCATCGGCCCCACCTACGCCGCGATCGCAGCGCTGTCCCTCGACGGCGGCGGTGACGGCGCGGTGATGCGCGGTGCCGTCCTGTCCCTCGCCTACTCCCTGGGCCTCGGGATCCCCTTCGTGCTCTTCGCCCTGCTGTTCGACCGCGCCCTCGGGCTGAGCCGTCGGCTCTCCCGGCATCGTCGGGCGATCGGACTGCTCTCCGGGGCGCTGCTGATCGCGATCGGGGTGCTGCTGATGACCGGGGTGTGGACCGCCTGGATGGGCTCCCTGCAGGGCCTGATCGCGACCTTCGAGCCGGTGGTGTGATGAACGAGCACGATTCCTGGAGCAGCAAGGTCGAGGCGACGAGCCGTCCCTCCCTCGGGCTGCGCGGCACGCTGCTGTTCCTGTGGCGGCAGCTGACCAGCATGCAGACCGCCCTGATCCTGCTGATGCTGCTCGCGATCGCCGCGGTGCCCGGCTCGCTGTACCCGCAGCGCAGCGTCAACCCGACCCTCACCGAGCAGTTCCTCGAGGAGAACGGGCGCTGGGGCGAGATCCTGGACACCCTGGGCTTCTTCGAGGTCTTCTCCTCGCCGTGGTTCTCGGCGATCTACCTGCTGCTGTTCATCTCCCTGATCGGGTGCATCGTGCCGCGCGTCGGCGTGCACCTGCGCCAGCTGCGCTCGCGTCCCCCGCGCACCCCGTCCCGGCTCACCCGCTTCACCGGATACACCCGCGTGGAGCTGCCGGAGGCCGACGCCGACGCGCTCCTCGAGACCGCGCACCGCCGCCTGCGCCGCGGCCGCTACCGCGTCGAGCGCCGGGGCGACTCGCTGAGCGCCGAGCGGGGCCTGCTGCGCGAGACCGGCAACCTGCTCTTCCACATCGCGCTCGTGGGCGTGCTGATCTGCGTCGCCGGTGGCCAGCTCACCCGCTACCACGGGCAGATCACCGTCGTCGAGGGCGGCGGTTTCTCCAACTCCCTCACCCAGTACGACTCCTTCCAGTCGGGGGCCTGGTTCGACCCCGCCGACCTGCCGTCCTTCCGCTTCACCCTCGAGGAGTTCCGCGCCGAGTACGTGCTCGAGGGCGATCCCTCGAAGGTCGGCCAGCCGACGAGCTTCGAGGCCGATGTCGCGGTGACGGGCGGGGACGGCGCGGTGCAGGAGCGGACCGTGCAGGTCAACAAGCCGCTCCACGTCGACGGCGCCTCCATGTACCTCCTCGGCAACGGCTACGCCCCCGAGATCACGGTCACCGACCCGGAGGGGACCGTCGTCGCCGAGGGCCCCCTGATCACCGTGCCGCTCGGCGATGTCGGCTACACCTCGCAGGTGGTGCTCAAGGCGCCCGACGCGAGCCCCGAGCAGACCGCCGTCGTCGGCTACTTCCTGCCCACCGGCGTGATCGACGAGAACGGCCCCCACTCCCAGTACCCCGATCTCGTCGACCCGCAGCTCGCGCTCACCGTCTACCGGGGCGACCTCGGCCTCGACGACGGCATCCCGAAGAACGCCTACGAGGTCGACCTCTCCACCCTCACCCCCGTCACCGACGAGAGCGGCAACCCCGTGCTGCTCCGCCTCTACCCGGGCCAGGAGTACGAGCTGCCCGACGGCACCACCATCAGCTTCGACGGCATCAAGCGCTTCGCCGCCTTCGACGTCGCCTACGACCCCTTCGAGCGCTGGGTGCTGGTGAGCGCCCTGACGGCGGTGACCGGCCTGATCCTGTCGCTGTTCGTGCCCCGCCGACGGGTGTGGGTGCGCGTCGGATCCGGGGGAGTGCTCGAGGTCGCAGGTCTCGCGCGCAGCGATGACCCGGATCTGGAGGATGATGTGAGGACCCTCGCCCGCCGACTCGTCGAGTCCACCGAAGGAAGTGCCCCGTGATCGATCAGCAGCTGGCCGAGATCTCGTCCCTCGCCATCATGGTCACCATCATCCTGTACGTCCTGGCCCTGATCGGGTTCGCCGCGGATCTCGCGTCCACGTCGCAGCGGCGCAGCGACGCGAAGCTCGCGCAGAGGGAGCAGCGGGAGCTGGTCGCCGCGGGCGGCGCGTCGCTCGCGTCGGCCGATGCGGCCCGGGCGGACGCGGCGGAGCCGGCGGGGCAGGACCCGTCGGCGGGCCCGTCGGCCGGCACGCCCGGCACGATGTCCGCGCAGACCTTCGCGTTCGTCCTCGTCGGGATCGGCACCGCGCTGCACCTGGTCGGCGTCGCGACCCGCTCGGGCGCCACGAAGGAGGTGCCGTGGACGAACATGTACGAGTTCGCGACGACGAGCACCGCCATCGTGATGCTCGCCTTCCTCGTCTTCTCGATCCGCCGCCGGGAGCTGAGGGTGCTGGGCACCTTCGTGCTCGGGCCCGTGCTCGTCGCGCTCATGCTCGCGCAGCTGGTGTGGATCGTGCCGGCCGCCGAGCTGACCCCGAGCCTGCAGAACTCGCACTGGATCTACATCCACATCGCCGTCGCCGTGCTCGCGACGTCCCTGTCGATCCTCGGCGCCGTCGTCGCGTCCCTGCAGCTGCTCCAGGCCCGCCACGAGCGGGCGGGGGAGGGTCGCTGGGGGGCTGTCGGCCGGGTGCTGGACCGCCTGCCGAGCTCGACGGTGCTCGAGGGGCTCAGCTTCCGGATCCACTCCGTCGGCTTCGTGTGCTGGACCTTCACGCTGATCTTCGGCGCGATCTGGGCCCGCGAGGCGTGGGGCCGCTACTGGGGCTGGGATCCCAAGGAGGTGTGGACCTTCATCATCTGGGTGATCTACGCCGCCTACCTGCACGCCCGCACCACGGGCGGCTTCCGCGGCTCCCGCGCCGCGTGGCTCGCCCTCGCCGGCTTCCTCGCCGTCGTCTTCAACTACACGATCGTCAACACGGTGATCAACGGCCTGCACTCGTACTCGGGGCTGTGAGCCGCGGGGCCTGATCGCTGACCGCTTGCTCCGGCGCCGGCGCCGGGAGACCCGGGGGAGCGGTCACTCGGAGGAGGAGCCGTCCTCGCCCCGCGAGCGCCCCTCGCGACGCTCCCGGCGGATGTCCTCGTCGAGCCGGCGCAGGAAGTCGGGGTCCTCGTCGGGCGCCAGCGGGCCGCTGCGCCGCGGCGGCTGGGTGTTCCACGGGCGCTCCTTGCCCACGAACAGCCAGGTGAGCGGTCCGACCCAGGGAATCAGCACGATGAGTACGATCCACGCCCACTTCGGGATGCCGCGGACCTTGTCGTCGGTGGTCTGCACGCAGTCCGCGAGGGCGAAGATCGTCAGCGCGATGGAGAGGACGACCGAGATTCCGCGGAGCATGCAGCGAGTCTAGGTTCTCGGGCTGGGAGCAATACCATGGTCCCCATGCGCAACGTCCTCGGCTACGCCATGATCCGCATCGCTCTGTGGCTGGTGCTGTGGTACCTGCTCGCCCTCGCGGGCGTGGGCGTGATGCTCGCCGGGGTCCTCGCCGTGCTCATCGCCATGATGATCTCGTTCCTGTTCCTCGGGAGGGTGCGGGAGAAGGCCGCGGCGGGTCTGCAGGCCGCCGACGAGGCGCGGGTCGAGCGCCGCGGCCCGGTCCGAGACGAGGACGCCGAGGCCGAGGATGCCGCCCTCGACGAGGCGGAGGACTCCCGCGACGACGAGCAGGACGCTCGCAAGGCCGGGGCGGGGGACTAGTCAGCGCAGGGGGCTCAGAGCACGAGACCCGCGAGCAGCAGCAGCGAGAACACCAGCTCGAGACGGCCGGCGGCGCCGAGCACGGGGATGAGCGACCTGCCCTCCGCCCCGGAGAGCACCACGCGCGCGGGCAGCAGGGCGAGCGGCAGCGCCGGCAGGACGAGCAGCACCGGCCACTGCACGACCATCACCGGCACCATCAGCGCGAAGGGCAGGAGCACCGCCGCGGAGAAGGCCCAGCGGGTGCCGCGATCGCCGAGACGCACGGCGAGGGTGATCTTGCCGCTCTCGCGGTCGGTGGGGATGTCGCGCAGGTTGTTGGTGAGCATGATCGCGACGGCCAGCAGCCCGATCGCGATCGAGCACAGCAGCGCGACCCAGGTGAAGGACCCGGTCAGGGCGTAGGCGGTGCCGTTCACCGCGACCAGGCCGAAGAACACGAAGACGAACAGCTCGCCCAGCCCGAGGTAGCCGTAGGGTCGCTTTCCGCCGGTGTAGAACCAGGCCGCGGCGACCGCGGCGACGCCCACGGGCAGCGCCCACCAGAGTCGGGCGAGGATGATCAGCACGATTCCCGCGAGGGCGCCCAGGGCCAGCGCGCCGATGGCGGCCCGCTTCACGGCGGCCGGGGCGGCGGCGCGCGAGCCGGTCAGGCGGAAGGGGCCGACGCGCTCGTCGTCCGTGCCCCGGATCCCGTCGGAGTAGTCATTGGCGTAGTTCACGCCGACCTGCAGGGACACGGCGATGAGAAGGGCGAGCCCCGCGCGGAGCAGCAGGGTGGGCCAGTGGACGGACTCGAGCTGCCAGATCGCGGCCCCGGTGCCGGCGGCGACGGGGGCGAGAGCGGCAGGGAGGGTGCGTGGGCGGGCGCCCTGCACCCATTGAGACCAGCTGGCCATCGTGCTCCTTCGGAGGTCCGCGGCCGACGGGACTCGGCCCCGTAGAGCTTACGCCGCCCCCGCTCCCGCCCCGGGATCCCCGCAGAGTTGGGCTTATAGGGACCGAATTCCCCCAAGTCTGTGGGGGTTCTCGGACGGATGGGCGGCGCGGGGTTTCTCGGGCGGACCGGAGGCGCGAGATCCCCTCAGCCGCGGGCGATGCGTCGGGCGGCGGCGCGATCGACCTTGCCGATGCCCAGCAGCGGTAGCTCGTCCACGGCGTGCACCCGCTTCGGGATCATGTGCGCGGGGACCTCGGAGGTGCGCAGCGCGGAGCGGACCAGGGCGGTCGCTTCCTCGGCGCGGGCGCCGTCCTCCAGGGTCACGAGCGCCTCGATCCGCTCTCCCCACTCGGGATCGGGAACGCCCACCACGACCGCGGCGCGCACCAGGCCGCGGAGCATGAGGGAACGGTCGATCGCGCGCTCGACGTCCTGGGGGAGGACCTTGCGACCGCCGGTGATGATCACGTCGTCGGCGCGGCCGAGGACCCGCAGGGTGCCGTCGGCGCTGATCTCGGCGAGGTCGGAGGTGACCAGCCGCCGCGGCGCGGTCCCGGAGAACGCCGAGGAGTCGACCCCGCCGTCGGCCGTGAGATAGCCGAGCGCGAGCGTGGGGGAGGCGATCAGCAGCCGCCCCGTGCTCGTCTCGCCTGCCGCGACCGCATTGCCCGCCGCGACCGCATCGCCTGCGTGGCCCGGCTCGCCCGACGCTCCCGCGCCGCCCGCAGTGTCGAGGGACAGCTCCACGCCGGGCAGGGGGCGACCGTCGTAGACGCAGCCTCCCGCGGTCTCGGAGGAGCCGTAGGTGGTGCGCACGGGCAGGCGCAGGCCGCGGGCCCGCGCGAGGACGTCCGGAGCGGTCGCGGCGCCGCCGACGAGCACCGCCGAGAACCTCTTCAGCAGGGCGCGGGCCCGGGCGTCGGCCCCCGTTGCCCCGGTGACGAGCCGGGTGAGCTGGGTCGGGACGAGCGAGGTGAAGGCCGGGAGTCCCGCCTGCTCGGCCTGCGCGAGAGCGGGTGCGGCGAGCTGCGCGAAGGCTTCCGCGTCGAAGTGACCGCGCAGGTCGGGCTGCGGATCGGAAAGGGCCGGGGCCGACAGACCGAGCACCTGCGCGGTGCGATGGGCGCGCGCGAGGACCTGGACACCGGCGATATGGGTCGGCGGCAGCAGCGGCAACCAGAACCCGTGCCCACCTGTGGTCCCGGCCGAGCGCCCGGCGAGATGCTCCGCGGTCGCGTCCTGCGAGGCCTGCAGGGCCGCGAGGCTCAGCGCGACGGCCTTCTGCGCGCCGGTGGATCCCGAGGTGGGGACGACGAGCGCCGTCTCCTCGAAGCCCGCGGGCAGCTGCTCGGGTGCCGGGAACGGGCCGAGCCAGAGGCGGGCGCGGCCGGCCATCATCGCGCCGACCGCCGCGACGTGCTCCGCGAGGGACGCGGCGGAGGCGTCGTACGGCGCGGGCGTGATCCAGGGCAGGGCGTCGCCCGGCGTCGAGGGCGTGCTCATCTCAGCCCTGCGGGTGGGGGAAGGGCGACCAGTCGGGGGCACGCTTGCCCAGGAAGGCGTCGCGGCCCTCGGCGGCCTCGTCGGTCATGTAGGCCAGGCGCGTCGCCTCCCCGGCGAAGACCTGCTGGCCCATGAGGCCGTCGTCGGCGAGGTTGAAGGCGAACTTGAGCATGCGGATGGCCTGCGGGGACTTCGTCGCGATGGTCGCCGCCATCGCGAGGGCCTCCTCCTCGAGCCGTTCGTGGTCGACGACGCGGTTCACGGCGCCCCAGTCGTAGGCGTCCTGCGCGGAGTACTCCTCGGCGAGGAAGAAGATCTCCCGGGCCCGCTTCTGTCCGACCTGCTTGGCGAGATAGGCGGAGCCGTAGCCGCCGTCGAAGGAGCCGACGTCGGCGTCGGTCTGCTTGAAGCGGGCGTGCTCGCGGGAGGCGATCGAGAGGTCCGCGACCACGTGCAGCGAGTGACCGCCGCCCGCGGCCCAGCCGTTGACGACCGCGATGACGACCTTGCCCATGGTGCGGATCAGGCGCTGCACCTCGAGGATGTGGAGACGCCCGGCCGAGCGGGTGCGCACCGCGGACGTGTCCTCGAGCGCCTCCTCCTCGGCGTACTCGTAGCCGGAGCGGCCGCGGATCCGCTGGTCGCCGCCTGAGCAGAAGGCACGTCCGCCGTCCTTGGGGGAGGGGCCGTTGCCGGTCAGCAGGATGACGCCGACGCCCGGGTCGAGGCGGGCGTGATCGAGGGCCCGGTACAGCTCGTCGACGGTGCGGGGCCGGAAGGCGTTGCGCACCTCGGGCCGGTCGAAGGCGATGCGCACCGTGGGCAGGTCCGCGCCGGCGGGGTCGACGGCCCGGTGGTAGGTGAGGTCCGTGAGCTCCGGCCCGCCGAGCTCCGCGGCGCTCACCGCGCGCCAGCGGGTGGGGTCGAAGAGGTCTGAGACCGGGCGGGGGGAGTCGGGCGCGGAGGTCATGAGGGCCAGGGTAGTCCGCGACGGGAGGGCGGCCGACGGGCCCGCTGCGCGGGATGGTCGTCACATCTGCCCTGCGCAGGGCAGCGGAGGGCGTTTCGCGCCGAAGGTCCCGCTCGTTTGTCGGGCCCCATTCCTAGGGTCGTTCTCGACAGCTCGGACGGGCGCCGCACTGGTGCGGTTCCCGCTCGGGAGGTCCATCCCCCTTCGTGAACAACCAGGAGACGAGTTGACCACTGGTCCGACCTCGCCCCAGGGAGTCGATCCCCGCGACTCCCACGGCACCCCGTCCGCACCGGGCGGGCAGAGCGCGCAGCACGGCGCTCCCCAGCAGCCCTACGGGGCCCCGCAGCAGCCTTACGGGGCGCAGCAGCCGTACGGGGCACCGCAGCAGCAGTCGCCGTACGGGGCTGCCCAGCAACAGTCCCCGTACGCGGCCCAGCAGTCGCCGTACGGTGCCTCGCCGGCGCCCTACGGCTCACCGCAGCCGGCTCCCACTCCGTACCCGGTGGCGAGCCCGTACCCGGCCCCCGGCGTGGCGAGCCCGTACGCGGCGCCTACCGCCCAGCAGGCGACCTGGGCGGCGGTCCCGGGCGGTCAGGTCCCAGGCGGTCAGCCCCTGTACGCTCAGGCGCCCGTCGGTGTGCCCCAGAAGTCCTTCCTGGTGACGTGGCTGCTCTCCTATTTCCTGGGCATCTTCGGCGTGGACCGCTTCTACCTCGGCCAGGTGGGTCTCGGTCTCGGCAAGCTGTTCACCCTGGGCGGCTGCGGCATCTGGGCGCTGATCGACGTGATCCTGCACCTCGCCGGAGCGAGCCGCGACAAGTACGGCCGCCCCCTCGCGGACCGCGACCGGTACAAGCTCATGGCCTGGATCGTGACCGGCGTGCTGGTCCTCCTCAGCCTCATCTTCCAGGGCACCGTGGTGGGCGGCGGATCGGACTCCGCGTCGCCCGAGCCGGATCCCGTCGTGGCCGAGGAGGTCGTGGAGCAGGAGGCGACCGAGGAGGCTGCGGCCGAGGAGCCCGCCGCCGAGGAGGCTCCCGAGGAGGATGCCCCGGCCGAGGAGGCGCCCGTCGAGGACGCCGCCGCGACCGAGGACGCTCCCGCGGAGGAGGCCGCCGCGACCGAGGAGGCCCCCGCCGAGGAGGAGGCTCCCGCCGTCGCCGGCATCGGCGAGGTCGTCCAGGCCGACGACGTCCAGCTCACCGTCACCTCGGTCGAGCGCGGTGTCGAGAAGATCGGCATCGAGTACCTGGAGGCGGAGCCGCAGGGCGAGTTCGTGCTCGTGACCGTGGAGATCCAGAACACCGGCGCCGAGGAGGTCACCGCCTTCTCGAGCGACTTCGTGCTGGTCGGTGACGCGGTCGAGTACTCCACCTCCGACGACGCCTGGTACCACGACGGCGCCCTCGTCCTGGAGAGCGTCAACCCGGGCAACACCTACACCGGCGTGCTGGTGTTCGACATCCCCGAGGGCGCGACCATCAGCACCCTCGAGATGACCCCCGGCTGGTTCGGCGACACCGCCGTGGTCTCCGTCGCCTGACGGATCCCGCCCCGCCCGCACCCTCCGCCCCGGACCGGGACGGAGGGTGCGCGCCGTCCCAGAGGATGCGCGCCGTCCCGGATGGTGCACCCAGTCCCAGACCCTCCGCGGCGCTAGCCTGGAGAGCCCGCCCTCGGACCCTGGAGAGCCCCCGCCCATGCAGATCCCCGCCCCGCTCCGCGACCTCGGCATCGACCGCGCCCACGCCTGGGCGATCCCGATGACCACGCGCTTCCGCCGGATCGAGGTGCGCGACGGCCTGCTCCTGCACGGGCCCGCCGGCTGGGCCGAGTTCTCGCCCTTCTGGGACTACGACGCCCCCGAGTCCTCCGCCTGGCTGCGCGCCGCGCTCGAGGACGCGACCCTCGAGCGGCCCGTGCCGCTGCGCGAGGAGATCGAGGTCAACGCCACGATCCCCGTCGTCCAGCCGGCCCTCGCCGCGCGCATCGCCCGCGTCGGCGGGGCCCGCACCGCCAAGGTCAAGGTCGCCGATCCGGGCAGCGATCTCGCCGCCGACGCCGCCCGCCTCGAGGCGGTGCGGGACTCCCTCGGACCCTCCGCCCGGATCCGGATCGACGCGAACGCCGCCTGGACCCTCGACGAGGCCCGCGCCGCGCTGCCCCTCCTGGACCGGGCCGCCGGCGGGCTCGAGTACGCCGAGCAGCCCTGCGCGGCGCTCGAGGACCTCGCGGCCCTCCGCCGCGAGCTGGACGTGCCGATCGCGGCGGACGAGTCGGTGCGCCGCGCCGAGGACCCGCTGCGCGTCGCCCGCGCCGAGGCCGCCGACCTGCTGGTGATGAAGGTCCAGCCCCTGGGCGGAGTGCGACGCTGCCTCGAGCTCGCCGAGCAGGCCGGCCTGCCCGTCGTCGTCTCCTCCGCGATCGAATCGAGCCTCGGCCTCTCCGCCGGGCTCGCGCTCGCCGCCGCCCTCCCGCGCCTCGAGCACGCCTGCGGGCTCGGCACAGCGACCCTGCTCACCGGCGACCTCGTCACCGACCCGCTCCGCGCCCGGGACGGCCGGATCCCCGTCGAGAGGCCCGTCCCCGACGAGGACCTGCTCACCCGCCACGCGGCCCCGCCGGCGCTCGCCGCCGCCTGGGAGCAGCGCCTCGCGGAGTGCGCGGACCTGCTCTGACCTACGCTCATCCCATGCCCGAGCCCCGCGTCCCCGATGCCGTGATCCCCGCCCCCGACCCCACCGGCTCCGGAGCGGTGGACGCCGCGACGGCCCTGTGGACGGCCCTCGCGGAGCTCGGCGTGCGCGAAGCGGTGCTCGCCCCCGGCTCCCGCTCCGCCCCGCTCGTCTACGCGCTCGCGTCCACCCCGATCGCCGCACGGATCCGGGCGCACGTGCGGATCGACGAGCGGGCCGCCGCCTTCACCGCCCTCGGCATCGGCCGCCACGATCCGGCGCACCCGGCCGCCGTGTTCACCACCTCCGGCACCGCGACCGCGCATCTCCTCGCCGCCGCGATGGAGGGTCACCACTCGCGCATACCGCTGCTGCTGCTCACCGCCGACCGGCCCGCCGAGCTGCGCGGCACCGGCGCGAACCAGACCACGGTGCAGACCGGACTGTTCAGCCCCTTCGTGCGCTTCCAGGCCGATCTGCCCGCCCCCACGGCCGCGGCGGCCACCGACGCCGAGCTGCGCACCGTCGTCTCCACCCTCGCCCGCGCCCACGCCGCCGCGACCGGGGAGCATCCCGGG
Source organism: Brachybacterium sp. J144 (assembly GCF_036321705.1). Taxonomy (NCBI): domain Bacteria; kingdom Bacillati; phylum Actinomycetota; class Actinomycetes; order Micrococcales; family Dermabacteraceae; genus Brachybacterium; species Brachybacterium sp. J144. Next base: position 116,303 of record NZ_JAZDCG010000034.1, read on the forward strand.
CCCGTGCACGTGAACCTCGGCTTCCGGGACCCGCTCACCCCGCGTCCCGAGCAGGCCCCCGCCCCGGGGAAGCGGCCGTCCCTCGTGATCACTCGGCGCCTCCCCGCCCCCGCCCCCGCCCCGCAGCCGGTGCCGGTGTCCTCGCGCACCGTGGTCGTCGCCGGGGACGGCGCGGGCCCCGCCGCCCGCGCCCTCGCCGAGGAGCACGACCTCCCGCTGCTGGCCGAGCCCAACTCCGGCGCCCGCGGCGGCGACAGCCTCGTCGTCGGCTATCCCGCCCTGCTCGCCGAGGTGATGGCCGATCCGCAGCATCCGCTGCGGCCCGAGCGGGCGATCGTCCTCGGCCACCCGACGCTCTCCCGCCCGGTGCTCGGTGGACTGCTCGGCGCGGAGGACGTCGAGGTGATCGTCGTGGACCGCCACTCCGACTTCGCCGATGCCGCCCGGCGCGCCCGCCTCGTCGTCCCCGCCGCCCGGGGCGAGCGGGTCCCCGACGACGGTCCCTCGCTCCGTGACGCCTGGCAGCGGGCCGCCGCGGAGCGGACCCCGGCCGATGGACCGACGACCTGGCAGGCGCGTGCGGCGCTCACCGTGTGGGAGGCGAGCGGCGCCGAGGACGTGCTGGTGCTCGGCTCCTCGAGCCTGGTCCGCGACCTCGACCAGCACGCCGGCCCCACCGCGGCCAGGGTCCTCGCCAATCGCGGCCTCGCCGGGATCGACGGCACCGTGTCCCTCGCGGGCGGGCTGTCCCTCGCGCGCCGGGACACCCCCGGGAGGGTGCGCGTGCTCCTCGGCGACCTCACCGCCCTCCACGACCTCACCGGGCAGATCATCGGACCCAAGGAGGTGCGGCCCGACCTCGACGTGATTGTCGTCGACGACGACGGCGGCCGCATCTTCGGCGGCCTCGAGCATGCCGCCGCCCCGCCCGAGGTGCTGCGCCGCTTCTTCACCACCCCGCACGGCACGGACCTCGCCGCCGCGGCCCGTGCCCTCGGCGCCGAGGCGCACCGGGTCGACGTCGACAGCCTGCGCACAGCTCTGGTACAGCCCGCACAGGGTCTGCGGGTGTTGGTTGTCCGAGAAGGGTCCGTACCGGATCCGAGGAACACGTAGTCGAAGGAGAGCCGATGGACGACCTGACCCCGCCCGCCCCGCAGCCCCAGCCCAGGCCCCAGCCGCAGCCCACGCCGGAGCAGCAACCGCAGCCCACGTCGCCGCTGCAGCCGCAGCAGCTCGCGACGTGGCAGCAGCAGCCCGTCGGCCCCGCCACCGAGCCGCTGAGCCCGGTCCCGGCCCTCGCCGCCTCCCCGGTCCCCGACCCGGCCGCCGCTTCCGCCGCAGCCCCGGCCCCCGCCCCGCGGCGCCGCGGTCCGGGATGGGGCGGCGTCGTGGGACTCGTCGCGGCGGGCATGATCCTCTCCAGCGGGGCGACGCTCGGCGGGGTCATCGCCTACGACGAGCTGTTCGCCGACGAACCGGCCCCGACCACCGCCTCCGCCCCGGCCGACGGCGCCACGGCGAGCCCGGTCGCCTCCGCCTCGACCGCGCAGGACCCGGACTGGACCGCGATCGCCGAGCAGCTCTCCCCGAGCGCGGTCTCGATCCAGGTCGCGACCCAGGGCGGCACCAGCCAGGGCACCGGCATCGTCCTGGACGCCGACGGCACGATCCTCACCAACGAGCACGTCGTCTCCGGCGGCAGCCGGATCCAGGTCACCACGAGCGAGGGGCTCAGCTACGAGGCGGAGCTGGTGGGCTCCGACACCTCCACCGATCTCGCCGTCATCCGCCTCCTCTCCCCGCCGGACGATCTCGTCCCCGCGACCTTCGCCGACTCCTCCACCGTCGAGGTGGGCGCACCGGTGATGGCGCTCGGCACCCCGCTGGGCCTGGAGAACACCGTCACCACCGGCATCGTCTCCGCCGTGGACCGCCCGGTGACCGCGACCGGCGAGGACCCCTCCGGTTCCGACACCAGCTACACCTCGGCGATCCAGACCGACGCCGCGATCAACCCGGGCAACTCCGGCGGTCCCCTCGTCGACGCCTCCGGGCAGGTCATCGGGATCAACTCGGCGATCGCGGGGATCCCGAACAGCGAGGGGCAGGCCGGGTCGATCGGGCTCGGCTTCGCGATCCCCTCGAACACGGCGATGCTCATCGCCGAGCAGCTCCTCGAGGACGGCTCCGCCGATCACGCCTATCTCGGCGTGACCACGACCGATGGCAGCGCGACGGTGGGGGAGACCACCTATCGCGGGGCCGAGGTGGTGGCCCTCGAGCCGGACGCCCCCGCCGCTGCCGGCGATCTGCGCGATGGCGACCTGATCACCCGGGTCGACGACACGCCCGTCGGCAGCGCTGCGGCGCTGACCGGGGTGGTCCGCGGCCTCGAGGTGGGCAGCACCCACACGCTCACCGTGCTGCGCGAGGACGAGCTTCAGACCCTCGAGGTCACGCTCGGATCCCGCTCGGCCTGATCCCCGCGCAGCGCGCGCAGCATCGGCCGGCACTTGGCGAGCACCTCCGCGTGCTCGGAGACCGGATCGGAGGCGGCGACGAGACCGCCGCCGGCCTGCAGCACCACCTCGTGGGGGCCGCGCAGGTGCGCCATCCGGAGCGCGATCGCCCACTGCCCGTCCCCGTCGGCGTCCATCCAGCCGACGGGGGAGGCGTAGCCGCCGCGGTCATGCGGCTCGAGGCGCTCGATGATCGCGTCGGCCTGCTCCCGCGGGGTGCCGGAGACGGCCGCCGAGGGATGCAACCGGGCGGCCACGTCGAGGCTGGTCACGCCGTCGCGCAGGCGGGCGGTGACGTCCGAGGCGAGATGCTCCAGTCCCGGGAGGCGGAGCACGAACGGCTCGGGGGAGACCTCCACGTCCTCCGCGAGGTCGACGAGGCGTTCGACCACCGAATCCGCGGCGTAGGCGTGCTCGGAGAGCTCCTTGGCGTCGGCGCGGAAGGCGCGACGGTCGGCCTCGTCGAGCTCGCCGTCGTCGGCCACCGGGCGGGTGCCGGCGAGCACGCGGGAGAACACCCGGCCCTCCTCGGTCTGGGCGAGCATCTCGGGGCTGGCCCCGATCACGTCCTCGAGGTGGTAGACCCACGTGCTCGGATAGGCGCGGGCCAGGCGCGCGAGCAGCAGCGCGGGCTCGAGCGGGGTGGCCGAGCGCACCGCGGTCCGCTCGGAGAGCACGACCTTCCCGGCGCGGCCGGCCGCGATCTCCGCGACCGCCTCCTGCACCAGCGCCTGGTACTCGTCGGGCGTGTGGTCCGGCTCGATCTCGAGATCCTCGCCCTCGCCGAGGGGGCCGACGGGGGTCGAGGGGAACAGGTCCCGCCACGAGGTGGGCAGAAGCGGCTCCTCGCCCATCGCGGTGACCGTGAGGAACGCCTCGCCGTCGTGCACCCCGAGGACGGCCCGGGGGACGAGCAGCGTCGAGGGGCGGGGCGAGCCGGCGGCGTAGGAGAAGGATCCGAGCGCGATCAGACCCGAGGTGCGGGTGCGGACCTCGTCGTCGACGCGGGCCGTCGCCGCGAGCGCGCGGAAGGCCGAGCTGGCGGCGCCGAAGCGGTGGGGGCCGGAGGTCTGCACCGACCAGGTCGACCCGATCGCGACCACACCCTGCCCGTGGCGCAGCCACGCCCCGCTGAGCCCGCGAGGAAGGTGGCCGAGCAGGTCGACGTCCTCCTCGAGGCGCACGGTGCGCACGAGGATCTCGGGGCTCGGGCTGTGGTCGGACATCCGTGTCATTATGCGGCACCCAGGGGTCGCGAGGTGCGACCATGGGGCGGCGGCGAAGGCCGCGGACCGTGTGCAGTGGGCGTTCGAGGAGCAGTGCGTGAGCAACCAGACCGAGAGCATCGCGACACCCCTGGTCCGGGGAGCGCTCGCGGCGATCGTGTCCCTCGGCACCGCCCTCGCGCTCGTGGTCGTGCCGGCTCTCGCCGCCCAGGTCGTCGCCACCCGCTCGTCCGCGACGGCGCTCGACGCGATCCTCATCGCGCTGAACCTCCTCGTGCTCGGCCACGGCGGCGGTCTCGTGCTGACCACGGGCGCGATCGACGGCGCCGTCACCCTCACGCCCCTCGGCCTGCTCCTGGTGCTCGTGGTGCTCTGCGCCGCCGGGATGCGGCGGGTGGGCCGCGCCCTGCTGCTCGTGCGCGAGGACGGGGTGCTGCGCGATCGGGCGCTGCGCGATGCGGGTGGAGCGCTCGGGATCTACGTCCTCGTCTACGCGATCGGCCTCGCCCTCGTGGCGGCGATCGGTCGCAGCGCCCTGGTGAGCCCGGTGCTCCCCTCCGCCCTGGTGTCCGGGGCGCTGGTCGCGATGCTCGGCGGGCTCGCGGGCCTGCTGTGGTCCCTGCGCCGCGAGGCGACGGCGACCGTGCCGGGGGTGCGGGTGCTCGAGCTGCTGCCCCGCCCCTGGGGCTCGGTGGCGCGCGCCACGCTGCTCGCGGTGGCGGGCCTCCTCGCCCTGGGACTCGCGACGGTGCTGGTGATGCTCCTGCTGTCCGTCCCGGCGCAGTCCGCGCTCTTCGCCCAGCTCGACCCGGGTCCCGTCGGCGGGCTCGTGCTGTCCCTGATCCAGCTCGCCCTGCTGCCGCTGCTCGCCGTGTGGGCGCTCGTGGTGCTCTCCGGCGGCACCGTCGAGCTCGGCACGTCCACCGGGATCTCGCTCGACGGCGCGGAGACCGGCGTGCTGCCCGCGCTCCCGATGCTCGGCGCCCTCCCGCAGCCCGGCGACTTCCCGGACGCCGTCTGGGGGCTAATCGTGCTGCCGGCCGTGCCGGTGGTCCTCGGCGCGGTGCGCCTCGTGCGCGACCTCGAGGACCTGCCCTGGCGCGAGCGCGTCACCGCGTGGATCGGCTACCCCGTGGCGGTGCTCGTGGGGACAGTGCTCATCGTGGGCCTGGCCACGGGAGGGGTCGGCGAGGGCCGGTTGCGCCATCTCGGCCCGGTGCTCGACGAGCTGCTGCTGCCGCTCGCCCTGATCGTGCTGGTCCCGACGGTGCTCGTGATCGGGGTGCTCGGCAGTGGCCTGATCCCCTGGCTGCGTCAGCGCGTCGAGCGGGCCGAGACCGCCGAGCGCGCCGAGCTCACGGGGGAGGGGAGCCGCTCCGCGGGCGGAACCGCGGGGTCCGGGGCCGACGGCGGTTCCGGGGCCTACGGAGGCTTCGCGGCCGACGGCGGCTCCGGGGCCGGCGGCGGTGCCGCCTCCCGCCTGGAGCGGGTCCGCGGAGCCCTCGCCGCCCGCCTGCCGCGGCGGGCGGCGGCGAGTCCGGAGTCGGCGCGGGACGCGGCAGGAACCCCCGCGTCGGAGGCATCGGCCGGATCGGCGCGGACCCCTGCCTCCGCAGGAACCGCCGCCTCGCCGGGAACTGCGGCCTCACCCGCGTCCCCGACCCCCGCCGCGACGAGCCCCGACTCCCCGGTGGAGGACGAGCTCAGCCGCCCACGACGGAGCTGACCCAGCTGACCATCGCGTCCTGCCCCTCGGCGGTGCAGGCCGCGCGGGCCTGCTCGGTGATCGCCTCGGCCCGGCACGCCTCGAGCTCGGCCAGGGGCTGGTAGAAGAGCGCCGAGATCGCCGCGCCCGCGATGATCAGCAGCGTCGCGGGCACCCCCACCACCAGGCCGAGCACGCCGAGGGCGACCCGTCGGCGGCGGAAAGCCTCGATCGACAGCAGCACCAGCAGCACGAGCGCCGCGAGCCCGGTCAGCCCCGACCCCAGTGCGAACGGGAGCGGCGCCATCATCAGCAGCCAGGAGGCGAGCATCGCCACGGTGAGGGCGGCGAGCAGCCGACGATGCCGCTCGAGGGGACGGTCCTGGGGGCGCGGGGGCTGCTCGCTCATCACCCCATTCTGCCCGTCCGGTCCGAGAGCTGCCCGTCCCGGCGGCGGGGCGAGCTCCCGGACTACCCTGGGCGGGTGACCAGCACCCCCGTCGTCGTCCTCATCTCCGGCACCGGCTCGAACCTCGCCGCGCTGCTCCGCGCGGCCCGCGAGGCGGACGCCCCCTTCCGCGTCGTCGGCGTGATCGCCGACCGGGAGGCCGCCGGCCTCGAGCACGCCCGGGCCGCGGGGATCCCCACCGAGATCGTCGCGCTCGCCGACCATCCGGACCGGGACTCGTGGGACCGGGCGCTCGCCGCGGCCGTCGCCGCGCACGATCCGCAGCTGGTAGTCCTCGCGGGCTTCATGAAGCTCGTCGGCGCCCCCCTGCTCGACGCCTACGGCGGCCGTCTCCTGAACACCCACCCGGCGCTGCTGCCCTCCTTCCCCGGGGCGCACGGGGTCCGCGACGCCCTCGCCCACGGCGTGAAGATCACCGGCGCCACCGTGATCGAGGTCGATGCCGGGGTCGACACGGGGCGGATCCTCGCCCAGGTGGCGGTCCCGGTCCTCGAGGACGACACCGAGGAGACCCTCCACGAGCGCATCAAGGCCGCGGAGCAGCCGCTGCTCGTCGACGTGGTGCGCCGCCTGACCGCGATACCCTGAGCGCACACGACTGGCGCAGGTGGGAGACCACCGGGGAGTGATCACGTGGACATCGACCGCCTGGGTGTCCACCGCAACGACCGCAGCACACCTGACCGAGGAGCCCTCGTGACCGCCACCGACCGTCGCCCGATCCGCCGCGCCCTGCTCTCCGTCTACGACAAGGACGGCATCGTCGACCTGGCCCGCGCCCTCGCGGACGCCGGCGCCGAGATCGTCTCCACCGGCTCGACCGCCGCGACCGTCCGCGACGCCGGGATCGCGGTGACCGAGGTCGAGACCGTCACCGGCTTCCCGGAGATGCTCGACGGCCGCGTCAAGACCCTGCACCCGCGGGTCCACGGCGGGATCCTCGCCGATCAGCGCCTCGAGACGCACCGCGCCCAGCTCGACGAGCACGGCATCGCCCCCTTCGACCTCGTCGTCGTGAACCTGTACCCGTTCTCCGACACCGTCGCCGCGGGCGGCAGCTTCGACGAGATCATCGAGAAGATCGACATCGGCGGCCCCTCCATGGTGCGCGGCGCCGCGAAGAACTTCGCGAGCGTCGCCGTGGTGGTCGAGCCCGAGGGCTACGCCGACGCGGCCCGGGCCGCCGCGGCGGGCGGCTTCACCCTGGCCGAGCGCCAGGAGCTCTCCGCGATCGCCTTCACCGTCACCGCGGACTACGACACGGCCATCTCCGAGTGGATGACCGCGCGGCTCTCCGAGGACGAGGAGCCCGGCGAGGGCGACGGTGCCGAGCCGAACCTGCTGGACCTCTCCGACGAGGACGCCGCCGCCTACGGCTTCACCCAGACCCTCCGCTACGGCGAGAACCCGCACCAGCGCGCCCGCCTCGCGGTCTCCGACGCGGACACCCCCGGTCTCGCGGGCGCGGAGCTGCTCGGCGGCAAGCCGATGAGCTACAACAACTACGTCGACGCCGACGCCGCCCTGCGCGCCGCCTACGACTTCGACACCCCGGCCGTCGCCGTGGTCAAGCACAACAACCCCTGCGGCATCGCGACCGTCACCGAGGGCACCGACATCGCCGCCGCGCACGCCGCCGCCCACGCGACCGACCCGGTCTCCGCCTACGGCGGCGTGATCGCCGCGAACCGGCCTGTCACCCTCGCGATGGCCGAGCAGGTCAAGCCCGTGTTCACCGAGGTCATCCTCGCTCCGGGCTACGAGGACGCCGCCCTGGAGCTGCTGCGCACCAAGAAGAACCTGCGCATCCTGCAGGTCGAGGATCGTCCCCGCACCGGTCTCGAGGTCCGCCACATCTGGGGCGGCACCCTGGTCCAGGACGCCGACGCGATCGACGCCGCGGGCGACGATCCCGCGCAGTGGACCCTCGCCGCCGGTGAGCCGGCCGACGCGGACACCCTCGCCGACCTCGCCTTCGCCTGGCGCGCGGTGCGCGGCGCGAAGTCCAACGCGATCCTGCTCGCCGCGGGCGGCGCCGCCGTCGGCATCGGCATGGGCCAGGTCAACCGCCTGGACTCGTGCCGCCTGGCCGTGACCCGCGCCAACACCCTCGGCGGGGAGGGCGTCGAGCGGGCTCGCGGCGCGGTCGCCGCCTCCGACGCCTTCTTCCCCTTCGCCGACGGTGCGCAGATCCTGCTCGACGCCGGCGTGCGCGCGATCGTGCAGCCCGGCGGCTCGATCCGCGACGAGGAGGTCGTCGAGGCCTGCCGCGCCGCGGGAGTCACGATGTATCTCACGGGCACCCGCCACTTCGCCCACTGACCGCAGCGCTGTTCACCCCCCGGCCACCGAAGGACCCTACGCTCGCGCCGACATCCCGCGACCCCATGGAGGAGAGACCGTGAAGATCCCCGACAACCAGTCCCTGCGCGAGTACATCGAGCACCTGCGCGAGGAGGGGTACACGGTCGCCGACGGGCACACCCCGGATCCGGATCTCATCGATCCCCAGGGCAACCCGGTCTACACCTGGCAGGAGGGCTACCCGTACGACACGCGCATGGACCGCGACGAGTACGAGCGGGAGAAGTACCACCTGCAGGTCGAGCTGCTGAAGTACCAGTACTGGCTCGAGGACAACGATCAGAAGGCGATCATCATCTTCGAGGGGCGGGACGCGGCCGGCAAGGGCGGCACCATCAAGCGCTTCACCGAGCACCTGAACCCCCGCACCGCCCGCACCGTCGCGCTCAACAAGCCCAGCGACCGCGAGCGCGGCCAGTGGTACTTCCAGCGCTACATCCAGCACCTGCCCACCGCGGGCGAGATGGTTCTCTTCGACCGCTCCTGGTACAACCGGGCCGGGGTCGAGCGGGTGATGGGCTTCGCGACGCCCGAGCAGTACGAGACCTTCATGAACCAGGTCCCGCACTTCGAGCGGATGCTGGTGGACTCCGGGATCCACGTCACCAAGTTCTGGTTCTCCGTCTCCCAGAAGGAGCAGCGGACCCGGTTCGCGATCCGCCAGCTGGACCCCGTGCGTCGCTGGAAGCTCTCCCCGATGGACCTCGAATCCCTCGACCGCTGGGAGGCGTACACGCAGGCCAAGGAGGAGATGTTCCGCCGCACGGACAAGCGCTACGCACCGTGGACGATCATCCGCTCCAACGACAAGAAGCGCGCCCGGCTCAACGCCATGCGCTACTTCCTCTCGCAGTTCGAGTACGACGGCAAGGACCACGAGGTCGTCGGCCAGCCCGATCCGAAGCTCGTCATGCGCGGAAAGCAGGAGGAGGCCGACGAGTGAGGCCCTCCGCGCGCTGAGCCGTGCATTGAGCCGCGCGCCGAACCGCCGACGGGCGGCACCCCCAGTGGGTGCCGCCCGTCGGCGTCTCCGGGGCGCGGTTCAGACGGTGCCGTGCTCCGCGTCGTGGGCAGACTCAGCGTCTTCAGCGTCCTGAGCGTTCTGCGCGGCCCCGGCGGTCCCGGCGCCCGACCCGGGCGGCGGGGCGACCTCGCCGGAGTCGAGCTCCTCGGCGAGGAGGGCGGGGATCGTGCCGGTGGCGGTGGGGCGCACCGGCGCGGTCATCGAGGCGGGGGAGAGCAGCCCCTCGAGGCGGCGCTCGTCCAGCAGACCCCGCTCGATGACCAGCTCCCGCACGGGGCGCCCGGTCCGCAGCGCGGTGGAGGCGATGTCGGTCGCCGCGGCGTAGCCGATCACGGGCACGAGCGCGGTGACCACGCCGATCGACCGGTGCAGGTAGTCCCCCAGGACGTCCTCGTTGACGGTGATCCCGGCGATGCAGCGATCGGCGAGGGTGTTCATCGCGCGGGTCATGATCCGGGTCGACTCGAGGATGTTGTAGCAGATCACGGGCTCGAAGGCGTTGAGCTGCAACTGCCCGCCCTCGGCCGCGAAGGTGACGGTGAGGTCGTTGCCGATCACCTCGAAGGCGACCTGGTTGACGACCTCGGGGATCACCGGGTTGACCTTCCCCGGCATGATCGAGGAGCCCGGCTGGACCGCGGGCAGGGTGATCTCCGCGAGGCCGGCTCGCGGGCCCGAGGAGAGCAGCCGCAGGTCGTTGCAGATCTTCGAGATCTTCACCGCGATGCGCTTGAGCACCCCGGAGAAGGTCACGAAGGCCCCGGTGTCGCTCGTGGCCTCCACCAGGTCGGCGGCGACCACGAAGGGCTGACCCGTGATCTCCGAGAGCTCCTTCGCGGCGAGCTGGGCATAGCGGGGGTCGGTGGTGATGCCGGTGCCGATTGCGGTCGCGCCCAGGTTGATCTCCCGGAACAACCGCGCCGTTCGGGTCAGCCGCTCGACGTCCTCGCTGATGGTGGTGGCCCAGGCGTTGAACTCCTGGCCGACCGTCATCGGGACCGCATCCTGCATCTGGGTGCGGCCCATCTTGAGCACCTGCGAGAACTCCTCGCCCTTCGCGCGCAGGGTCCCGATGAGATGGTCCATCGCATCGGCCAGAGCGGGGAAGGACAGCATCATCGCGAGGCGCACCGCGGTCGGGTACACGTCGTTGGTGGACTGGGCCAGGTTCACGTGGTTGTTGGGGTGCAGGTGGGCGTAGTCGCCCTTCTCCCGCCCCAGGATCTCGAGCGCGCGGTTGGCGATCACCTCGTTGGCGTTCATGTTCGTCGAGGTTCCGGCCCCGCCCTGGATCATGTCGACCACGAAGTGCTCGTGCAGCGCGCCGTCCGCGATCTCGGCGCAGGCCTGCTCTCTCTCTGCGGCGCGCTCTCCCTCTAAGACGCCGAAGGAGTGGTTCGCGCGCGCGGCGGCGCGCTTGACCTGGGCGAGGGCCTCGATGAGCCGGGGGAAGTGCGACAGCGGCACCCCGGTGATGTGGAAGTTCTCCTGGGCGCGCAGGGTCTGCACCCCGTAGTACGCGTCGGCGGGCACTTCGCGATCGCCGAGCAGGTCGTGCTCGAGGCGGGTCGCTCCGGGGGTGGTCATGGGGCTCCTCCAGATCGGGGCGGGGGCCGACGGCGCTGCCGGCCGCGGCCAGCGTAGCCGCCCCTGCCCGTAGCATGGGCCCGTGCCGACCGATCGCTCCCCGTTCACCCTGCGCGCCGCGTTCCGGCGCCAGACGGTCCTCGCGATCGCGTTGCCCGCCCTCGCGGTGATCGTCGCGGTCGGCGCGCTGTGGTCCGTACCGATCGCCGGGGCGATGCTGTCCGCCCTGCTGGTGGGTCTCGCGGCCGCGCGGGCGCTGCTGCCGGTGCGGGCCGTGGGGGCGCTCGCGGTGCGGCACCGGGCGGTGGACGTGGGCGTGTTGCTGCTGCTCGCCGTGGGCGTGGGTGTGCTCTCGCTGTCCCCGAACCTCTGAGCCCTCGCGGGTGTGGCACGATCGTCGCGTGCCCACCTCCTCCACCCGGCTCCATGCCGTGTTCGACCTCGCCATGCGGATCGGGGAGGGGCTGCTGACCAACGGTGCGGCCGCCTCCGAGGTGACCGCGACCGTCCTGCGGATCACCAGCTCCTCCGGTCTGCGCAACGTCTCCGTCCAGGTCACCTTCGACGAGATCACCATCTCGTACCTGACCGACGAGACCTCGACACCCTTCACCCGGGTGCGCTCGGCGAGCGCGCGCGTGCAGGATTTCGCGCGCCTGGCCGCCTTCGAGGACGTCACCCACGGGTACATCACCGGCGCGATCGGCCTCGAGGAGGCGCGACGGCAGGTCGAGGCGATCCCGCAGTCGCCGCCCGCCTACCGGCTCCCGCTCGTGGTCGCCGGCTTCGCGATGATGGGCGGTGCGGCCGCGCTCAGCTTCGGCGCCGGCACCCTGGTGGTGATCACCGCGACCCTCGCCGCCGGCCTGCTGATCGCGGCGATGGAGGTCCTCGCCCGCCGGCACATCCCGCTGTTCTACGCGCAGGCCCTCGGCGGCTTCGTCGCGGTCTTCGCGGCGGTGCTGGTGAGCCTCGTGAACCCGAGCGTGAACTCCTCGATCGTGGTGGTCTCGTGCATCATCGTGCAGCTCGCGGGGCTCACTTCGATCGGTGCCGTGCAGGATGCCGTCACCGGCTGGTACGTGACCGCGGCGGGCCGGATCCTCGAGACGCTGATGCTCACCGTCGGCATCGTCGCCGGGGTCCGGGCCGGGATGCTCCTCGCCGACCTGATCGGGGCGGACATCTCGGTGAGCGCCTCGATGCCGCTGTCGCTCACCACGGTCCTGGTGGTGATCGTCTCCGGGGTCGGGATGGGTCTCGGGTACGGCGTCGGCACCCAGGTGCCGTGGCGGGTGCTGCCCTGGATCTCGGTCGTCGCGGCGGTCTCCGGGCTCGTCGCCCACCTGCTCACCTCCCTCGCGCTCGAGCGCGTGTACGTGGTCGCGATCGTCGCCTTCGGGGCGGGCGCCCTCGCCGCCGTGCTCGGTGACCGGCTGCGCGCCCCCGCGCTCCTGTTCGTGATGGGCGGGATCATCCCGCTGGTGCCCGGCAGCCTCATCTACCGCGGGCTGCTCGCCCTCGGGGACGACGTCATGGGCGGCATCGGCGAGCTCTTCGGGGCGGGGGAGATCGCCGTCGGGATCGCCGCGGGCGCCGTGCTGGGCCAGCTCCTCGCCTCCCGGGCGCTGCCGCTGTTCCGCCGCTCGGGCATCGCCTACACCCCCAGCATCTCCTCCCCGTTCACGACCCTGCGCCGTCGGCGGCTGACGCTCGGCTCGCGGCGCTCCCGCCGCCGCGGCACCCCGGTGATCGAGCCGTCGACGATGACGGGGGAGATGACAGCCCTGAACCCGGCCCTGTTCGAGGACGAGGGTGAGGGCCGCTGACGGCTACACTGGCCGACGCCCTCTCACACCCTCGGAAGGACCACCATGACCTCGACCGCCGTCGCGCTGTCCGCAGCCCCCGCTCGCGAGGAGGCCGCAGCCCGCGCAGAGGCCCGGTTCGTCGAGTCCTTCGGGTATGCGCCCGACGGCGTGTGGTCCGCCCCGGGCCGCGTCAACATCATCGGCGAGCACGTCGACTACCAGGACGGGCTTTGCCTCCCGATGGCGATCTCGCACCGCTGCTTCGCCGCCGCGGCCCGCACCCCCACCGACCGGGTGCGCCTGCGCTCGGTGCAGGACGATGTGGTGCTCGACCTCGACGCCCAGCAGCTCGAGCCCGGCGCCGTCGAGGGCTGGCCCGCCTACGTGGCCGGCGTGCTGTGGGCGCTGCGCCCCTACATCTCCGGCGCCGTCACCCAGGGCATGGACATCCTCATCGACGGCCAGGTGCCGCTCGGCGCGGGCCTGTCCAGCTCCGCCGCCCTCGAGTGCGCCGCCGCCGAGGCGATCGAGGCGCTGCTCGGCCTCGGCACCACGCGCCTGCAGCGGGTGCGCGCCGCGATCACCGCCGAGACCGACTGCGCCGGGGCCTCGACCGGTGGCCTGGACCAGTCCGCCTCGGTGCTCTCCCGCGCCGGACACGCCCTGTTCCTGGACTGCCGTGACTTCTCCACCCGGCCCGTGCCGTGGGACCTCGCCTCCCAGGGGTTGGCCCTGCTGATCACCGACACCCGCGCCGAGCACTCCCACGTCGACGGCGAGTACACCGCGCGCCGTGCCGACAGCGAACGGGCCGCCGCCGAGCTGGGCGTCGCCACCCTGCGCGACGCCTCCGTGGCGGACGTCGAGAGGATCGCGGATCCGCTGGTGCGCCGCCGCGCCCACCATGTCGTCACCGAGATCCAGCGCGTGCGCGAGTTCGACGAGCTGCTCGCCGCCGGGACCGTCCGCGAGAACGTTGCGGCCCTCGGCACACTGTTGAACGCCTCCCATGACTCGCTGCGCGACGACTACGAGGTGACCGTCCCCCAGCTCGACGTGGCCGTCGAGGCCGCCCGCGCCGCGGGCGGCCACGGGGCGCGTATGACCGGCGGCGGCTTCGGCGGCTCCACCATCGCCCTGATCGAGGCCGACGCCGCCGAGCAGGTCGCGAGCGCCATCGCCGCGGCCTTCGCCGAGCAGGGCTTCACCGCTCCGCAGTTCTTCCTGGCCCTCCCGGAGGAAGGGGCGGGACAGGACCGCTGAGCCACTCCCGCACCCCGGCGAGCAGGCGCTCCTGCACGGCGGCCGGGGCGGCGGAGAGCCGGATCGAGGAGGCCGCGAGGGCGGCCAGACCCGCGTCGTCGATGCCCATCGCCCGGGCGATGCGGTACTGGTCCACAAGGCGCGAGCCGAACAGCAGCGGGTCGTCGGCGCCGAGCGCCACCTGAGCGCCCGCGTCGAGGAGGGCCCGCAGGGGGACCAGCTCCGGTGCGGCGACCACGCCGAGTGCGGCATTCGAGGCGGGGCACACCTCGAGGCCGATGCCGGCCGCGACGATCCGCTCGAGCAGCGCCGGGTCCTCCGCGGAGCGCACCCCGTGGCCGAGCCGGTGCGGCCCGAGGTGGTCGACCACCTGGGCCACGTGCATCGGTCCCAGCAACTCCCCGCCGTGCGGGACCGACAGCAGTCCCGCCTCGCGGGCGATCCGGAAGGCTCCGGCGAACTCGGCGGTCGCGCCGCGGCGCTCGTCGTTGGACAGGCCGAAGCCGACCACACGCCCCGCATGGCGCACGGCGAGGCGGGCGAGGGTGCGGGCGTCCAGCGGGTGGCGGGTGCGGGAGGCGGCGACGACGATGCCGAGGCTCACGCCCGTGGCGCGCTCGGCCCGCTCCGCCTCGTCCAGGACGATCTCGAGGGCCGGGGTGATGCCGCCGACGAAAGGGGCGTAGCTCGTCGGGTCGACCTGCAGCTCGAGCCGCCCGGAGCCCTCCGCGGCATCGTCCTCCGCAGCCTCCCGCACGATGCGCCGCATCGCCGCCTCGGAGTCGACGACGGCGCGGGCCGTGTCGTACTGCCGCTGGAAGCGGAACCAGCCGCGACGGGTGGGCTCGACCGAGAGCGCCTCGTCGTCCGTGAGGGAGCGGGGCAGCCGGATCGAGCGCTCGGCGGCGAGCTCGCGCAGGGTCCGAAGGCGCATCGACCCGGTGAAGTGCAGGTGCAGATGCGCCTTCGGCAGCGCCGCGAGATCCCGGCCGGTCACTGGACCCGCGACGTCACTCGGAGAGCAGGGCGATGACCCGGTCGATGCCCGCGGCGAGATCCTCGTCGTTGAGCGCGTAGGAGAAGCGCAGATGACCGGGGGCGCCGAAGGCCTCGCCCGGCACGGCCGCGACCTCCGCCTCCTCGAGGATCACGGTCGCGAGCTCGGCCGAGGTGGTCACCTCGCGGCCGCGCACGGTGCGACCGAGCGCCCCGGAGACGTCCGGGAAGGCGTAGAAGGCACCGGTGGGCGTGGGGACCGTGAAGCCGGGCACCGCGGAGAGCTTCTCGACGATGGCGCGGCGCCGACGGTCGAAGGCGGTGCGCATCTCATCGACCGGCTCCATCGGCCCGGTGAGCGCCGCGAGCGCCGCCCGCTGCGCGATGTTGTTGACGTTCGAGGTGAGGTGCGACTGCAGGTTCGCCGCGGCCTTGATGACGTCCGCCGGACCGATCATCCACCCGACCCGCCAGCCGGTCATCGCGAAGGTCTTCGCGACGCCGCCGAGGATCACGGTGGTGTCGGCGAGCTCGGGGACCGCGCGCAGGATCGACGTGAACTCGACGCCGTCGTAGGTGAGGTGCTGGTAGATCTCGTCGGTGATCACCCAGATCCCGTGCTCGAGCGCCCAGCGGCCGATCTCGGCGAGCTGCTCCGCGCTGAGCACGGCCCCGGTGGGGTTGGACGGCGAGCAGACCAGGACAGCGCGGGTGCGCTCGGTGCGAGCCGTCTCGAGCTGCTCGAGGGTGGGGACGTACCCCTGGTCCACGCCGGCGAGCACCGGGACCTCGACGCCGCCCGCGAGGCGGATCGCCTCGGGGTAGGTGGTCCAGTACGGGGCCGGCAGGATGACCTCGTCACCCGGGTCGAGCAGGGTCGCGAAGGCCTGGTAGACGGCCTGCTTGCCACCGTTGGTGACGAGGGTCTGCGCCGCCTCGAAGGGGACCGAGGTGGAGGCGGTGGCGGCCTCGGCGAGAGCCTGGCGCAGCGCCGGCAGCCCGGCGGCGGGGGAGTAGCGGTGGGCGGCCGGATCCTGCGCGGCCTCGATCGCGGCATCCACGATGTGCTGCGGCGTGGGGAAGTCCGGCTCGCCCGCGCCGAAGCCGATCACGGGACGGCCCGCGGCCTTGAGTGCCTTCGCCGTCGCGTCCACCGCGAGGGTGGCCGAGGGGGCGATCGCGCCGACGCGCCGCGAGATACGGCGCGGGGCGGCGGGTGCCGCGGTGCTGAGCGGTGCGTCGGGGGAGCCGGTGGGGCTTGCGGGGTGCGCGTCGTCGGTGGTCACCGGCCCATCGTGGCAGAGGACGGCCCGGCGTGCCAGGCAATCACGAGGAGTGGGCGGGCGCGCGCCCCGAGCGCGCTCAGAGCGTCCCGGAGCGCGGCGGGACATCCCGCGATGTGATCTGCTTCCAGGCGATTCGCCCGCGGGCCGCTGGACTTGTATGCTGGTCGCTGGCCATAAACGCCGCCCCTCCTCGGAGGGTCGCGATCCTGGCTCGCGAGGGGTCTCCCCCGCGAAGGGCAGTGGCGCAATTGGTAGCGCAGCGGTCTCCAAAACCGCAGGTTGCAGGTTCGAGCCCTGTCTGCCCTGCCGGTCCGGCCGGGGTCACCCCCGGCCGGGCGCGGATGACCTCGACCAGATGGGACAGCCCCCTGTGAACTCCAGCCAGAACGCTCCGTCGACGCCCGCCACGGGTGACGCGCAGGGCTCCGGGTCCTCGAACCCGTTCCTGGCCATCGGACTGTTCATCCGGCAGATCCTCGCGGAGCTGCGGAAGGTCGTCGTGCCGACCCGGCGCGAGCTGCTGGTCTACTCGGTCACCGTCCTGGCCTTCGTCATCGTGATGATCGTGCTGATCTTCGGCCTCGACGCCGCGTTCAGCTGGCTGTCCCGGGTCGCGTTCACGGTCCCCGACGCGGGGCTCTGAGCCCCCTTCGTCCCCTACGCCGTCTGGAAGGCAGAAACCCGCTGATGAGCGAGCAGACCTCGACCCCCGATGAGTCCTACCAGGACGCCGACGACTCCCTGTCGTTCTCGGCGTCCGCGCCCGAGCAGTCGGCCGATGACGCGCTGGTCGACCTGGAGCCGTCGGATGAGGACCTGGCCGGCGCGGAGGATCCCTTCGCCGCCGAGCAGCAGGACGAGGCCGACGACGCCGAGCAGCCCGCCGAGTCGGAGGAGCCCGCTGCGGACGAGACCGACGTCGACGCCGACGAGACCGACGAGGCGTCCGACTCCGATGAGGCCGATGAGCCCGCCGACTTCGACGAGGCGTCCGATTCTGACGACGCCGAGGAGGATGAGGAGGCCGAGGTTGATCCGCTGCTCGAGCTGAAGATGCACCTCCGTGCCGCCCCCGGCGAGTGGTACGTCATCCACTCCTACTCCGGTCACGAGAATCGCGTGAAGACCCAGCTGGCCACGCGCACCGAGACCCAGGACATGGAGGAGTACATCTTCGAGGTCCAGGTCCCGATGGAGGACGCGACCGAGGTCAAGAACGGCCAGAAGAAGATGGTCCGCCGTGTGCGCATCCCCGGCTACGTGCTGGTGCGCATGGACCTGACCACCGAGTCCTGGCGTGTCGTCCGCGACACCCCGGGCGTGACCGGCTTCGTCGGCGACGCGACCGACCCGACGCCGCTGACCTTCGACGAGATCTACTCGATGCTCGCACCGTCCGTCGGCCTGCCCGAGAAGAAGCGCTCCGCGGGTGGTTCCGCCCCGAAGGCCGCCGCCGCGCAGAAGGTGCCCGACTTCCAGATCGGCGAGTCCGTCACGGTCATGGACGGCCCCTTCGAGACCATGCCCGCGACCATCAACGAGATCCACGCCGAGGCGCAGAAGCTGCAGGTGTTGGTCTCCATCTTCGGTCGCGAGACCCCGGTCGAGCTCGCCTTCGACCAGGTCGCCAAGATCTGACCGGTCCGCCGGTCCGCGGAGTACGACCAGGATCACGCCTGATTCCGGTCGACTCCCGCGCGGCGCGCTAGTAGCGTCGCACCCTGGGCCCTCCGTGAGTGCACGGGGGTCCGCAGTGGGAGGAGCCGTGATGAGCTCCGCCCGTACCACGTCCCAGAAGAGGAGGAGTCGATGGCTCCCAAGAAGAAGATCGCGAGCATCATCAAGCTCCAGATCCAGGCCGGCCAGGCCACGCCTGCGCCGCCCGTGGGTCCCGCGCTCGGCGCTGCCGGCGTGAACATGATGGAGTTCGTGAAGGCGTACAACGATCGCACCGCGGACATGCGCGGCAACATCGTGCCCGTGGAGATCACGGTCTACGAGGATCGTTCGTTCACCTTCATCACCAAGACCCCGCCGGCCGCCGAGCTCATCAAGAAGGCCGCTGGCCTGCAGAAGGGCTCCGCGACCCCGCACACGGTCAAGGTCGGCAAGCTGACCCAGGCTCAGGTCCGCGAGATCGCGGAGACCAAGATGCCTGATCTGAACGCGAACGACATCGAGGCCGCGGCGAAGATCGTCGAGGGCACCGCTCGTTCCATGGGCATCACGGTGGAGGGCTGATCCAGATGGCATTCCGTAGCAAGGCATACCGGGACGGCGCCGCCAAGATCGAGGCCGGCCGTCAGTACTCGCCGCTGGACGCGCTGCGTCTGGCCCGCGCGACCTCCCCGTCGAAGTTCGACGGCTCCGTCGAGGTCGCCATGCGCCTGGGCGTCGACCCGCGCAAGGCCGACCAGATGGTCCGCGGCACCGTCAACCTGCCCAACGGCACCGGCAAGACCGCCCGCGTCATCGTCTTCGCGACCGGTGCGCAGGCCGACGCCGCCCGTGAGGCCGGCGCCGACGAGGTCGGCGACGACGAGCTGATCGAGAAGGTCGCCGGCGGCTGGACCGACTTCGACGCCGCAGTGGCGACCCCGAACCTGATGGGCAAGGTCGGCAAGCTCGGCCGCGTCCTCGGCCCCCGTGGTCTCATGCCGAACCCGAAGACCGGCACCGTGACCATGGACGTCACCAAGGCCGTGAACGACATCAAGGGCGGCAAGATCGAGTTCCGCACCGACCGTGCCGCGAACCTGCACTACATCGTAGGCAAGACGTCCTTCACCGAGCAGCAGCTCGTGGAGAACTACGTCGCCGCCCTCGACGAGATCCTGCGTCTGAAGCCGTCCTCCTCCAAGGGCCGCTACATCACTAAGATCACCGTGTCCACCACCATGGGCCCGGGCATCCCGGTCGATGTGAACCGCACGCGCAACCTTCTCGAGGACACCGACGAGGCCTGATCGACGTTCTGCGAGTCCTCTCGTCCGATGCCCCGTCCACCATCACGGTGGGCGGGGCATCGTGCTGTCCGGGACTACGAGACCTACGGTGGTCGGGTGACCGATCTGCTCTCCCTGACCCGCAGCGACCTGACGCCGGAGGAGCTGGTGCGCTCGGCGGGGGAGGTCCTCGCCCGCTTCGACCACCGCACGCAAGACTCCGGGAACGTGGCCTGGCTGGTCAGGACGTCCTCCGGAGAGTTCTTCGTGAAGTCGGCGGGGGAGGAGATGCCGCCGATCGGCGCACCCGTGCCCGTGCTCGACAGGCCCTCGAGGGTGCACCTGCTGCGGACGGCGGTCGAGATCGCGCGCGGCATCGACCATCCCGCCCTCGCACGGCTCCGCACCGTGATCGAGGTCCCCTCCGGACCGGTCCTGGTCTACGACCGCGCCCCCGGGGAGCTCGTCGGCGTCCCGTCCGCACGTCGGGACGACCCGGACTCCTCCTACCGCCGCTTCGCCAGCGCTCCGCCGGCGGTCCGCCTCTCCGTCTTCGACCAGCTGCTCGAGGCGCATCGCGCTCTGGAGGTGGCGGGCTGGGTGGCCTGCGACCTGTACGACGGCTGCCTCATGGTGGATCTCGCCACTGGACACCTCACCCTGATCGACCTCGACACCTACCGCCGCGGTCCCTCCACCAACGACATGGGCAGGATGTTCGGATCGAGTCGATTCATGGCCCCGGAGGAGTTCACGAAGGGCGCGCCGCTCGACGCGCGCACGACCGTGTACACCCTCGGCCGACTGCTGCGGCACTTCGGGACCGGGCTCACCGAAGACCTCGAGGACTTCTGCGGAGGCTCGGCCCGAGCGGCAGTGGTGGAGCGGGCGACACAGCGGGAGAGAACGGTGCGGCAGGGAAGCGTGGGTGAGCTCGCCGCGGAGTGGACCGCAGCGCGAGACGCGGGCGCCGCACCCTGAGGGTGCCGGCGGTCCGGAGCACGCGGCTCGGTGCTGCCCTCGCCCACGCCGCGCCCGCGGAGACGCCCGCTGTGCCCCCAGACCGGGAAGCACAGCGGGCAATTCCGTCGGAGGGGTTGAGCGGTCAGCCCTCCCAGGCGGCCTCGATGATCTCCTTCAGCTCGCTGAGCAGCGGCTGCCGGGGGTTCGCCGGGGTGCACTGGTCCTCGTAGGCCCGGTAGGCGAGGTCGTCGATGGTGCGGTCCAGGTGCTCCCGGGTCACGCCGTTCGCCGCGAGGCTGAGCTGGATCCCCAGGTCCTCGGCGAGCTCGCGCACCGCCGCGATCAGGGACTCGACACCCTCCTCGGTCGTGGACGCCGGCAGCCCCGCGGCCCGCGCGAGGTCCGAGAAGTCCCGATCGGCACGGAAGGACTCGTACTTCGGGAAGATCGCGCGCTTCACGGGCCGGGACGCGTTGTACCGGATCACGTGCGGCAGGAAGATCGCGTTGGTCCGCCCGTGAGCGAGGCCGAACTCGGCGCCGCACTTGTGCGACAGCGAGTGCACGATCCCCAGGAAGGCGTTGGCGAACGCCATGCCTGCGAGCGCCGAGGCGTTGTGGACCCGCTCCTTGGCGACCGGGTCGTCCTCGAGCACGGCGGGCCGCAGGTTCGCCAGCAGCAGCTGCAGCGCCTGCACCGACAGGCCGCGGCTGAAGTCGCTGGCCATCGTGGACACGTAGCTCTCGATCGCGTGGGTGAGGGCGTCCATGCCGGAGTCGGCGGCGGTGCGCCGCGGCACCGTGTCCACGAACTGCGCGTCGACGATCGCGACCGACGGCGTGAGCGCGTAGTCCGCGAGCGGGTACTTCACGTGCGTCTCGGCG
This sequence comes from Brachybacterium sp. J144, assembly GCF_036321705.1. Lineage (NCBI taxonomy): Bacteria > Bacillati > Actinomycetota > Actinomycetes > Micrococcales > Dermabacteraceae > Brachybacterium > Brachybacterium sp. J144. The sequence goes on from NZ_JAZDCG010000034.1 coordinate 137,348, forward strand.
TCGGTGATCACCGCGAACGGCGTGCACTCGGAGCCGGTGCCCGCGGTCGTCGGCACCGCGACCAGCTGCGCCTTCGCCCCCATCGTGGGGAAGCGGTAGGTGCGCTTGCGGATGTCCATGAACTTCTGCTTCATCCCGAAGTAGCTCGCCTCGGGGTGCTCGTAGAACAGCCACATGCCCTTCGCGGCATCCATCGCCGAGCCGCCGCCGAGGGCGATGATGCAGTCCGGGCGGAAGCGCTCCATCTGCTGGGCGCCCTCGAACACGGTGGTCGAGGAGGGGTTCGGCTCGACGTCGGAGAACACGGTCCACTCCACGTCGCCGCGCCGGCGCAGCTGGTCCAGCACGATGTCGACGTAGCCGAACTGCACCATGCCCGGGTCGGTCACCACGAACACCCGCGAGATGTCGGTCATGTCCTGGAGGTACTGGATCGAGTACCGCTCGAAGTAGGTCTTCGGCGGGACCTTGAACCACTGCATGTTGTTCCTCCGCTCGGCGATGCGCTTGATGTTCAGCAGGTCGGCGGCGCCGACGTTGTGCGAGACCGAGTTGTGGCCGTAGCTGCCGCAGCCGAGGGTCAGCGAGGGCAGGAGCCCGTTGTAGACGTCGCCGATGCCGCCGAGGGCGCTCGGCGAGTTGACGATGATGCGGCAGGCCCTCATCCGCAGCCCGAACTCGCGCTCCAGCTCCGGATCGGTGGCGTGGAGGACCGCGGTGTGGCCGAGCCCGCCGAACTCGAGCATCTCCTCGCAGCGGTCGAGGCCCTCGGCCCGGTCCTTCACGGTCGCGACCGCGAGGACGGGGCAGAGCTTCTCGCGGGAGAACGGGTCCTGCTCGCCGACTCCGTCGATCGGGACGAGCAGCAGCGTCGTCCCGTCGGGGATCGTGAAGCCGGCCAGCTCCGCGATGGCGGCGGCGCTCATGCCGACCACCCCGGGCGCGATCATGCCCCCCTCGGTGACCATGACCTCCTGCAGCTTCTTCTTCTGCGCGGCAGTGACGAGGTGCGCGCCCTGGGCGGCGAACTCGTCGAGCACCGCGGTGCGCACGTCCCGGTGCAGGAAGATCGCCTGCTCGGACGCGCAGATCATGCCGTTGTCGAACGTCTTGGAGAGGATCAGGTCGTTGACGGTGCGGGCGATCGGCGCGGTGCGGTCGACGTACACGGGCACGTTGCCGGGGCCGACGCCGAGGGCCGGCTTCCCGGTGGAGTACGCGGCGCGCACCATGCCCGCGCCACCGGTCGCGAGGGTCAGCGCGACGCCCGGGTGGTTCAAGAGCTCGGTGGTCGCGCCGAGCGACGGCTCCTCGATCCACTGGATGCAGTCGGCGGGGGCGCCGGCGGCGACGGCCGCGTCCCGCACCACGCGGGCGGCCTCCGCCGAGCAGCGCTGGGCCGACGGGTGGAAGGCGAAGATGATCGGGTTGCGGGTCATCACGGCGATGAGCGCCTTGAACATGACCGTCGAGGTGGGGTTCGTGACGGGGGTGACCCCGGCGACGACACCGACGGGCTCGGCGATCTCGGTGATGCCGCGCTGGGTGTCCTGGGAGATGACGCCGACGGTCCGGTCGTCCTTCATCGAGTTCCAGACGTACTCGGTGGCGAAGAGGTTCTTCGTGCACTTGTCCTCGAAGAGGCCGCGTCCGGTCTCCTCGACCGCGAGCCGCGCGAGCGGCATGTGCTGGTCGACGCCGGCGAGGGCCATGGCGTGGACGATGGAGCGGATCTGCTCCTGGGTGTACGAGGCGTAGGCGGCCAGCGCGTGGCGTCCGCGCTGGGCGAGCTCGTCGATCATGGCGGCGACGGTGTCCTCGGTGGTGGGTTCCGTGGGGGTCGATGTGGTGCTCATGTCCCTGTCCTGTCCGCGGGACCGGTCGATCCCGTCACCTCGACAGTAAGTGGACTGGATCACGGCGTCCAGCACCCGCTCGCAGTGGAAAGTCTGCAGGTCAGAGCGTTCTTCGAGCTCTCCCGCGGCGATCGCGGGAGCTGGTGCCGACAGGGCTCGCGGGACCTCGTACCCCTTGCTGATCTGCGGGTTAGGCGGTGCACTGGAGGCTGGGGGAGGAGGCGGCGCAGCCGCCCCGTCGGCCGCGCGCGGAGGCCCGGAGGACCGAGGTCCCCCGATCTGCCGAGACCCCCCGACGTGCGCCACCCGGCGCGACCTCGATGTGACCGAGACCGCCGAGCGCGGCATGGCGCTGCCGCGGAGGCTGGTCTAGAGTTGTGCGTACCGAAGACCGCCGGTCGTCGCCCTCCCCCTGGAGAGCGACCGAAGCGCTCCCTCATGGGGCGGCCTGCGCAGGTGACCTGAAGCGATCCGCACGGATCCCGCCCTCGTGGCGACATCGTGCGCCTGGCCTCGACACCTGCGTGTCGAGGCCTTTCCTGTGTCCGGGGTGGTTCAGGCAGGCGGCGAGAGACCTCTGGAAGGAGGGCCATGGCGAAGCCCGAGAAGGTGGACGCCGTCGCCGAGATCGCGGAGCTGTTCCGTGCATCCGACGCCGCTGTCATCACCGAGTACCGAGGCCTCAGCGTGGGGGAGCTCAAGGAGCTCCGTCGCTCGCTGGGCTCCGAGACGACCTACGCCGTGGTGAAGAACACGCTCACGGAGATCGCCGCCCGCGAGGCCGGCATCACCGCTCTCGATGGCACGCTCAGCGGTCCGACCGCTATCGCCTTCATCAAGGGCGAGCCGGTGGAGCCTGCGAAGGCTCTGCGTGACTTCGCCAAGACCCACGACAAGCTCGTGGTCAAGTCCGGCTACTTCGAGGGCAAGCTGCTCTCGGAGGAGGACGTCACCAAGCTCGCGGACCTCGAGTCCCGCGAGGTCCTGCTGGCCAAGGCCGCCGGCGCCATGAAGGCGTCGATGTCCAAGGCCGCCGCCGTGTTCAACGCGCCGCTGTCCAAGGCAGTGCGCACCGTGGACGCGCTGCGGGCCAAGCAGGAGGCCTGAGGGGCCCCTGCCTCCCTCCCGGATCGGCTGCCTGAGGCCGACCGGACTGTTCGACCTGGCGCGTGAGCGCCGCACAACACCGCAGGGACCCCGGTCCCGCCAACAGGAAGGAACGCCACCATGGCGAAGCTCAGCAACGACGAGCTCATCGAGGCTTTCAAGGAGATGACTCTCATCGAGCTCTCCGAGTTCGTGAAGCAGTTCGAGGACGTCTTCGAGGTCACCGCTGCCGCGGCCGCCCCCGTGGCCGTCGCCGCTGCCGGCGGTGCCGGCGCGGATGCCGCCGCCGAGGAGGAGAAGACCGAGTTCGACGTCATCCTCGAGTCGGCCGGTTCCGCCAAGATCGCCGTCATCAAGGAGGTGCGCGGCATCACCTCGCTCGGCCTCAAGGAGGCCAAGGCTCTCGTCGACGAGGCTCCCAAGCCGGTCCTCGAGGGTGTCAAGAAGGAGGACGCCGAGGCTGCCAAGGCGAAGCTCGAGGAGGCCGGCGCGACCATCACCATCAAGTGATCCCGTGCGCGCGCTCCGGCGCGCGCCGCACCTGATGGCAGTCGCACTGCTCCGGAAGGGGGGTTCCGCTGATGTTGGGCGGAACCTCTTCCCATCCCGGGTCCTCGCATCCGGAGCCCGCGCCGCGCGTCCTGCTTGACTGTGACGAGAATTCCGGCCATTCTGTCTGCCGTACGGAGCCGTCCCTGCCGCATGTGCGCGGCGGTCGATCCCCTCGGGATCCCGCCCAGCCGGTCGAGCCAGACGGGCAGGGGGCGCCGACAGAACCTCCGCGCCAGGCATATGGCGGTCGACGCGGATGGACCGGTCGTTGCTGCGCCCTTGTGTCCATCCGTGTTCTTCGCTATGCTCGGTCCTTGCGCCATGCGACGCCCTGGGTTCTGCCGCTCCGGCACCTGCTCCACTGCCCTGACGGGTGTTCGCCGCGCCTGGGATTCCGTCATCGGCCTGTGGAAGGACCCCCCTTGGCTGCCTCGAGCACCGATCGCACCACTGACATCGCACTTCGCACCGCCTCTCCTCGCGTCACCTTCGCGAAGCTCGGCGACCCCATCGACGTTCCGGATCTGCTGAGTCTGCAGACCACTTCGTTCGACTGGCTGCTGGGCAACGAGCGCTGGCAGGAGCGTGCGGCCGAGGCCGCCGCCGCCGGCCGCGAGGACGTCCCGCAGACCTCGGGTCTGGCCGACATCCTCGAGGAGATCTCCCCGATCGAGGACTTCGCCGGCAACATGTCGCTGTCCTTCCGCGACCACACCTTCGACGACCCGAAGTACACGGTCGACGAGTGCAAGGAGAAGGACCTCACCTACGCCGCTCCGCTGTACGTCATCGCGGAGTTCATGAACAACGAGACCGGTGAGATCAAGACCCAGACGGTCTTCATGGGCGAGTTCCCGCTCATGACCGACAAGGGCACCTTCATCATCAACGGCACCGAGCGCGTCGTCGTCTCGCAGCTGGTCCGCTCCCCGGGCGTGTACTTCGAGGAGTCGATCGACAAGACCTCCGACAAGCACATCTTCTCGGCGAAGGTCATCCCCTCGCGCGGCGCCTGGCTCGAGTTCGAGGTCGACAAGCGCGACCAGGTCGGCGTGCGCATCGACCGCAAGCGCAAGCAGTCCGTCACCACCCTGCTGCAGGCCCTCGGCATGTCCCACAGCGACATCCTCGAGGAGTTCGGCGAGTTCGAGTCGATGCGCTCCACGCTCGAGAAGGACCGCATCACCTCGCAGGACGAGGCGCTCATGGACATCTACCGCAAGCAGCGCCCGGGCGAGCCGCCCACGCGCGATGCGGGCGAGGCCATGCTGAACAACCTGTACTTCAACGCCAAGCGCTACGACCTGGCGAAGGTCGGCCGCTACAAGATCGGCAAGAAGCTCGGCCTCGAGGGCAGCCTCTCCGAGTCGACCCTGCGCCTGCAGGACATCGTCTCGACCATCAAGTACATCGTCGCCCTGCACGACGGCGTCACCGAGTACACGAGCGTCGACGACCGGCCGGTCCGTGTCGAGACCGACGACATCGACCACTTCGGCAACCGTCGCATCCGCGCGGTCGGCGAGCTGATCCAGAACCAGGTCCGCACGGGTCTGTCCCGCATGGAGCGCGTCGTCCGCGAGCGCATGACCACGCAGGACGTCGAGGCGATCACCCCGCTGACGCTGATCAACATCCGTCCGGTCACCGCGGCGATCAAGGAGTTCTTCGGAACCTCCCAGCTGTCGCAGTTCATGGACCAGAACAACCCGCTCTCGGGCCTGACCCACAAGCGCCGTCTCTCGGCGCTGGGCCCGGGCGGCCTCTCCCGCGACCGTGCGGGCATGGAGGTCCGCGACGTCCACCCGAGCCACTACGGCCGCATGTGCCCGATCGAGACCCCTGAGGGTCCGAACATCGGCCTGATCGGCTCGCTCGCGACCTTCGCGCGGATCAACCCGTTCGGCTTCGTCGAGACCCCGTACCGCAAGGTCGAGAACGGCGTCGTCACCGACGAGATCGTCTACCTCACCGCCGACGACGAGGACCGCAAGGTCATCGCCCAGGCCAACGCGAAGATCGACGAGAGCGGCCGCTTCCTCGAGGAGGCCGTCCTCTCGCGCACCACCGGCGGCGAGCCCGAGCTGGTGCCGCCGACCGAGGTCGACTACATGGACGTCTCCGCGCGTCAGATGGTCTCCGTCGCGACCGCGATGATCCCCTTCCTCGAGCACGACGACGCGAACCGCGCGCTCATGGGCTCGAACATGCAGCGCCAGGCCGTGCCGCTGCTCCGCGCCGAGATGCCGCTGGTCGGCACCGGCATGGAGCGTCGCGCTGCGGTCGACGCCGGCGACGTGGTCGTGGCCCGCAAGGGCGGCGTCATCGAGGAGCTCTCCGCGGACCTGATCGTCGTGATGGCCGACGACGGCACCCGCCAGACCTACCCGATCGGGAAGTTCCAGCGCTCCAACGCCGGCAACTCCTACAACCAGCGCGTGCTCTTCGACGAGGGCGACCGCGTCGAGGCCGGCTCGATCCTGGCCGACGGTCCCTCGACCGACCAGGGCGAGCTCTCCATGGGCAAGAACCTGCTGGTCGCGTTCATGTCGTGGGAGGGCCACAACTACGAGGACGGCATCATCCTGTCCCAGCGCCTGGTCCAGGACGACGTCCTCACCTCGATCCACATCGAGGAGCACGAGGTCGACGCCCGCGACACCAAGCTGGGCAAGGAGGAGATCACCCGGGACATCCCGAACGTCGGCGACGACGTGCTGGCCGATCTCGACGAGCGCGGCATCATCCGCATCGGCGCCGAGGTCGAGCCGGGCGACATCCTCGTCGGCAAGGTCACCCCGAAGGGCGAGACCGAGCTGACCCCGGAGGAGCGCCTGCTGCGCGCCATCTTCGGTGAGAAGGCCCGCGAGGTGCGCGACACCTCGCTGCGCGTCCCCCACGGCGAGTCCGGCACCGTCATCGCGGTGCAGGTCTTCAACGACGACGAGGACGGCGACATCCTGCCGACCGGCGTCAACGAGATGGTCCGCGTGTACGTGGCCCAGAAGCGCAAGATCACCGACGGCGACAAGCTCGCGGGACGCCACGGCAACAAGGGCGTCATCGCGAAGATCCTGCCCGTCGAGGACATGCCCTTCCTCGAGGACGGCACCCCGGTCGACATCATCCTGAACCCGATGGGTGTGCCCGGTCGTATGAACATCGGCCAGGTCATGGAGACCCACCTCGGGTGGGTCGCCAAGTCCGGCTGGGACGTCGACTCGGACGATCCGATCGCCGAGGCGCTCCCGGACTCCGCCCTGCACGGCGAGCCGGGCACTCCGGTCGCTGTGCCGGTCTTCGACGGCCTCACCGCCGACGAGGTGACCGGCCTGATCAAGAACCACCGCCCCAACCGGGACGGCGTGCGCATGATCAAGGAGAACGGCAAGGCGCAGCTGTTCGACGGCCGCTCCGGCGAGCCGATCCCGGACTCGATCTCCGTCGGCTACATGTACATCCTCAAGCTCCACCACCTGGTCGACGACAAGCTGCACGCCCGTTCGACCGGCCCCTACTCGATGATCACGCAGCAGCCGCTGGGCGGTAAGGCCCAGTTCGGCGGCCAGCGCTTCGGCGAGATGGAGGTGTGGGCCCTCGAGGCGTACGGCGCGGCATACGCGCTCCAGGAGCTGCTGACCATCAAGTCCGACGACATCTCGGGCCGCGTGAAGGTCTACGAGGCGATCGTCAAGGGCGAGAACATCCCCGAGCCCGGCATCCCGGAGTCCTTCCGCGTGCTGCTCAAGGAGATGCAGTCGCTGTGCCTGAACGTCGAGGTCCTCTCGTCCGACGGCACCGCCCAGGAGGTCCGCGAGAGCGATGAGGAGGTCTTCCGCGCGGCGGAGGAGCTCGGCATCGACCTGTCCCGCCGCCCGCACGAGGGCGTCGGCTCCATCGAAGAGGTCTGAGCGACGGGGGCGCTCGCGGCGCTGACCGCCGCGGGCCCCCGCCCCAGGCCCCGTTCCCTCAGACACCACCTCTTTTCCGATCGAGAGAAGGACACCTGTGCTCGACGTCAACACCTTCGATGAGCTGCGCATCGGTCTGGCTACCGCCGACGACATCCGCGGCTGGTCCCACGGCGAGGTCAAGAAGCCGGAGACCATCAACTACCGCACCCTGAAGCCCGAGATGGACGGCCTGTTCTGCGAGCGCATCTTCGGTCCCACCCGGGACTGGGAGTGCTACTGCGGCAAGTACAAGCGCGTCCGCTTCAAGGGCATCGTCTGCGAGCGCTGCGGCGTGGAGGTCACCAAGTCCTCCGTCCGCCGTGAGCGCATGGGCCACGTGGAGCTCGCCGCTCCCGTCACCCACATCTGGTACTTCAAGGGCGTGCCGAGCCGTCTCGGCTACCTGCTGGACCTCGCGCCGAAGGATCTCGAGAAGATCATCTACTTCGCCGCGTACATGATCACCGCGGTCGACGTGGACGCCCGTCACGAGGACCTCCCCGACCTCCAGGCGCGTTTCGACCTCGAGATCAAGGAGCTCGAGAACGAGCGCGACGCCGCCGTGAACCAGCGCGCCGTCTCCGCCGAGAAGGACCTCGCCCAGCTCGAGCAGGAGGGGGCCAAGGCCGACGCCAAGCGCAAGGTCCGCGACTCCGCCGAGCGTGAGCAGGCGCAGATCCGCAAGAAGTACGACGCGGAGATCGACCGCATCACCCGCGTGTGGGACCGCTTCAAGGGCCTCAAGGTCGCCGACCTCGAGGGCGACGAGCAGCTCTACCGCGCCATGAAGCTGCGCTACGGCACCTACTTCGAGGGCGGCATGGGCGCCGAGGCGATCCAGCGTCGTCTGCAGGACTTCGACCTGGACGCCGAGGCGGAGCTGCTGCGCGAGATCATCGCGACCGGCAAGGGGCAGAAGAAGGCCCGCGCCCTCAAGCGCCTCAAGGTCGTTTCGGCCTTCCGCACCACCACCAACTCGCCGGTCGGCATGGTGCTGGACGCCGTCCCGGTCATCCCCCCGGATCTGCGCCCGATGGTGCAGCTGGACGGCGGCCGCTTCGCGACCTCGGATCTCAACGATCTGTACCGTCGCGTGATCAATCGCAACAACCGCCTCAAGCGGCTGCTCGATCTCGGAGCCCCCGAGATCATCGTGAACAACGAGAAGCGCATGCTGCAGGAGTCGGTCGACTCGCTGTTCGACAACGGCCGTCGCGGCCGTCCGGTCACCGGCCCGGGCAACCGTCCGCTGAAGTCGCTCTCCGACATGCTCAAGGGCAAGCAGGGCCGCTTCCGCCAGAACCTGCTGGGCAAGCGCGTGGACTACTCCGCCCGCTCCGTCATCGTGAACGGCCCGCAGCTGAAGCTGCACCAGTGCGGTCTGCCCAAGGGCATGGCGCTCGAGCTGTTCAAGCCCTTCGTCATGAAGCGCCTGGTCGAGCTGAGCCACGCCCAGAACGTCAAGGCCGCCAAGCGCATGGTCGAGCGCGCCCGCCCCGAGGTCTGGGACGTGCTCGAGGAGGTCATCACCGAGCACCCGGTGCTGCTGAACCGTGCGCCGACCCTGCACCGCCTGGGCATCCAGGCCTTCGAGCCGCAGCTCGTCGAGGGCAAGGCCATCCACCTGCACCCGCTCGTCTGCGCCGCCTTCAACGCGGACTTCGACGGTGACCAGATGGCCGTGCACCTGCCCCTGTCGGCGGAGGCCCAGGCCGAGGCCCGCATCCTGATGCTGTCCTCGAACAACATCCTCAAGCCGTCGGACGGCCGTCCGGTGACCATGCCCGCCCAGGACATGATCATCGGTCTGTACCACCTGACCACCGTGCGCGAGCAGGCGGCCGGCGCGGGCCGGGCGTTCGCCTCCGAGTCGGAGGCCATCATGGCCCACGACCGCGGCGAGCTGCACCTGAACGCCCCCGTCCGGATCCGCTTCACCGATGTGGTGCCGCCGAGCGACTGGGAGGCCCCCGAGGGCTGGAGCGAGGGCGACCCGATCACCCTCGAGACCACCCTGGGCACCGTCTACTTCAACGAGACGCTGCCGGAGGACTACCCCTTCGTGCAGGGCCAGGTCGGCAAGAAGCGCCTCGGCTCGATCGTCAACGCTCTCGCCGAGCGCTACGACAAGGGCCAGGTCGCCGCGTCCCTCGACGCCCTGAAGTCCTACGGCTTCTCGTGGTCGACCCGCTCCGGCGTGTCCTTCGCCCTCTCGGACGTCGTGACCCCGCCCAGCAAGGCGGAGATCATCGCGAAGTACGAGGCGAAGGCCGCCCAGGTGCAGGAGAACCGCGATCTGGGCCTGGTCTCCGAGGCCGAGCGCAACATGGAGCTCATCGACATCTGGACCGAGGCGACCAACGAGGTCGACAACGCCATGCGGGAGAACTTCGAGCGCTCCAACACCATCTTCCGGATGGTCGACTCGGGCGCCCGAGGCAACTGGATGCAGATCCGCCAGATCGCCGGTATGCGCGGCCTGGTGAACAACCCGAAGGGCGAGATCATCCCGCGCCCGATCCTCTCCAACTACAAGGAGGGGCTCTCGGTCCTGGAGTACTTCATCGCGTCGCACGGCTCCCGCAAGGGCCTCGCGGACACCGCGCTGAAGACCGCTCAGTCGGGCTACCTGACCCGTCGTCTGGTGGACGTCTCGCAGGACGTCATCGTCCGCGAGGACGACTGCGGCACCACCAAGGGCCTGACCCTGCCGGTGACCGTCGAGGAGGGCGGCGCCCTGGTGCCGGCCCCCAACGTCGACACCACGGTGCACGGCCGGATCCTGGCCGCCGCCGTGATCGGTGAGGATGGCGCCGAGGTGTTCCCCGCGGGCACCGAGATCGGTGACGTGCAGCTCGAGGCGATGGTGGCCGCCAACGTGCGGACCGCCAAGATCCGCTCGGTGCTCACCTGCGACTCCGTCGTGGGCACCTGCGCCCGCTGCTACGGCCGTTCGCTGGCCACAGGCCAGCTGGTCGACATCGGCGAGGCCGTCGGCATCGTCGCGGCCCAGTCCATCGGTGAGCCCGGCACCCAGCTGACCATGCGTACCTTCCACTCCGGTGGTGTGGCGAGCGCGGACGGCGACATCACCCACGGTCTGCCCCGTGTCCAGGAGCTCTTCGAGGCCCGTACCCCGGCCGGCTTCGCGCCGATCTCCGAGGTCGCCGGTCGCGTCGAGATCGAGGAGAACGACAAGCAGCGCAAGATCACCGTGACCCCGGACGACGGCACCGACCCGGTCGCGTACACCGTCTCCAAGCGTGTGACGCTGCTGATCTCCGACGGCGAGTCGATCGAGGTCGGTCAGCAGCTCACCCAGGGCTCGGTCGATCCGAAGCAGGTGCTGCGCATCCTCGGCCCCCGTGCGGTGCAGCAGCACCTCGTGGACGAGGTCCAGAAGGTGTACGTCTCGCAGGGTGTGGAGATCCACGCGAAGCACATCGAGGTCATCGTGCGCCAGATGCTGCGTCGCGTGACGATCATCGAGTCCGGCGACACCGACCTGCTGCCCGGCGACTTCGCCGAGCGGGTCTCCTTCGAGCGCGAGAACCGTCGGGTGCTCTCCGAGCAGGGTCAGCCGGCTTCCGGCCGTCCCGAGCTCATGGGCATCACCAAGGCGTCGCTCGCGACCGAGTCGTGGCTCTCGGCGGCCTCCTTCCAGGAGACCACTCGCGTGCTCACCGAGGCCGCCCTGAACCGCAAGAGCGATCAGCTCATGGGGCTCAAGGAGAACGTCATCATCGGCAAGCTCATCCCCGCGGGGACCGGCCTGTCGCGGTTCCGCCACATCGCGGTGGAGCCGACCGACGAGGCCAAGGCGCAGATGTACCAGGTGCCCGGCTACGACGAGCTGGACTTCTCCGGCTTCGGCGGGACCGGTGCGGTCAACCTCGACGACATCGACTACTCGGATCCGTTCCGCACGGACTTCCGCTGAGCCGATGAGCGCGTGAGCGCCTGAGCATCCCCGCCGACGGGCGGGGGAGCGAGACGGACGCCGCGGTGCCGCCCTCCGGGGAGTGCGCCGCGGCGTCCGTCGTCGTGTCCGGCAGTGGGCGGGTCGGCCGACGGCACGGCCGGCGGCGTGCGGGTCGGCCGACGGGACGGCCGACGGCAGGCGGGACGGCTGGCGGCGGCCTGGCCGGCGGGGGAGGGGCGGCGTGGTCCGCACCACGGGGCGCGGTGTCCGTTCCACCCGTTCCGTGAGCTGGCCGACCCGGAGGTTCACGAGAGGGTAAAGGCCTCGTGGCCGCTTGTCCAAGGTCGCGCCAGAGGCCTTACGTCCGCGCGCGGAGGACGGGAGCATGGAGACCGGCAGTTCCCGCGGTCTTCCCCTGCGCCCCTCCGGGCGGCGCCCGCGCCACGGAGCTGCAGATCCCCCTTCGGGCCGGGATCCCAGCTCAGGAACGACATGACGACCGCCGCGCCCGCGCGGCACAGGGAACAGGTGGAACAGTGAAGAAGACTCCGTGGATCATCGGCGCGGCGACCGTGGCCGTGCTCGCCGTCGGCGGTGGCGGCACCGCGTACGCGGTCTCCAACGAGGTCGCGGTCACCGTATACGGCGAGCAGTCCTCCGTGCGCAGCTTCAGCCCGACCGTGGCCGAGCTCCTCGAGGCGCAGGGCATCACGGTGCAGTCCACGGACCTGGTCATGCCGGGGCTCGAGGAGACCGTCACCGACGGCATGGAGATCCAGGTCATCCAGCGCCACCCGGTCACCGTGACGGTGGACGGCGAGTCGCAGGAGCTGCTCACCACCGGCGACACCGTCGAGGACGCGCTGGCTGAGGTCGACTACAAGGCCGAGGGCGCTGCCGTCACCCCGGAGCCGACCACCGAGCTGAGCGCCGAGGGCACCGACATCTCCGTCGTCACCCGCAAGACCGTCACGTTCGTCGGCCAGTACGGTCAGGACACCTTCGAGGTGACCGCGCTGACCGTCGACGACGCGATGAAGAAGGTCCTCGGCGACATCCAGGACTCCGACACCGCGTCCGTGCCGCGCGAGTCCCTCCTCGAGGACGGCGCCACCATCGAGGTGCACCGCACCCGCGTCGTCGAGCGCACCGAGACCGAGGAGATCGGCTTCGAATCCTCCACCGTCGAGGACGACGAGCTGCTCGAGGGCAAGACCAAGACCACCACCGAGGGCAAGAAGGGTTCCAAGGAGGTCGTCTACCAGGACACCGTCGTCAACGGCGAGGTCACCGAGACCGAGAAGGTCTCCGAGGAGATCACCGCCGAGCCGGTGGACGAGGTCGTCGCCAAGGGCACCAAGAAGGCGCCGGAGCCGGAGCAGCGCTCCTCGAGCTCCACGAAGTCCACCCGCAGCTCGGAGCGCGACTCCAGCGAGGACGAGTCCGATGACAGCGGCTCGAGCGACGACTCCGGCTCGAGCGACGACTCCGGCTCGAGCGACGACTCGGGCTCCTCGTCGGCGCCGACCGCTCCGTCCGGGTCCGTGTGGGATCGCCTCGCCCAGTGCGAGTCGGGCGGCAACTGGTCCATCAACACCGGCAACGGCTACTACGGCGGCCTGCAGTTCAGCGCCTCCACCTGGCGGGCGTACGGCGGCGGTCAGTACGCCTCCACGGCCGACAAGGCCTCCCGCTCCGAGCAGATCGCGATCGCCAAGAAGGTCCAGGCCGGCCAGGGCTGGGGCGCCTGGCCCTCCTGCACCAAGAAGCTCGGTATCCGCTGATCGACGTGCTGCGAGGCACGAGCGGCAGGAGATCAGCAGTCGGGTACAGCTGATCGATGTGCTGCGAGCGACGAGCGCGCCGTCCCCTCGGGGGCGGCGCGCTCGTCGCGTCCTAGGCCCGTACACGCCCCGTTCACCGGGGCGCAAATCTGCGGACACGGGGCGTCATGTGATCTGCGTCGGATGCCGGGGGAGGCTTTGACCGCGTACCACGGCCCTCAGTAGACTGTCGGGTGCGTCCGGAGTGCCCTCTGGTCGTGACCCGGGACGAGAGTCGCCGGCCCCTCGGGGCAGGCGGAGGGTGTCCCCCGCGAGGAGCGGATCCTCGCGGCGTGCCCGAATGTCGGAAGGCGGCCATGTCCGGCCCCTCTCGGCGGGCACCGATCACGGTTCTCCAGACGCCCGGCGGACGCCATCGTCCGACGGGCGGGTCGGAGCGCAGCGGTCCTCGGACATGGGGACGGCGCCTCGGGTCGCCGGCCGCGCGAGCGGTCGAAGAAGGTGATCCCCCGGTGCGAACAGCATCGAGGGTCGAAACAGGAAGAAGAGCTGTGCCCACTATTCAGCAGTTGGTGCGCAAGGGGCGGGACGTCAAGTCCTCCGCCTCGAAGACGCCCGCGCTCAAGGGTTCGCCCCAGCGCCGCGGTGTCTGCACGCGCGTCTACACCCAGACCCCCAAGAAGCCGAACTCGGCGCTGCGCAAGATCGCGCGCGTCCGTCTGTCGACCGGCGTCGAGGTCACCGCCTACATCCCCGGTGTGGGCCACAACCTGCAGGAGCACTCCATCGTGCTCGTCCGCGGCGGTCGTGTGAAGGACCTCCCCGGTGTGCGCTACAAGATCGTGCGCGGCTCCCTCGACACGCAGGGCGTGAAGGGCCGCCAGCAGGCGCGCTCCCGCTACGGCGCGAAGAAGGAGAAGAAGTAATGCCTCGTAAGGGCCCCGCTCCCAAGCGCCAGCTCGTGGTCGATCCCGTCTACGGCTCGCCGATCGTCACCCAGCTCATCAACAAGATCCTCCTCGACGGCAAGAAGACCGTCGCCGAGAGCATCGTCTACGGCGCCCTCGAGGGTGCTCGTGAGAAGAACGGCCAGGATCCGGTCGTCACGCTGAAGAAGGCGCTGGACAACATCCGTCCGTCGCTCGAGGTCCGCTCCCGCCGCGTCGGCGGTGCGACCTACCAGGTGCCGATCGAGGTCAAGCCGAACCGTGCGACCACCCTCGCGCTGCGTTGGCTGGTCAGCTACTCCCGCGCTCGTCGCGAGAACACCATGACCGAGCGTCTGATGAACGAGATCCTCGACGCCAGCAATGGCCTCGGCGCCGCTGTGAAGCGACGCGAGGACACCCACAAGATGGCTGAGTCCAACCGGGCTTTCGCGCACTACCGCTGGTGAGGTTGAGCGGGGCCCCTCCTCGCGGAGGGGCCCCGCTCCCGCCTCCCTGGCACGTCGACCAGACTCCGTCCTTCAGAAAGGCACAAGCCCGTGGCACTCGCAGTGCTCAGCGACCTGAACAAGGTCCGCAACATCGGCATCATGGCCCACATCGATGCCGGCAAGACCACCACGACCGAGCGCATCCTCTTCTACACCGGCGTGAACTACAAGATGGGCGAGACCCACGACGGCGCCGGCACGATGGACTGGATGGAGCAGGAGAAGGAGCGCGGCATCACGATCACGTCGGCCGCGACGACCTGCTACTGGCACGACAACCAGATCAACATCATCGACACCCCGGGCCACGTGGACTTCACCGTCGAGGTGGAGCGCTCGCTGCGCGTGCTCGACGGCGCGGTCGCCGTGTTCGACGGCAAGGAGGGCGTGGAGCCCCAGTCGGAGACCGTCTGGCGCCAGGCGGACAAGTACGACGTGCCCCGCATCTGCTTCGTCAACAAGATGGACAAGCTGGGCGCTGACTTCTTCTTCACCGTCAAGACCATCATCGAGCGCCTCGGCGCGAAGCCGCTGGTCATGCAGGTCCCGATCGGTGCGGAGAACGACTTCGCCGGTGTCGTCGACCTCGTCGAGATGAAGGCCTACGACTGGCCCGAGACCCTCGAGGAGGATCTCCCCGCGATCAACGCGAAGAAGGGCGATGCCGCCCTCGGTCAGTGGCAGCGCGAGATCCCGATCCCCGAGGATCTCGCCGAGCTCGTCGAGGAGTACCGCTCCAAGCTCGTCGAGGACGTGGCCGAGAGCTCCGAGGAGCTCATGGACAAGTACCTCGAGGAGGGCGACCTCTCGATCGAGGACCTCAAGGCCGGCATCCGCGCGATGACCGTGTCCTCGCAGGCCTACCCCGTGTTCTGCGGCTCCGCCTTCAAGAACAAGGGCGTCCAGCCCATGCTCAACGGCGTCATCGACTACCTCCCCTCGCCGCTCGACGTGCCCGCCATGGTCGGTCACAAGCCGAACGACGAAGAGGTCGAGCTGACCCGTAAGCCCGACTGGAACGAGCCCTTCTCGGCGCTCGCGTTCAAGGTCGCCGCTCACCCGTTCTTCGGTGCGCTCACCTACGTGCGCGTGTACTCCGGCCAGGTCAAGACCGGTGAGCAGCTGCTCAACGCGACCACCGGCAAGAAGGAGCGCGTCGGCAAGCTGTTCCAGATGCACTCCAACAAGGAGAACCCGGTGGACGAGGCCTTCGCGGGCCACATCTACGCGTTCATCGGCCTCAAGGACACCACCACCGGTGACACCCTGGCCGATCCCAGCTCCCCGATCCAGCTGGAGTCCATGTCCTTCCCCGAGCCCGTGATCTCCGTGGCCATCGAGCCCAAGACCAAGGGCGACCAGGAGAAGCTCGGCGTGGCCATCCAGAAGCTCGCCAAGGAGGACCCGACCTTCCAGGTCGAGCTCGACGAGGAGACCGGGCAGACCGTCATCAAGGGCATGGGCGAGCTGCACCTCGACATCCTCGTGGACCGCATGCGCCGCGAGTTCAAGGTCGAGGCCAACATCGGCAAGCCCCAGGTGGCCTACCGCGAGACCATCAAGCGGACCGTGGAGAAGTACGACTTCACCCACAAGAAGCAGACCGGTGGCTCCGGCCAGTTCGCGAAGGTCCAGATCACCTTCGGCCCCCTCACCGACGCCGAGGAGGGTGTGTTCTACGAGTTCGAGAACAAGGTCACCGGCGGCCGCATCCCGCGCGAGTACATCCCGAGCGTGGACGCGGGCATCCAGGACGCCCTGCAGTCGGGCATCCTCGCCGGCTACCCGGTCGTGAACGTCAAGGCCGAGCTGATCGACGGCGCGTACCACGACGTCGACTCCTCGGAGATGGCGTTCAAGATCGCCGGCTCCATGGCGGCCAAGGAGGCTCTGCGCAAGGCGCAGCCCGTCCTCCTCGAGCCGCTCATGGACGTCGAGGTCCGTACTCCGGAGGAGTACATGGGAGATGTCATCGGCGACCTGAACTCGCGTCGCGGGCAGGTTCAGTCGATGGAGGACGCGAGCGGGGTCAAGATCGTCCGTGCTCTCGTCCCGCTGTCGGAGATGTTCGGGTACGTCGGCGACCTGCGGTCCAAGACCCAGGGTCGCGCGATGTACACGATGCAGTTCCACAGCTACGCGGAGGTCCCGTCCAACATCGCGGACGAGGTCATCGCGAAGACCCGGGGCGAGTGAGTCGTCGGGGAGCAGGTAGAGTCCTTCTCCTGCTCCCCCCGCTTCCGTCGGACCGTCGCCCCTCGGGGCGGCGCCCGATCCCGATCCAGAAGTACCACGAGAAGAAGTCCTAGGAGGACACCACCATGGCTAAGGCCAAGTTCGAGCGGACCAAGCCGCACGTCAACATCGGCACCATCGGTCACGTCGACCACGGCAAGACCACGCTGAGCGCCGCCATCTCGAAGGTTCTGTACGACAAGTACCCGGACGTCAACGAGAAGCGTGACTTCGACACGATCGACAACGCGCCCGAGGAGAAGCAGCGCGGCATCACGATCAACGTCTCGCACATCGAGTACGAGACCGAGAAGCGCCACTACGCGCACGTCGACGCCCCCGGCCACGCCGACTACGTCAAGAACATGATCACCGGCGCCGCTCAGATGGACGGCGCGATCCTCGTGGTCGCCGCGACCGACGGCCCGATGGCTCAGACCCGTGAGCACGTCCTCCTCGCCAAGCAGGTCGGCGTCCCCTACCTGCTCGCCGCTCTCAACAAGTCCGACATGGTCGACGACGAGGAGATCCTCGAGCTCGTCGAGATGGAGGTCCGCGAGATGCTCGGAGCCCAGGGCTTCGACGAGGACGCTCCCGTCATCCAGGTCTCCGCTCTCAAGGCCCTCGAGGGCGATGAGAAGTGGGTCAAGTCCGTGGAGGAGCTCATGGAGGCTGTGGACGAGAACATCCCGGACCCGGTCCGCGATCTCGACCAGCCCTTCCTCATGCCCATCGAGGACGTCTTCACCATCCAGGGCCGCGGCACCGTGGTCACCGGCAAGGTCGACCGTGGAAAGCTCGCGATCAACTCCGAGGTCGAGATCCTCGGCATCCGCGAGCCGCAGAAGACCACGGTCACCGGTATCGAGATGTTCCACAAGCAGATGGACGAGGCGTGGGCCGGCGAGAACTGCGGTCTGCTGCTGCGTGGCACCAAGCGTGAGGACGTCGAGCGTGGCCAGGTCGTGGCCAAGCCCGGCACCATCACCCCGCACACCAACTTCGAGGCGCAGGTCTACATCCTGTCCAAGGACGAGGGCGGCCGTCACAACCCCTTCTACTCGAACTACCGTCCGCAGTTCTACTTCCGGACCACCGACGTCACCGGCGTCATCACGCTGCCCGAGGGCACCGAGATGGTCATGCCCGGCGACAACACCGAGATGACGGTCGAGCTGATCCAGCCGATCGCCATGGAGGAGGGCCTCGGCTTCGCCATCCGTGAGGGTGGCCGCACCGTGGGCTCCGGCCGCGTCACCAAGATCACCAAGTGATCGCGGCGGGGGAGACCCCGCGACGCTGACTGACAGCAGGACCTCGACCCGGGAGACCGGGTCGGGGTCCTCTGTCATTCCCGGGGCATCTGGCGTCGGCCGGCGCCCCACCCGGCCCTCGTGCTCCAACGCCCCCGTCCACCCCTCGGTTCCCACTGCGCGGCGGAAACAGCCCGACCGCCAGAGGCATGACGACGCCCCGCCACCCCGGCCGAACAGGGCGGCGGGGTGACGGGGCGTCGGCGGAGCTCAGCGGCGGCGGAGGAGCCTGCTCAGCGCCGCGAGTCGGGATCCTCGGCCGAAGGTGCGTCCGCATCGGGGGCCTCGGTGGTCGATGCCGGTCGACGTCCGTCGACCGGCCGGTCGGCCGGTGCGCTGCTCTCGCGCAGCGGCGTCCCGGCGGGCTGCCCGAACTGGGGGCGGTTCTGCGTCGATGATGCGGGGGCCGACGGTGCGGCATTCGGTGCCGGCTGGCCGTACGACGGCGCGGTGCGCTGTGACGCCGAGGGGTGAGCGGGCGTCGCCGGCCCGGCCTGTCCGAACGGGGCGGCTGCCGAGCTCTGGTGGTTCGCCTGCTGCGGGGGAGTCGCGTGCGGGTGTCCGGGCTGCGGGCTCGCGCCGTAGTGCCCGGCCGCGCCGCCCACGGAACCTGCTGCGCCGCCGACGGAACCGGCCGCGCCGGCCCCGTGCGTTGCCGGTACGCCGACGGTGCCGCGCTGCGGGGCCGCCACGCCCTGCTCGGCGAGGATGCGGCGGGCCTCCCCGGAGTGCTTGTGCTCGACGAGCAGCTCGTACTGCATCGGGATGGTCGCGGTCATCGAGGTGAAGTCCCGCTTCCCGCCACTCATCGCGTAGCCGATCACCGACCACACGGTGAAGAAGACGATGCCCATGAGCACCGCCGAGATCACGACGCCGATGTTGCCGGGGCTGAGGAACATGAGGATGAGTCCGACGAACAAGCCCATCCACACACCCGAGAGCACGCCCTGGCCGATCACCCTGCCCCAGGTGCGCCGTCCGGTGACGCGCTCCATCAGTCGCAGATCGGTCCCGACGATGAGTGTGGACTGCACGGGGAACTGCCGGTCCGCGAGCGTGTCAACGACCGACTGCACCTCGGAGTAGGTGGAGTACACGCCGAGCGAGTGGGGGTACTCGAGGTTGAACAGTCGGGCTGTGTGCGGGGAGACGGATCCGGAGGGCTGGCTCATGGGGCCAGGGTAGACCGCGACGTTCCGCGTGACCTGCACGGGCGCCGGGCGTTGCCGGGGGATCCGCTGATCGGCGGCTGGACGAGGGGCCGGGACGCCCTCCGAATGCTCGGTCGGTGGAGCGCGCCGGTCACGTCGCGTATATCGAACCGTGATCTTTCGGTGCGTGAAGACGACCGTTTAGGGGGCCGGACGAGCGTAATGTTGCGGCCACCAACGGCGAGGGCGCCGACCACGGGGCCCAGCCATGCCATCCCGAAGGAGTGCTGGAGCCATGGAAGAGCCCACGAAACTCACCGTACCGGAGACCCCGGCGGATCGTCTCGGCGCCTCGCGTCGCCTGTTCCTCGGCCTAGCCGGCGCCTCCGCCGGTGCCGCGGCCCTGAGCGCCTGCGCCGCCGGAGGGGGCGGCGGAGGTGAGGAAGGCGGCGGCGCCGTCCCCGAGGGCGGGGGAGAGGTCAGCGACGACAACCCCTTCGGCATCGATACGGCGGGCACCGTCGACGTCGTCATCTTCAACGGCGGCTACGGCGATCAGTACGCGAAGGACGCCGGGACGAAGTACAAGGAGCTGTACCCCGACTCCGACCCGCAGGTCACCTCGACCGTCAACATCCAGCCGGACCTGCAGCCGCGCTTCATCGACGGCACCCCTCCCGATATCTTCGACAACTCGGGCGCGCAGTCGATGAACGCCGGAGCGCTGATCTCCGAGGGCTCCCTCGCCGACATCACCGCGCTGCTCGAGGCACCGTCCCTGGACGGGGAGGGCACCGTGGGCGACACCCTGCTGCCGGGGGCACTGGACCCGGGCACCTACTCGGGCACGGTCTACGCCCTGAACTACGTCTACACCGTCTACGCCCTCTGGTACTCGGGAGCCCAGTTCGAGGAGAAGGGCTGGGCGCCGCCCACCACCTGGGACGAGCTGATGACCATCGGCGAGGCCGCGAAGGGGGAGGGGCTCGCGCTCTTCCCGTGGGGCGGCCAGAACGCGTCGAACTACTACCAGGAGCTCGCCATCTCCATGGCGATCAAGGAGGGCGGCGACGAGATCCGGACGAAGATCGACTCCCTGGCGGAGGACGCCTTCTCCCAGGACGCCGTGGTCGCCGCCTATGCCGCGATCGAGGAGGCGGTGACGGCCGGCTACTTCCTCTCGGGCGGTGCGAGCATCAAGCACACCGAGGCGCAGACCCAGTGGGTGACCGGCAAGGCGGTGATCTACCCGTCGGGCTCCTGGATCGAGAACGAGCAGCGGGACACCACTCCCGAGGGCTACCAGATGATGGCGTGCCCGGTGCCGCTGCTCTCCTCGGGCGCCGCCCTGCCGCTCGAGGCGATCCACGGCACCGCCGGCGAGCCGTTCTTCATCCCGTCCCAGGCGGCGCACGGTGCCGGTGGGCTGGAGTTCCTGCGGGTCATGCTCTCCAAGGAGCAGGCGGAGAACTTCTCCTCGATGACCTCCTCGCCCACCATCGTCAAGGACACCATCCCGGACGACGCCTTCGGGTCCACGGCACTGGCCTCCACCAACGAGATGATCAAAGCCGCGGGAGAGAACACCTTCCACTTCAACTTCCGCGACTGGTACGGGCTCGGCCCCGACTCCGTCACGCTGTGGACGGAGTTCCTCAACGGCGACATCACCGCCGATCAGGCACGCGAGCGGGAGCAGGGCCTGATCGATGCCGTGCGCGAGGACGACAGCATCGACAAGTTCGACGTCGTCTGATGGCAGCTGTCCCCGTCGCCGGCCCGTCGGGTGCCACCTCCGGCACCCGACGGGCCCGCGCCCGTCTGACCCCGTCCCGCCTGCTCTTCTTCGCTCTCTTCCTCGGTCTGCCGCTACTGCTGTACGGCCTCTTCGTGGTGTGGCCGGTGCTGCAGGCCGTCGTCTTCTCCTTCACGAACTGGCGCGGCTACGCGGCTGCCCCGGAGTTCATCGGCCTGGACAACTACATCCGCCTCTTCAAGGACGACACCTTCCTGCGGGCCCTGCGCAACAACCTGATCCTGCTGGTCGCGCTGCCCACCGTGGTCATCTCCCTGGCCTTCGCCCTGGCGGTGCTGGTCACCGTCGGCGGCGATTCGAAGGGCGAGATCCGCGGAGTCCGCGGCGCGAGCATCTATCGCGTCGTGAGCTTCTTCCCGTACGTGATCCCCGCGGTGGTCGTCGGCATCCTCTTCGCCTTCGTCTACTCGCCCAACGGCGGACTGCTCAACGGCATGCTCGGACTGATCGGCCTCGACCACGGGATCGGCTGGCTCGGCGACCGACGCTTCGCCCTCGCGGCGATCGTCGCGGCCGTGGTCTGGTCGCTCGTCGGCTTCTACATGGTGCTCTTCGTCGCCGCGATCAAGGCGATCCCGTCCGAGGTGGTCGAGGCGGCGCGCCTCGACGGCTGCGGCCGGGTCCGCCTCGCGGTGCAGATCATCCTGCCGATGGTGCGGGAGAACGTCTCCACGGCCGTGGTCTACATGGGCATCATGGCGCTGGACATGTTCGTCTACATCAACGTCATGACCCCGAACGGCGGCACCGGCAAGTCGACCGAGGTCATCTCCCGCTATCTCTACGAGACCGCCTTCCAGAAGTCGCAGTTCGGGTTGGCCTCCGCGATGGGCGTCGTCCTGGCCCTGGTCACGATGCTGATGGCCGTGATCGTGCTCTTCGGCGTCGGACGGAAGGGAGACGCATGAGCACCGCCCTCGAACGCCGCCCTCCCCGCCGCACCGCCGGCGACCGGATCTTCGGCACGGTCGCCCACGTGGTCCTCACGGTCTGGGCGCTGCTGGTGATCCTGCCGCTGATCTGGACCGTGTACAGCTCCTTCAAGGGCTCCCGGGAGATCCTCACCTCGCCCTTCGCTCTGCCGGAGCGGTGGCGGCTGGACAACTTCGTCACCGCCTGGCAGGAGGCCGGCATCGGCCGGTTCTTCGGCAACACGCTGATCGTCGTGGGCTCGGCACTGTTCCTGGTGATGCTGCTGGGTTCGATGTGCGCCTATGTGCTGGCGCGCTTCGAGTTCCCGGGCCGACGGGCGATCTACTACGCGCTCATCGCCGGGCTCACCTTCCCGCTGTTCCTCGCGGTGGTGCCGCTGTTCTTCGTGCTGCAGTCGATGGGACTGCGGGGCACCTACGTGGGGCTGATCCTGTCCTATGCGGGCTTCGCGCTCCCGTTCACGGTGTTCTTCCTATACGCGTTCTTCCGGCAGCTGCCCGAGGAGATCGCCGAGGCGGCCGCGATCGACGGCGCCGGGGACTTCCGCACCTTCTTCCAGGTGATGATCCCGATGGCGGGGCCCGGCCTCGCGAGCGTCACGATCTTCAACTTCCTGGGGCTGTGGAACCAGTTCCTCCTCCCGGTGGTGCTGAACTCCGACGAGGAGAAATACGTGCTCGCCCAGGGCCTGGTGAACCTCCAGGCCCAGCAGGGGTACCAGTCGGACTGGGGCGCGATGTTCGCGTCCGTCACGATCACTATCCTGCCGGTGCTGATCGTCTACGTGATCTTCCAGCGCCAGCTGCAGGGCGGGATCGGGCCGTCGACGAACAAGTAGGCACAAGCAGGGGCACGGACACGTCGGGGCAGCTACGTGCCAGTACGGACCGGCCGACGGGGCGCCCCGGGAGCATCCTGTGACGGGGTGCACCCGGGGTCCCCTTGTGAGTACCTTCCGATCTCTGGCAGACTGGTCGAGTTGTCTGCGCGGGCCGACATGCCCGGTTCCGTTCTCCGAGGGTCTTCCTCGGCGAATGATCACCGGATGAGGTCCGACCCGAGGATGCGAACGATGCCCATGCATCGAGCGCGCATCGTCAGAGGGATATGCGCAGTACGCAGCCGGTCCTCGGCGGCCTCCTGCTGGGCTCATGCGCCCCGCGGAGGGCGACACGCCCGTCCTCGGGTGTCGGGGGAGCGGCTGTATTCATGCCAGACGAAGAAGAGAGACAGGACGCCATGGCGGGACAGAAGATCCGCATCCGGCTCAAGTCGTACGACCACGAGGTGATCGACAGCTCGGCGCGCAAGATCGTCGACACGGTGACCTCCGCGGGCGCGACTGTGGTGGGCCCGGTGCCGCTGCCGACCGAGAAGAACGTGTTCGTCGTGATCCGGTCGCCCCACAAGTACAAGGACTCCCGTGAGCACTTCGAGATGCGCACGCACAAGCGACTGATCGACATCGTCGATCCCACGCCGAAGGCCGTGGACTCGCTCATGCGTCTCGACCTGCCGGCGGACGTCAACATCGAGATCAAGCTCTGAGGGTGGTGGAGATGAGCAACGAACTGACGGGCCAGAGCGCCCGACCCGTGTCCGGCGTGCTCGGCACCAAGCTCGGCATGACCCAGGTCTGGGACGAGAACGGCAAGCTCGTGCCGGTGACCGTCGTGCAGGCGGCCGGCAACGTCGTCACCCAGATCCGCTCCGTCGAGACCGACGGCTACGACGCGGTCCAGATCGCCTACGGGCAGATCGACCCCCGCAAGGTCTCGCAGCCGCTCAAGGGCCACTTCGAGAAGGCCGGCGTGACCCCGCGCCGTCACCTCGTCGAGCTGCGCACCCCGAACGCCGCGGAGTTCACCCTCGGCCAGGAGATCGACGCCTCGATCTTCGAGGCCGGCCAGAAGGTCGACGTCGTCGGCACCTCCAAGGGCAAGGGCACCGCCGGTGTCATGAAGCGTCACGGCTTCGCCGGCGTCTCCGCCTCCCACGGTGCGCACCGCAACCACCGCAAGCCGGGCTCCATCGGCGGCGCGTCCACCCCGGGCCGCGTCTTCAAGGGCCTGCGCATGGCGGGTCGTATGGGCAACGCCCGTACCTCTGTCCAGAACCTGACCGTCCACGCGGTCGACGTCGAGAAGGGCCTCGTGCTCGTCAAGGGCGCCGTTCCCGGCCCCAAGGGCGGCCTCGTGCTCGTCCGCTCGGCGGCCAAGAGCCCCGTGAAGGAGGCCTGAGCCCGATGGCAGCCAACCTGACCGTCGACGTGCTCGATCCGGCCGGCAAGAAGTCCGGCTCCGTCGAGCTGCCCGCGTCGATCTTCGACGTGCAGACCAACGTCCCCCTGATCCACCAGGTCGTCGTCGCCCAGCAGGCGGCGGCCCGTCAGGGCACCCACCAGGCCAAGACCCGCGGCGAGGTCCGCGGCGGCGGCAAGAAGCCCTGGAAGCAGAAGGGCACCGGTCGTGCCCGTCAGGGCTCGCTGCGCGCCCCGCAGTTCACCGGCGGCGGCACGGTCCACGGCCCGGTGCCGCGCGACTACAGCCAGCGCACCCCCAAGAAGATGAAGGCCGCCGCGCTGCGCGGTGCCCTCTCCGATCGCGCCCGCAACGGTCGCGTGCACGTGGTCTCCTCGCTCCTCGCGGGCGACGCCCCGTCCACCAAGGCCGTCCGCGTGACCCTGTCCCACGTCTCCGACCGCCGGCACCTGCTGGTCGTCGTGTCCCGTGACGACGATCTGGGCGCGCTGAGCTCGCGCAACCTGCCGACCACCCACGTCCTGTACGCGGACCAGGTGAACACCTACGACGTCATGCTCTCCGACGACGTCGTGTTCACCGCCGGTGCGCTCGAGGACTTCGTGGCTCAGGCGACCCTGGCCCTGCCCACCTCGTCCTTCGCCGCCGCTCGCGCGGCGTCCGCCGCCCCGGCCCCGGCCGCTGCGGTGGAGGAGGGCCCCCACGGCGCGGGCTCCGCGGCCCCCCTGGCCGACGGCTCGGCTCCCGAGGGCTTCGACATCAAGGGCAACCAGGGCTCGATGAAGTTCCACACCCCGGACTCCCCGTGGTACGGCCGCACCAAGGCCGAGGTCTGGTTCGCGACCGAGGAGGCCGCCAAGGCCGCCGGATTCGTGAACGCTGTCAAGGAGTCCGCCTCGTCCGATGAGGAGGCCGCCAAGTGAGCGCGCTGAACAAGGATCCCCGCGACATCCTGCTGGCCCCGGTCGTCTCCGAGAAGAGCTACGGCCTGATGGACGAGGGCAAGTACACCTTCGTCGTCGCCGGCGATGCGAACAAGACCGAGATCAAGATCGCCGTCGAGAAGATCTTCGACGTCAAGGTGGCCTCGGTGAACACGATCAACCGTCAGGGCAAGGCGCGTCGCACGCGCTTCGGGATGGGCAAGCGCAAGGACACCAAGCGCGCCATCGTGACCCTGAACGACGGAGCCATCGACATCTTCGGAGGGTCGGTCGCCTGAGGCGGCCGACATCCGAAGAGCCGAAGAGAGTCTGAGGGAAACCCACATGGCAATTCGTAAGAGCAAGCCGACCACTCCCGGTCGTCGCGGCTCGAGTGGCTCCGACTTCGTCGAGGTCACCCGGTCCACGCCGGAGAAGTCCCTGGTGCGTCCGCTGTCCAAGAGCGGCGGCCGCAACAACAACGGCCGCATCACGTCCCGTCACCGGGGCGGCGGTCACAAGCGCGCCTACCGCGTGATCGACTTCCGTCGTCACGACAAGGACGGCGTGAACGCCAAGGTCGCGCACATCGAGTACGACCCCAACCGCACCGCGCGCATCGCGCTGCTGCACTACGCCGACGGCGAGAAGCGTTACATCCTCGCCCCGGCCAAGCTGCGTCAGGGCGACTGGATCGAGAACGGTCCTGCCGCGGACATCAAGCCCGGCAACAACCTGCCCCTGCGCAACATCCCGCTGGGCACCGTGATCCACGCGATCGAGCTCCGCCCCGGCGGCGGCGCGAAGATCGCGCGCTCGGCCGGCGCCTCCGTGCAGCTCGTCGCCAAGGAGGGCCCGTACGCCCAGCTGCGTATGCCCTCCGGCGAGATCCGCAACGTCGACGCCCGCTGCCGCGCCACCATCGGCGAGGTCGGCAACGCCGAGCAGTCCAACATCAACTGGGGCAAGGCCGGCCGCATGCGCTGGAAGGGCAAGCGCCCCCACGTCCGTGGCGTGGTCATGAACCCGGTCGACCACCCGCACGGTGGTGGCGAGGGCCGCACCTCCGGTGGTCGTCATCCGGTGTCGCCCTGGGGTCAGCCCGAGGGCCGTACCCGAAAGCCGGGCAAGGAGAGCGACAAGCTCATCGTGCGCCGTCGTCGGACCGGCAAGAAGCGCTGATAGGGAGAATCACCAATGCCTCGCAGTATCGCCAAGGGCCCGTTCGTCGACGATCACCTTCAGAAGAAGGTGGACGCTCAGAACGAGAAGGGCACCAAGAACCTGATCAAGACCTGGTCGCGTCGTTCGGTCATCACCCCGGACTTCCTCGGCCACACCTTCGCAGTGCACGACGGTCGGAAGCACGTCACGGTGTTCGTCACCGAGTCGATGGTCGGCCACAAGCTCGGCGAGTTCGCCCCCACGCGGACTTTCAAGGGCCACGAGAAGGACGACAAGAAGGGCCGTCGTCGCTGACCTCCGGTCAGCAGCGACTGCGCTTCTCGAATTCGAGAGAAAGCAGGAAGCAATGGAAGCCAAGGCGCAGGTGCGGTACCTCCGCATGTCGCCCATGAAGGCTCGCCGCGTTGTCGACCTGATTCGTGGCAAGAGCACGGCCGAGGCCCTGGACACCCTGCGGTTCGCCCCGCAGGCAGCCAGCGAGCCCGTCCTCAAGCTCGTCGAGTCCGCGATCGCCAACGCGCGGGTGAAGGCAGACCAGGCGGGGGAGCGCTTCGACGAGCGCGAGCTCGTCGTGTCCGCCGCCTATGTCGATGAGGGTCCGACCATGAAGCGGTTCCAGCCGCGAGCTCAGGGTCGTGCCTTCCAGATCAAGAAGCGCACCAGCCACGTCACCGTGGTGGTCGCTCCCGTGAACAAGTAAGGAGCCAAGCGAATGGGCCAGAAGGTCAATCCGAACGGGTTCCGCCTCGGGATCACCACGGAGCACAGCAGCCGGTGGTTCGCCGATTCCACCAAGGAGGGGCAGCGGTACCGCGATTACGTGAAGGAAGACGTCGCGATCCGCAAGCTCATGTCCGAGGGTCTCGAGCGGGCCGGCATCTCCAAGGTCGAGATCGAGCGCACCCGTGATCGTGTCCGCGTGGACCTGCACACCGCCCGCCCGGGCATCGTGATCGGTCGCCGCGGCGCGGAGGCCGAGCGCCTCCGCGGTGAGCTCGAGAAGCTCACCGGCAAGCAGATCCAGCTGAACATCCTCGAGGTCAAGAACCCCGAGGCCGACGCCCAGCTCGTGGCGCAGGGCATCGCCGAGCAGCTCGCTGCTCGCGTGTCCTTCCGCCGCGCGATGCGCAAGAGCATGCAGTCCGCTCAGCGCGCCGGCGCCAAGGGCATCCGCGTGGCGGTCTCCGGCCGCCTCGGCGGCGCCGAGATGAGCCGTAACGAGTTCTACCGCGAGGGGCGCGTGCCGCTGCACACCCTCCGCGCGAACATCGACTACGGCTTCCACGAGGCCCGCACCGCCTTCGGCCGCATCGGCGTGAAGGTGTGGATCTACAACGGCGACGTCACCGCCAAGGAGCTCGCGGCCCAGGCCGCGGCGTCGCAGGGTCAGGGTCCGCGCGGCGGGCGCGGTCCCCGCGCCGAGCGCCCCCGCGGCCGTCGTAACGAGCGCAACGCCGGCGCCCGTCGGGAGACCACGGAGGCTGCAGCGCAGTCCACCGCTCCCGCCGAGCAGGCGGAGGCTCCCGCACAGCAGTCCGGAACGGAGGCCTGAGCGACATGCTGATCCCTCGCAGGACCAAGCACCGCAAGCAGCACCACCCGACCCGCAGCGGCATGGCCAAGGGCGGCACCGATCTCGCGTTCGGCGACTACGGCATCCAGGCGCTCGCGCCGGCCTACGTCACCAACCGCCAGATCGAGGCGGCTCGTATCGCCATGACCCGCTACATGAAGCGTGGCGGCAAGGTGTACATCAACATCTACCCCGATCGTCCTCTCACCAAGAAGCCTGCCGAGGTCCGCATGGGCTCCGGTAAGGGTTCGGTCGAGTGGTGGATCGCCAACATCAAGCCGGGACGGGTCATGTTCGAGATCGCCGGCGTCGACGAGGAGGTTGCTCGCGAGGCCCTGCGCCTGGCGATGCACAAGCTCCCCATGAAGTGCCGCATTCTGAGCCGAGAGGGTGGTGACATCTGATGGCAGCGACCAAGCTCACCGCCGATGAACTGGACAAGCTGGACGACGCCAAGCTGGCCGAGGAGCTGGCGAAGGCCAAGGACGAGCTGTTCAAGCTTCGTTTCCAGTCCGCCACCGGTCAGCTCGAGAGCTCCGGCCGCCTGCGGTCCGTCAAGAAGGACATCGCGCGGATCTACACGATCCTGCGCGAGCGCGAGCTGGGCATCCGTCAGGCCCCCGGCTCCGCCGAGTGACCGCGAAGCGAGGAACAGAGATGACTGAGAACACCCCTGAGGTCGAGGAGCTCCAGAAGGACGGCGCCCACGCCTCCTCCCACGAGCGCCCCTACCGCAAGACGATCCGCGGCTACGTGGTCTCCGACAAGATGGACAAGACCATCGTCGTCGAGGTCGAGGAGCGTGTGAAGCACGCTCGTTACGGCAAGGTCACGACCAAGACCAACAAGTTCAAGGCTCACGACGAGGAGAACTCGGCCGGCATCGGCGACCGCGTGCTCCTCATGGAGACCCGCCCGCTGTCCGCTTCGAAGCGGTGGCGCCTGGTGGAGATCATCGAGAAGGCCAAGTGATCCGACCGTCGTCCTGACGACCGACTGATCGCTACGACGGGCCGGTCCGTCCCCTGCGGGGGAGGGACCGGCCCGTCGGCGTCTCCGGGATGTCCTGCGTCGTCCGGGACGTCCTGCGTCGCGGGCTGCGCTCAGGCGGAGAGCGTCACCAGCAGCGCCCCGGCCAGGGCGTCCTCCGCGCGGGGGGCTGGGATGGTCCGCTCCTCCCCGCCGGGCAGGCGCACATCGACCGCGAAGCCGCCGTCGTCGGTGCGGCGCAGGGCGCGGAAGGCGGGGCCGAGGGCGGATCGCAGCTGGTCCTCGCGGGGGAGCCACACCGCCTCGTGCTGCTCGACCGAGTCGAGAGCCCATTCGGTGGTGCCGTTGAACCGGAGCACCGCGGTGCCGGTGCGGCCGCGGGCGCGCTCGACCACCATCGAGGCGAGGAGGAAGGACTCCTCGCGGAGATCCTCGGTGTCCAGGGCGAAGCGGTCCCCGTCCTCGGGCTCCCAGGGCAGGCCCGCCTCGCGGAGGCGGAGGGCGACGTCGATGTCGATCATGCGGAGAGTCTAGGCGCCAGGAGGAGGTCGCCATGGCGGTCGACGCCGCGGGCGAGCCCCTGCCGGGCACCGACGCGATCCCCGTCGTCGACCTCGACGACGAGCAGCGCGGCCAGCTGGCCGGGAGCGTCTGAGTCGCCGCGGCAGCGGCACCGGTGATCGTCCCGAGGACGGCCGACGGGGTGACGGGTAAGCAAGCCCACACCCGTCAGCCGCCCTCGACGGGGTGACACGCCGCAGCCCGGAGGCGTACGCTTGGACGGTTGCCGGACGACCGCGTCCGCTCGCCCCGCGAGCGCCCGTGTTCGTCCGCGACAGGATCCGGTGCCACCAGATCCGTCCTCGTCGGAGACCTCGCACCTACGGCGAACGCCCCGCGTTCATCCTGCCAGTGCCTGAGTCCGGCCGAGGGTTTTTTGGTGCCCGGGACCGGTCGACGGCGACGTCGCCGATCGGATCCCGATCGGGACGGCATCGGGCACAGTCCACATTCCGTTCCGCCAGGCTCGGCCGGCCCGCTCCGCGGGTGGGAAGAGAACCGGTGAGACGATAGGAGATCGAGTGATTCAGCAGGAGTCGCGACTGAAGGTCGCCGACAACACCGGTGCCAAGGAGATCCTGTGCATCCGTGTTCTCGGTGGCTCCGGTCGCCGTTACGCCAGCATCGGCGACACCATCGTGGCGACCGTCAAGGACGCCATCCCCGGTGGCAACGTCAAGAAGGGCGACGTCGTCAAGGCGGTCGTCGTCCGCACGTCCAAGGAGCGTCGCCGTGCCGACGGTTCCTACATCCGCTTCGACGAGAACGCGGCGGTGATCCTCAAGGCTGACGGCGAGCCGCGCGGGACGCGCATCTTCGGCCCGGTCGGCCGCGAGCTGCGCGACAAGCGCTTCATGAAGATCATCTCGCTGGCACCGGAGGTGCTGTGACATGGCAAAGATGAAGATCAAGAAGGGCGACCTGGTCCAGGTCATCAGCGGCCGCACCAGCGACGCCGACAAGGCCGCCAAGCGCGGCCTCGACGCCGGTGACAAGGGCAAGCAGGGCCGTGTCCTGCAGGTGTTCCCCGACACCCAGCGCGTGCTGGTCGAGGGCGTCAACCGTCGTACCCACCACGTCAAGCCCAACCAGGCCGGCGGCGCGGGCGGCATCGAGCAGCGCGAGGCGCCGCTCCACGTCTCCAACGTGGCGCTCGTCGACCCCGAGGACAACAAGCCCACCAAGATCGGCTACCGCGTCGAGACGGTGGAGCTCGAGAACGGCCGCACCAAGCAGGTCCGCGTCCGCTTCGCCAAGCGCTCCGGGAAGGACATCTGATGTCTGAGACCACCATCACCGAGGTGCCCACCCCGCGCCTCAAGACGAAGTACAACGAGACCATCAAGGCGCAGCTGACCGAGCAGTTCAGCTACTCCAACGTCATGCTGGTCCCCGGTCTGACCAAGATCGTCGTGAACATGGGCGTCGGCGACGCCGCTCGCGACTCGAAGGTCATCGACGGTGCGATCAAGGATCTCACCGCCATCACCGGTCAGAAGCCGCAGGTCACCAAGGCCCGCAAGTCCATCGCGCAGTTCAAGCTGCGCGAGGGCATGCCGATCGGCGCGCACGTCACGCTGCGCGGCGCCCGCATGTGGGAGTTCCTGGACCGCCTGCTGTCCACCGCGCTCCCGCGCATCCGCGACTTCCGCGGCATGTCGCCGAACCACTTCGACGGCAACGGGAACTACACCTTCGGTCTGACCGAGCAGGTCATGTTCCACGAGATCGATCAGGACAAGATCGACCGCGTCCGCGGTATGGACATCACGGTCGTGACCACCGCGAAGACCGACGACGAGGGACGCGCGCTGCTGAAGCTGCTCGGCTTCCCCTTCAAGGAGAACTGATATGGCCAAGACAGCCCTGATCAAGAAGTCGGAGCGCAAGCCGAAGTTCGCGGTGCGCGCCTACACCCGGTGCCAGAAGTGCGGTCGCCCGCACTCGGTGTACCGCAAGTTCGGTCTCTGCCGTGTCTGCCTGCGCGAGATGGCCCATCGCGGCGAGCTCCCCGGCGTCACCAAGAGCAGCTGGTAAGGACTATCGCCACAGGTCCCAGGGAGCCGCGAGGCCCTGAGGGAAACCAGGTGAGGAAGAAGCAACTGACATGACCATGACCGACCCGATCGCGGACATGCTGACGCGGATCCGGAACGCCTCTGGGGCGTACCACGAGACCGCGTCCATGCCGTACTCGAAGCTGAAGAGCCGTATCGCGGACATCCTGAAGGCCGAGGGCTACATCCTGGGCTGGCGCGAGGAGGAGGCCGAGGTGGGCAAGAACCTCGTCCTCGAGCTCAAGTACTCGGACAGCCGTGAGCGCGCCATCTCCGGGGTGCGCCGCATCTCGAAGCCCGGCCTGCGCGTGTACGCGAAGTCCACCAACCTGCCCAAGGTCCTCGGCGGCCTGGGCGTGGCGATCCTGTCCACGTCCTCCGGCCTCCTGACCGACAAGCAGGCTGCCAAGAAGGGTGTGGGTGGGGAAGTCCTCGCCTACATCTGGTGAGCGGGAGAGGAGACCACTAGCTATGTCCCGCATCGGACGCCTGCCGGTCGCAGTGCCGGCCTCTGTCCAGAACGTCACCATCGAGGGCTCCACCGTCACGGTGACCGGCCCCAAGGGCGAGCTCTCGCACGACGTGCCCGCGCCCATCACGGTTACCCGTGGTGAGGACGGCAGCATCGTCGTCGACCGCCCCGACGAGGAGCGCACCAGCCGTGCCCTGCATGGCCTGACCCGCACCCTCATCAACAACATGGTCCTCGGTGTCACCGAGGGCTACACGAAGAAGCTCGAGATCGTGGGCACCGGTTACCGCGTGGTCGCGAAGGGCTCGGACCTCGAGTTCGCCCTCGGCTTCTCCCACCCCGTCGTCGTGAAGGCCCCCGCCGGGATCACCTTCGCCGTCGAGTCGCCCACCAAGTTCTCGGTGAGCGGCATCAGCAAGCAGCAGGTGGGCGAGGTCGCCGCGAACATCCGCAAGATCCGCAAGCCCGAGCCCTACAAGGGCAAGGGCGTGCGCTACGCGGACGAGACCGTGGTCCGCAAGGCCGGAAAGGCTGGTAAGTGATCATGGGGTACGCACTCAAGCACACCAAGGGCAAGGCCGGCTCCCGCCTGCGTTCCCGCGGGCGTCGCCACCTGCGCGTGCGTCGCCGTGTCGTCGGCACGGCCCAGCGTCCGCGCCTGGTCGTCACCCGTTCGGCCCGTCACGTGTTCGTCCAGGTCGTCGACGATGCGCTGGGGAAGACCATCGCGTCGGCCTCGACCATGGAGAAGGACCTGCGCGGCACCGAGGCGTCGAAGTCCGACAAGGCCCGCACCGTCGGCACCCTCGTCGCCGAGCGCGCCAAGGCCGCCGGGATCGACTCCGTCGTGTTCGACCGCGGCGGCAACAAGTACCACGGCCGCGTGGCCGCCGTCGCAGACGGCGCCCGCGAGGCCGGCCTGGCGCTGTGATCGCCGCCCGGACCCAGGACGAGAAGAGGATCTGAACATGGCTGCACAGCAGCGAAGCAACGGTCCCGCGGCCTCCGGCCGACGGGGCGAGAACTCCACGAGCAACGACGATCGCGGCGGCCGCCAGGGCGGCGACCGCGGGGGTCGTCAGGGCCGCGGCCGCGGCGCGCAGCAGGAGGCCGAGAAGTCGGCGTTCCTCGAGCGCGTCGTGAGCATCAACCGCGTGTCCAAGGTCGTCAAGGGCGGCCGTCGTTTCTCCTTCACCGCCCTCGTGGTGGTGGGTGACGGCGACGGCACCGTCGGTGTCGGCTACGGCAAGGCCAAGGAGGTGCCGGCGGCGATCTCCAAGGGTGTCGAGGAGGCGAAGAAGAACTTCTTCCGCGTCCCCCGCATCCAGGGAACCGTCGTCCACCCCGTCCAGGGCGAGGATGCGGCAGGCGTCGTCCTGCTGCGCCCGGCCGCTCCGGGTACCGGCGTGATCGCCGGTGGTCCGGTGCGTGCGGTCCTCGAGTGCGCCGGCGTGCACGACGTGCTCTCCAAGTCGCTCGGCTCGACCAACGCGATCAACATCGTGCGGGCGACCGTCGACGCCCTCAAGCGGCTCGAGGAGCCGGAGGCCGTGGCCGCGCGCCGTGGTCTCGCGGTCGAGGACGTCGCCCCGGCGGCGCTCCTGCGCGCCCAGGCCGAGGGTCGCGCCGCGGCCCGCGCCGAGAAGGTGGGTGCCTGATGCAGATCAAGGTGACCCAGATCCGTTCCGAGATCGGCGGCACCCAGAGCCAGCGAGCCACCCTGCGAGGCCTCGGCCTCAAGCGCATCGGTGACTCGGTGGTGAAGGAGGACCGCCCTGAGATCCGCGGCATGATCCGCGCCGTCACCCACCTGGTGACGTTCGAAGAGGTGGAGTGATCTCTATGGCAGACCAGTCCGATAACCAGAACCCGCTGAAGCTGCACGACCTGCGCCCGGCTCCCGGCTCCAAGACCGCACGCACCCGCGTCGGCCGTGGTGAGGCGTCCAAGGGTAAGACCGCCGGTCGTGGCACCAAGGGCACCAAGGCCCGCTACCAGGTGCCCGTCGGCTTCGAGGGCGGCCAGATGCCGATGCACATGCGCCTCCCGAAGCTGCGCGGCTTCACCAACCCGTTCCGCGTCGAGTACCAGGTCGTGAACCTGTCGACCCTGCAGGAGCTGTTCCCCGAGGGCGGCACCGTCACGGTCGAGGACCTCGTCGCGAAGGGCGCCGTGCGCAAGAACCAGCCCGTCAAGGTGCTGGGCACCGGTGAGGTGAGCGTCAAGCTCGACATCACCGCGCAGAAGTTCTCCGCGTCGGCGGAGCAGAAGATCGCGGCGGCCGGCGGGTCCGTCACCACCGCGTGACTCGTTTTTGACGGGGCATCGCGGCGCAGAATATTCTGTGCCGCGGTGCCCCGTCGTCGTATGCGGGGCCGGTCCGAAAGCCGCGGCGCAGCCGCTGGCGCCGGGACGGACCGGGACGCCTATGGTCCTGTCCCCGGACCTCCAGGAGGGAAAACTCGTGAACTCGTTCGTGCGCGTCCTGCGCACTCCCGAGCTGAGGGCGAAGATCCTCTTCACCCTGGGGATGATCGCGATCTATCGGATCGGCGTCTTCATCCCCACCCCGGGCTTCGATGCCACCAACGTCATGGTGTGCGCGGACCAGGCGCTCGGCGCTGGGGGCGGCGGCGCGCTGGGCATGGTCAACATGTTCTCCGGCGGCGCGCTGCTCCAGCTGTCCATCTTCTCGCTGGGCGTGATGCCGTACATCACCGCCTCGATCATCGTGCAGCTGCTGCGCGTGGTGATCCCGCGGTTCGAGGCGCTCCACAAGGAAGGCGCGGCCGGGACCCAGAAGCTCACGCAGTACACCCGCTACCTGACGATCGGTCTCGCGATCCTCCAGGCCACCACGATCATCACCCTGGTCCGCTCGGGCCAGTTCTTCGTGGGCTGCAGCCTGACGCTGGTCCCCGACCAGTCGATCCCGGCGCAGCTGCTGATGGTCCTCACCATGACCGTCGGCACCGTGCTGATCATGTTCATGGGCGAGATGATCACCGAGCGCGGCATCGGCAACGGCATGTCCCTGCTGATCTTCACCTCGATCGCCGCGTCCTTCCCGGGCGCCATGGGCCAGGTCTGGCAGCTGCAGGGCTGGATGACCTTCTCCCTCGTGATCCTCGTGGCCCTGCTGGTCATGATCGGCATCGTCTTCGTCGAGCAGTCCCAGCGCCGCATCCCCGTGCAGTACGCCAAGCGCATGGTGGGCCGCCGCATGTACGGCGGGACCTCCACCTACATCCCGATCAAGGTCAACCAGGCCGGCGTCATCCCCGTCATCTTCGCCAGCTCGATCCTCGCGCTGCCGCAGATGGCCGCGAGCTTCGGCGACCCCTCCGCGGGCTGGGTCCAGTGGGTCAACGCCCACCTGGTCATGGGCATCTCGTTCTCGTGGATCTACGCCGCGGTCTACATCGCCCTGATCGTCTTCTTCGCCTTCTTCTACACGTCGATCACCTTCAACGCGGAGGAGATCGCCGACAACATGAAGAAGTACGGCGGCTTCGTGCCCAACGTGCGCGCGGGCCGACCGACCGAGCGCTACCTGCGCTATGTGATCAACCGGATCCAGACCCCCGGTGCGATCTACCTCGCGGTGATCTCCGTGATCCCGCTCCTCGCCCTCGTCTACCTGGGGGCCTCGCAGAACTTCCCGCTGGGCGGAGTCTCCGTGCTGATCATCATCGGCGTCGGCCTCGACACCGTGAAGCAGATCGACGCGAAGCTCCAGCAGCACCACTACGAAGGGATCCTCCGGTGACCACCCCCGACACCTCCGCCGAGACCACCGCCCGCCGCCTGCTCATCGTGGGCCCGCCCGGGGCCGGCAAGGGCACCCAGGCCGCGCGCCTCGCCGCCGAGGCGGGGATCCCCGCGATCTCCACCGGCGACATCTTCCGCGCGAACGTCGCCGGCGAGACGGAGCTGGGTCTCCTCGCGAAGTCCTACATGGACAAGGGCGAGTACGTGCCGGACTCGGTCACCAACGACATGGTCCGCTCCCGCCTCGCCGAGGCGGATGCCGCGGACGGCTTCCTGCTGGACGGCTACCCGCGCACCCTCGACCAGGTCGACGCGCTCGACGGGATCCTCGCCGACCTCGGCGCCGCCCTCGACGCGGTGCTGTTGCTCGAGGCCGATGACGACACGGTCGTCGAGCGCCTCATCGAGCGCGGCCGCGCGTCCGGTCGCAGCGACGACACCGAGGAGACCATCCGCCACCGGCTCTCGGTGTACGCGGCGCAGACCACCCCGCTGATCGACGTGTACGAGGCGCGCGGGCTGGTCCGCCGCGTCGACGGCATGGCGTCGATCGACGAGGTCACCGCTGCTCTGCGCGAGGCGCTGCGCACCCGATGAGCATCCTCCCGGAGCGCGTGGAGCTGAAGACCCCCGAGCAGATCGCGGTCATGCGCCGCAGCGGTCATCTGCTGCACCGGGTCCACGACATGCTCGCCGAGCACGTGCGGCCGGGAGTGACCACGAAGCGTCTGGACGAGCTCGCCCACACGATGATCCGCGACGAGGGCGCCGTGCCGAACTTCCTCGGCTACCAGGGCTACCCCGCGACGTTGTGCATCAGCGTCAACGAGGTCGTCGTGCACGGCATCCCCGACGACACCGTCCTCGCCGAGGGCGACGTCGTCTCCATCGACGGCGGACTGATCATCGACGGCTGGCACTCCGATGCCGCGCGCACGCACATCGTCGGGGAGCCGCGCTCCACGGCCGACGAGGACCTCGTGCGGATCGCCCGCGAGGCCCTGTGGGCCGGCATCGCCGCGCTCGCCACCGCGCAGCGGGTCGGCGACGTCGGCGCCGCGATCGAGGACCTCGTCGAGGCCGAGGCGGGGGAGACGCTCTCCCACCTCGAGGGCTTCGGCGGCCACGGCATCGGCACCGCCATGCACCAGGCCCCCGACGTCATGAACTACCGCACCCGCACCCGCGGCCCGAAGATCCGCCCCGGCCTCTGCGTCGCGATCGAGCCGATGCTCATCCAGGGCGACGGCGCCTGGGAGATGGACGAGGACGAGTGGACCGTCCGCGCCCTCTCCGGCGGCCGCGCCGCGCACTGGGAGCACTCCGTCGCGGTCACCGAACAGGGACTGCTGGTGCTCACCGAAGGCGACGGCGGCGCCGAGGAGCTCGGCCGGCGCGGGATCCGGGCGGCCCCCGACCCGCTCACGGCAACCGGAGCGTGACGGGCATCATCGCCCTGCACTCTCGCCCCTGCGGCGAGCCGCGTGTACGCTGGACGACTGGGTGTGCTCCGCGCGCGTTCCTCGCATGCGGTCGCGCAGACCCGTCGCCACGACCCCCGTTCCGGCACGTCCGGTCCGGGGACCGACGTCGACGCTGCGCCTCGGCCCGCCCGTGACCTCGACCTGCGCCATCCGGCGGGGGAGGGTCAGGACCAGGAATGCGGAACTCGGTCCCCGGTGCGCCGGGGACGAGAGATTGGGGAGGCATGGCCAAGAAGGACGGCGTGATCGAGGTCGAGGGCACGGTCACGGAGGCGCTCGCGAATGCGCGTTTCCGCGTCGAGCTCGACAACGGGCACAAGGTGCTCGCGCACATCTCCGGGAAGATGCGCCAGCACTACATCCGCATCCTTCCCGAGGACCGCGTGGTCGTCGAGCTGAGCCCCTATGACCTCGACCGGGGCCGCATCGTCTACCGCTACAAGTGATCGTCCCGGGAGAAGGAAGCTATGAAGGTCAAGCCGAGCGTCAAGCCGATCTGTGACAACTGCAAGGTGATCCGTCGCCACTCGCGCGTCATGGTCATCTGCTCGAACCCCCGTCACAAGCAGCGCCAGGGCTGAGTCCAGCCGCGGCACCGCCGTGACCGCCCCTCACGAGGGGCACAGCCCGCCCAGCGGGCACCACACAACAGAAGAGACGACACCACCGGCACGGCCGGTCACCCGCAGTCGGAGGCTGCGGCGCCACGGGAGCAGCCCGCGGCGAGGTGTCGGATCAGGCCTCCGAGACAAGTAGGAGAGAACTGCTATGGCACGTCTGGTGGGAGTGGATCTTCCGCGCGAGAAGCGGGTCGAGATCGCCCTGACGTACATCTTCGGCGTGGGTCGTACCCGTGCCCTGGAGACCCTGGCCGCCACCGGGGTGTCCGGCGACAAGCGTGTGAAGGAGCTGACCGACGAGGAGCTCGTCCAGCTGCGTGATCACATCGAGGCGAACTACATGGTCGAGGGTGACCTCCGCCGCGAGGTGGCCGCCGACATCCGCCGCAAGGTGGAGATCGGCAGCTACCAGGGCCTGCGCCACCGCCGTGGTCTGCCCGTGCGCGGCCAGCGCACCAAGACCAACGCGCGTACCCGCAAGGGCCCCAAGCGCACCGTCGCCGGCAAGAAGAAGGCCCGCTGATCCACGGCTCCTGCCGTCGGAGCGCGTCTTCGCACCCCGTTAGCACCTCGCGCCGCTGAGGGATCCGGCGCCCCACACACCACCAGAGGAGTTCTGCCGCATGGCAACCAAGACCCGTCAGGCCGCAGCGCGCAAGCCGCGTCGCAAGGACAAGAAGAACGTCGTCAACGGCCAGGCCTACATCAAGAGCACGTTCAACAACACGATCGTGTCGATCACCGACCCCACCGGCGCCGTCATCTCCTGGGCCTCCGCCGGCCAGGTCGGCTTCAAGGGCTCGCGCAAGTCGACCCCCTACGCCGCGCAGATGGCCGCCGAGGCCGCTGCCCGCCGCGCGCAGGAGCACGGCATGAAGAAGGTCGACGTCTTCGTGAAGGGCCCGGGCTCGGGCCGCGAGACCGCGATCCGCTCGCTCACCGCGACCGGCCTCGAGGTCGGCTCCATCCAGGACGTCACCCCGCAGCCGCACAACGGCACCCGTCCGGCCAAGCGCCGCCGCGTCTGACCTCGCAGACGGCGGTGCCGGGCCCGGAGCCCGCACCGCCGTCGGCACCTGGAACCATCCACCTCTAGGCCCACCGCCCCCTTCTGAGCGTCATATGGCGGACGCTCGCGGAAAGGATCACCAGTGCTCATTGCACAGCGCCCCACGCTGACCGAAGAGGTCGTGTCGGACAACCGCTCCCGGTTCGTCATCGAGCCGCTCGAGCCGGGCTTCGGCTACACCCTCGGCAACTCCCTGCGCCGCACCCTCCTGTCCTCCATCCCCGGCGCCGCGGTCACCTCGATCCGCATCGACGGCGTGCTGCACGAGTTCAGCACCGTCCCCGGGGTCAAGGAAGACGTCACCGAGGTCATCCTCAACATCAAGAACCTCGTCGTCTCCTCCGAGAACGACGAGCCCGTCGTGATGTACCTGCGTCGCGAGGAGTCCGGCCGCGTCACCGCCGCCGACATCACCCCGCCCGCCGGTGTGGAGATCCACAATCCCGACCTGCACATCGCGACCCTCAACGAGAAGGGCCGCCTGGAGATCGAGCTGATCGTCGAGCGCGGTCGCGGCTACGTCTCCGCCGCGCAGAACAAGGGCATCGACGGCGAGATCGGCCGCGTCCCGGTCGACTCGATCTACTCGCCGGTCCTCAAGGTGACCTACAAGGTCGAGGCGACCCGTGTCGAGCAGCGCACCGACTTCGACAAGCTCATCGTCGACGTCGAGACGAAGCCCGCCATCTCCCCGCGCGATGCCATGGCCTCCGCGGGCAAGACCCTGGTCGAGCTGTTCGGCCTGGCCCACGAGCTGAACCAGGAGGCGGAGGGCATCGAGATCGGCCCCTCGCCGACCGATCAGGCCCTGGCCGCCGATCTGGCCCTGCCGATCAACGACCTGAACCTCACGGTCCGCTCGTACAACTGCCTCATGCGCGAGGGTGTGCACACCGTCGGCGAGCTGACCGCGCGCTCCGAGGCCGACCTGCTCGACATCCGCAACTTCGGGCAGAAGTCCATCGACGAGGTCAAGGCGAAGCTCGCGGAGCTCGGGCTGTCGCTGAAAGACTCCCCGGCCGGGTTCGACCCGTCCGCGCTCGAGTCCTACTCGGACGACTTCGGCGACCAGTACTGACCTTCACACTTATCCACTAGGAGAACGACCATGCCTGCACCCACCAAGGGCGCGCGCCTCGGCGGGTCCCCCGCGCACGAGCGGATGATCCTCTCGGGCCTCGCCACCGAGCTGTTCCGCCACAAGGCGATCACCACCACCGAGACCCGGGCCAAGCGCCTGCGTCCCGTCGCCGAGCGCCTGATCACCCAGGCCAAGAAGGGCGACCTCGCCTCCCGTCGCCGCGTGATGCGCAGCATCCGCGACAAGGGCGTCGTCTACTCGCTCTTCGAGGAGATCGCCCCCACCTTCGCCGAGCGTCCCGGCGGCTACACCCGGATCACCAAGGTCGCGCCGCGCAAGGGCGACAACGCCCCCATGGCCGTGATCGAGCTGGTCCAGGAGGCGTACTCGCCGAAGCAGGCCGTCGTCAAGGAGGCCGAGGGCGCCGCGAAGAACGCTGCGAAGCCCGCCGCCGAGGATGCCGACGTCACCGCCGAGGAGACCCCGGTCGTCGAGACCGCGGAGGAGACCACCGCCGCGGAGGAGACCGCCGCCGCCGAGGAGACCGACAAGGCCTGAGGCCCGGTCGAGAACCGCTGCACCGCCGAGGGCGGGTCGAGGGAGTGATCCCCCGACCCGCCCTCGGCGCATCTCGCGGGGCGCCGGCCCGGGATGGCGGCATGGGATGGCGCCACGAAGTGGCGGGGACTTCCGGCAGTCTGTCCGGAAATGTTCTGGAACAGGTGGGGAGATCGTGACCATATGGTCATCGAGACCCCTCCCGGGGTGGTCTACGGTGGACGGCGGGCCCCGTCCCGAGGGTGCCCGTCCGCAGTACGTAGACACCCGGAGCTCATCATGTCCCAGCGGTCGCTTCCCCCCGCCTCCGCCCCCCAGTCCTCGACGTCCGCGCTCAGCCGGCGGGGCCTCCTCGCCGCCGCGGCCGTCGCCGTCCCCGGCGCCTCCCTCGCCCTGAGCGCCGCGCCCGCGAACGCCGATCCCGCCGTCACCGGCGGGGAGACCCGCGTCGTGGACGTGCCCCTGTCCGAGGCGGAGCTGATCGAGGTGGACGGCGCCCCCGTGCGCGACCTCCCGCAGCAGCCCGCCACGATGGTGGGCGTGACCTGGCCCGCGGCGGCGGACGCGCCGACGGTGCAGGTGCGCGGGCTGCAGTCGGATGGGTCCTGGACCGCGTGGGAGCTGCTCGAGACCGCCGAGGACCCGCAGACGGGCGAGGACGCGCCCGGCACCGAGGTGGCCTGGATCGGGGTGGTCCAGGCGCTGCAGGTCCAGGTCGAGGTCGACGGTGCCGATGCCTCCGAGCAGGCCGTCGCCCACCTCGTCACCACCTCGGCCGCCCCCGATGACGAGAGCGTCGCGGAGGAGGCGGTCGCCGCCGCGGAGACGGAGGACAGCGGCGAGCAGTCCGGGACCAGCCCGAAGGCCGCCCGGATGACGACTTTCGCCGCCCCCGCGTCGACCTCCGCCGTCGGCCCGGGCGCCCCGACGATCACCTCGCGCGCCGCCTGGGGCGCCGACGAGTCCCTGGTGCGCGGCACGAGCGGTGCGAAGCGCCTCAAGGGCGTGGTGCTGCACCACACCGCCGGCACCAACAACTACACCTCGAGCCAGTCC
This sequence comes from Brachybacterium sp. J144, assembly GCF_036321705.1. NCBI lineage: Bacteria > Bacillati > Actinomycetota > Actinomycetes > Micrococcales > Dermabacteraceae > Brachybacterium > Brachybacterium sp. J144. The sequence goes on from NZ_JAZDCG010000034.1 coordinate 179,072, forward strand.
GCGCAGATCGTGCGCGGCATCCTCACGTACCACACCCAGTCCCTGGGCTGGGCGGACATCGGCTACAACGTGCTCGTCTCCAAGTACGGGCAGATCTTCGAGGGCCGCCACGGCGGGCTGCACCGGAACATCATCGGCGCCCACGCCTACGGCTTCAACACCGGGAGCTTCGGCATCTCGGTGATGGGGAACTACTCCTCGGGCACGGTGCCGGCAGCGGCGACCTCCGCCGTCGCCCGGGTGGTGGGCTGGAAGCTGCTGAGCACCTTCCACACCTCCGCCACCTCGAGCGCCACCTGGACCCCGGGCTCCGGTACCAAGTTCCCCGCCGGGAAGACCGTGACCCTCCCCGTGCTCTTCGCCCATCGCGACGTGAACAGCACCGAGTGCCCCGGGGACTCGCTCTACGCGAAGCTCGCCTCCCTCCGCAGCGCCGCCCAGCAGCAGATCGACGGCGGCTGGAAGGAGCACCTGTGGGCCTTCCAGGGGGCGGGCGGCGAGGCGGTCCTCGGCACCGTCGTCGAGGGCGCCCACACCACCGGCGCGTACACGGCGACCCTGCTCACCAAGGGGCTCGTGCTCCAGAGCGGCGGGAGTGCCGCGGGCTACGCCACGCCCTTCGGGCCGGACTGGGAGGCGTCCTGGGGGCGCCCGACCAGCGGCGTGCACACGAACGGCTCGACCTTCTCGCAGGCCTTCGAGAAGGGCGTGGCGGTGTCCCGATCGGGAGCGGTCAGCTTCGGCGCCGCCCGCTTCGTGGACGTCCCCCCGGGGACCATGTACAAGGAGGAGATCGAGGAGCTCGCCGGTCGCGGCATCACCACCGGCTGGCCCGACGGCACCTACCGTCCGCTCTCCCCGATCCAGCGCGACGCGATGGTGGTCTTCCTCTACCGCGCGCTGGGGGAGCCCGCCTTCACCCCGCCCACCACCTCGCCGTTCACGGACATGCCGCGCAGCCGCATGTACTACAAGGAGGTCACCTGGGGCCGGGCCCGCGGCATCGTCGAGGGTTGGCCCGACCGCACCTTCCGCCCCACGGCGTCGATCGAGCGCGGGGCGGTCGCGGCTTTCCTGTACCGTGCTTCGGGGAGCCCGGCGGTCCGCGCCGGCAGCCCCTTCCGGGACGTCCCGGCGGACCACCAGTTCGCGCGGGAGATCACGTGGCTCGCGAGCACCGGCATCACCACCGGCTGGCCGGACGGCACCTTCCGGCCGAAGGATGCGATCGCCCGCGACGCGATGGCGGCCTTCATGGTCCGCTGGATGGAGTACCGCGGGCTGTGACGCGCTGAGCGACCGGCCCCTTCACGAAGGAGATGCCGGTGAGGGTCGCCCTGCTGTGCGATGTCGACCAGACCGTCTACCACGTCGGGGACGAGGCGATCGCGACCTCGACCACCCGCCGGCTCGAGGCGCGGGGCCTCCAGGTCACGCGCGTCAGCCGGCACGAGAAGTACGGCCCGGGCGGGCGGGCCGCGGCCCGCACCCTGCCCGCGCTCACCTTCCCCTGGCCGCTCGAGCAGCGGGCCGCCTATCTCGGCGAGATCCGACGGGTCCTCGCCGGGGAGCCGGGCGCCCTCCCGGCGGAGGACAAGCTCCACGCCATCCTCGAGCGGCTGCGGGAGGTCGACGCCCTCGTGATCGGCGGCGGCGGCAGCCTCACGTCTCGCTACGGCTGGCTGCTCGATGAGCGGATCGCGACCGCGGAGGCGGCCCGCTCCCTCGGCAAGCGCGTCGTCCTCAGCGGGCAGAGCCTCGGCCCCGAGCTCACCGACGCCGATCGCGCGGCGGTGCGCTCCCTGCTCGACTCCTGCGACCTGGTGGGGCTGCGGGATGCGCTGAGCGTGCGGATCGCCCGGCAGATCGCCCCCGATCATCCGGCGATCGTGCAGGTCCTCGACGACGCCCACGGGCTCGGCCTCCCGGAAAACGGCACGGCGCCCGAGCTCGATGAGCGGCTGCTCTCGGTGACCCTGGGCGGGGACGGCGACCCCTTCCCCCGCGAGCAGTACGCGGGCATCGCCGCGGCCCTGATCGACGCCGTGGTCGTCCGCACCGGCGCCCGGGTGCAGATGGTCCCGCACATGGCCGATCCGGACAGCGGCGGGGGAGACCTCGACCTGCACCGGGAGGTGGCGGCCCGGGTCGCGGCCGAGGTGGAGCTGCTGCCGATCGAGCTCGACACCGCCTCCGCCGCCCGTACCAGCGCGGCCGGCTGGGTCCTCAGCACCCGGTTCCACCCCGTCGTCTTCGGCGCCGCTGCCGGGGCCGCGGTCCTGGCGGTGCCGTTGAACCGCTACGGGGCCACCCGCATGGACGGCGCCCTGCGCGCCCACGGTCTCGCGGGAGGCGCCGTGCCGCTCGCGGCACTCTGGGATCCGATCTCCGGCGGACCCTCGGCGCTGGTGGACGAGGTGGCGGACGCCCTCGTCGCCGCCCGTCCCGCCGAGCGCGAGCACCTGCGCGCCCGGGCCGGCGGCCTGCGCTCCGCGGGGGAGTCCTGGTGGGACGGGGTCGTCGACGTGCTCTCCGGCGCACGGACCGCGTCCGAGGTCGCCGCCGCCGTGGAGCCGGGGCCGGCGCCGCGGCAGCGCTGGCCCGAGCCGCTGCGCCGCGCCCTCGCGCCCTACAGCACCGCGGTCGAGGCGGCGCCCGCGCCGTCGGCCGCGATCATCCTCCGCACCCGCGACCGGCTGCGCCTGCTGGACCGCGCGATCCAGGACGTCCTCGCCCAGACCCGGCAGGACTGGGAGCTCGTGGTCGTCGACGACGCGGGCGATGCCGCCGCGGTGGACGCGGTGCTCGCCCGCCATGAGGGCGAGGCCGCCGGGCGGATCCGGGTCCGCCACCGCGCAGCGTCCACCGGGATGGAGGCCGCGAGCAACGAGGGCCTGCGGGCGAGCACCGCGCCGCACATCGCCGTCCATGACGACGACGACACCTGGCACGCGACCTTCCTGCAGGAGACCCTCGCCCACCTCGGGGCGCATCCCGAGCAGGAGGCGGTCGTGGTGCGCACCCTGATCGTGCACGAGCACGAGACGGCGACCGGCTTCGTCGAGGACGAGGTGTTCCCGTCCTGGCCCGAGATCGCCGGGGTGCGGCTGGTCGACTACCTGGCCGTGAACCGCAACGTCCCGATCGCGATGCTCCACCGCCGCCGCGTGCACGAGGCGATCGGGGAGTACGACGAGTCGCTGCCCGTCGTGGGCGACTACGCATTCCACCTCGCGCTGCTGCAGCACGCCGAGGTCGGCTTCCTGGATCGTCCGCTCGCGCAGTGGCGCCATCGCCGCCAGGCCGCGGGGGCGAGCAGCAACTCGATGTACGCGCTGAGTGACGGCCACCGGCACTACGACGCCGTGCTGCGGGAGCGCGCGCTGCGCGAGTGGACCCGCGAGAACGGGATCGGCCTGCCGCTGTTCCTCGCCCGGAACACCGAGAGCACCGTCGAGCGCAGCGAGGAGCGCATCCTCGAGGAGCTGCGCGCGCTGCGCGAGGAGGTCGCCGAGCTGAGGGCCCGCCGGTCCCCGCTCGAGGAGCTGGGCCGACGGGCCTATCGGAGGGTGCGGCGCGGCCGCTGATCCGGCGGCCGCTGCGCCGTCGGCCCCAGTGCGGGCGGCACCGGAGTCGGCGGCGGCTGAGCCGACGGCGGCAGGCCGGACCCCGCGGGGCCCGGCCTCCCGGGATCAGCCGAAGTAGCGGGGCAGGGTGCCCTCGCGCAGCTCCCGCAGCTCGGCGAGGCGGAGATCGGCCAGGCCCGCGAGGGAGAGCGCGTCGCCGCCGGTCGTGCCCAGCCGTAGCACCGGCACCTCGTGCTCTGCCGCGAGGGCCGTCAGCGCCTCGAGGCGCTCCGCGGGGACGGCCACGAGAGCACGGGCCTGCGACTCGGAGAACAGCGCCGTGGCGAGGTCCACGCCGTCGCGCTCGAGCATCGGGCCGAGGTCGATCGCGGCGCCGGTGCCGAAGCGGGTAGCGGACTCCACGAGGGCCTGGGCGAGGCCGCCGTCGGAGAGGTCGTGGGCGGCGACGCCGAGTCCCTGCTCCGAGGAGGCGATGAGCACGCGCGCGAGCGCCCGTTCGGCCTCGAGGTCCACCTGCGGGGGGAGTCCGCCGAGGTGCTGGTGGACTACGTCGGCCCAGGCGGAGCCCGAGAGCTCCTCGCGCGTGGTGCCGAGCAGCAGCACCGCGAGGCCCTCGCCCTGCCAGCCCGAGGGCACACGACGGACGACGTCCTCGAAGACGCCGAGCACGCCAACGACGGGGGTCGGGTGGATGGCGGAGTCGATCCGCCCGGGCTCGCCGGTGGAGTTGTACAGGGAGACGTTGCCGCCGGTGACGGGCACCTCGAGGGTCTCGCACGCCTCGGCGAGGCCGCCGATCGCCTCGACCAGCTGCCACATCGGGCCCGGATCCTCGGGGGAGCCGAAGTTCAGGCAGTCGGTGATCGCGAGCGGCACCGCGCCGGCGGTGGCGACGTTGCGGTAGGCCTCGGCGAGGGCGAGCTGCGCCCCGGCGCGCGGGTCGAGCTTGGTGTAGCGGCCGTTGGCGTCGGTCGCGAGGGCGATGCCGCGCCCGGTCTCCTCGTCGATGCGCAGCACGCCCGCGTCGTCGGGCATGGCGAGGGCGGTGTTGCCGCCGACATAGCGGTCGTACTGATCGGTGATCCAACCGGTCGAGGCGAGGTTCGGGGAGGCGATCAGGGTGCGCAGCTGCGCGATGACCTCCTCGGGGGTGCCGGGCCGGGGGAGCGCCTCGGCGGCGTCAGCCTGGAGGGCGTCCTGCCAGTCGGGCCGGGCGTAGGGGCGGTCGTAGACGGGGCTGTCGATCGCGACGGTCGCCGGGTCCACGTCCACGATGCGCTCGCCGTGGTGGTCGATCGTGAGCCGCCCGTCGCCGGTGACCTCGCCGATCACGGCGGCCTCGACGTCCCAGCGCGCGGTGATGGCCTGGAACTCGGTGAGCTTCTCGGGGCTCACCACCGCCATCATCCGCTCCTGCGACTCGCTCATCAGGATCTCGCCCGCGGTGAGGGTGGGATCGCGCAGCAGCACCTCCTCGAGATGGATGTGCATGCCGGAGCCGCCGTTGGCGGCGAGCTCGCTGGTCGCGCAGGAGATGCCGGCGGCGCCGAGGTCCTGGATGCCCTCGACGGTGCCCGCCGCGTACAGCTCGAGGCAGCACTCGATGAGGACCTTCTCCATGAAGGGGTCGCCCACCTGGACGCTGGGCCGCTTGACGGGGCCGTCCTCCTCGAAGGTCTCCGAGGCGAGGATCGAGGCGCCGCCGATCCCGTCGCCGCCGGTGCGCGCGCCGAAGAGCACCACCTTGTTGCCCGCGCCGGTGGCGGAGGCGAGGTGGATGTCCTCATGGCGCAGCACGCCCAGGGCGAGCGCGTTGACCAGGGGGTTGGACTGGTAGGAGGCGTCGAAGACGGTCTCGCCGCCGATGTTCGGCAGGCCCAGGGAGTTGCCGTAGCCGCCGACTCCGGAGACCACGCCGTGCACCACGCGCGCGGTGTCGGGATGGTCGATCGCGCCGAAGCGCAGCTGGTCCATCACGGCGACGGGCCGGGCGCCCATGGAGATGATGTCGCGCACGATGCCGCCCACGCCGGTCGCGGCGCCCTGGTACGGCTCGACGAAGGAGGGGTGGTTGTGGGACTCGACCTTGAAGGTCACGGCCCAGCCGTCGCCGATGTCGACGACGCCCGCGTTCTCGCCCATCCCCACCAGGAGCTTCTCGCGCATCTTCGCGGTGGTGTGCTTCCCGAAGGTGCGCAGGTGCTTCTTGGAGGACTTGTAGGAGCAGTGCTCGGACCACATCACCGAGTACATGGCCAGCTCGGCGTTGGTGGGGCGGCGGCCCAGCAGCTCGCGGATGCGGGCGTACTCGTCGTCCTTGAGCCCGAGCTCCGCGTACGGCTGGACCTGGTCCGGCGTCGCGGCCGCGTTCTCGACGGTGTCGGACTCGCCGACGGGGCCGGCGGGGGAGGTCGTGGTCTCAGCGGTCATCGCGGGGTGGGGTCCGTTCGTCACGAGGGCTGGGGGAGCATCGGGCGCTGAGGCCCGATGCCCGCCCAGTCTACGGTCGTCCCGCGATCGGGGTCAGGGCGGTCCGCCTCTCCCTCAGCGCCGACGCGAGGACTGCTTCGCGACGTCCCGCAGCGCCTTCTCGCTGACCGGCGCGTCGCTGCTCGCGCGCTGGGCGCGGAAGTACGCGGCGGCCTCGTCCTGGCGCTCCTGCTCCCCGCCGAGCGCGATCGGCGCGCGGACGTGACCGGGGCGGATGTCGAAGGCCGCGACGAGGTCGAGCACGTGCGGGCGCAGGCGCCACAGCAGGCGGCGGAGGTCGGCGCCGATCTGCCGGCCGCGCTGCGGGGAGATCATCCCCGAGAGCAGGAACCAGGCGAGGTCGTCGTGGATCGCGGTGAGGCCGAAGAGGTCCCGCACGTCCGTGAGCACGGCGCGGCTGCCCTCGGCGCCGGGCCCGTCGAGCGCCTCGATCCCGGCGGTGAAGGCGCGCCAGCGGACCAGGTCCGCGTGAGCGCGGGCGGCGTCGAGCATCTCGACCTGGTGCTTGTTGACCTCGGCGGCGGCGTCGGCCGGGCTCATCCTCGCGGTCGGGCGGAGGGCGAGCGCAACCTCCTCGACCTTGATCCGGGCGCGGTCGGCGAGCATCTGCTCCTGGAACTCGGCGCTGCGCATCGAGTCGAAGGCGCGGCGCGGATCGCCGCGGTCGGCGAGGTCCTGCCCGAGCCGCGCCCAGGGGGTGTGGCGCTTGGCGAGCACCTCCGCGCGCTGGGCGATGAAGCGGCCGATCCCAGCCCGGTCCACGCTCCTCAGCTCGGAGGTGTAGTCGGAGAGCAGGCGCTTGGCGACGAGCTGGAGCAGGATCGTGTTGTCGCCCTCGAAGGTCGCGTACACGTCGAGGTCCTGGTGTAGCCCCACGAGCTGGTTCTCCGCCATGAAGCCCGAGCCGCCGCAGGCCTCGCGGCACTCCTGGATGGTGTCCAGGGCGAGCCGCGTGGAGGTGGGCTTGAGGGTCGCGGCGAGGGTCTCGAGGTCCTCGCGCGCCTCGGGCGTGTCCCCGCGGCCGGAGAAGACGTCGTCGAAGGCCTGGAGCAGCTGCTCGTGCGCGAAGGCGCCCGCGTAGGTCGCGGCGAGCTTGGGCAGCAGGCGGTGCAGGTGCGCCTGGTAGTCCATCAGCACGGTCTCGCGGGTGGGATCCGCGGCCGTGAACTGGCGGCGCTGGGTCGCATAGGTGATCGCGATGTGCAGCGCGAGCTGCGAGGCGCGGATCGCCGAGCCGTCGAGCGAGACGCGGCCCTGCACGAGCGTGCCGATCATCGTGAAGAAGCGGCGCCCGGGGGACTCAATGGGGGAGGAGTAGGTGCCGTCGGGGGCCACGTCGCCGTAGCGGTTCAGCAGGTTCCGGCGGGGCACGCGCACGTGGTCGAAGGCGAGGCGGCCGTTGTCGATGCCGTTGAGGCCGCCCTTCTCGCCGTCGTCCTCGCTCGAGACGCCGGGCAGCAGGTTCCCCTCGGCATCGCGCACGGGCACGTAGAAGCAGTGCACTCCGTGGTCGACGCCGTTCGTGATCAGGCGCGCGAAGACGGTCGCGGCGCGGGCGTGGATCGCGGCGTTGCCCAGGTAGTCCTTCCACGCGGCGCGGAACGGGGTGTGGAGGACCCACTCGCCGTCCTCGCCGCCGTCGGGGTCGAAGGTCGCAGTGGTCGCGAGGGACTGCACGTCGGAGCCATGCCCGATCTCGGTCATCGCGAAGGCGCCGGGGGTCTCGAGGCTCATCGCGCCCGGGACCCAGGCCTTCTGCTGCTCCTCGTCGCCGAGCTGCACGATCGCGGAGGTGAACAGGCCCCATTGCACGCCGGCCTTGATCTGCAGGGACGGGTCGGCGACGACGAGCTCTTCGAAGGCGGCGACGTTCGCGCCGTTGTCGTTCGGGCCGCCCAGGTGCTCGGGGAGCATCGGCAGGGACACCTGCTGGTCGGCGAGTTCCTGCAGCTGGGCGTAGACGCGCTCGCGGTGCTCGGCGACGCTCGCGTCGAGGGGGCGGTGGAACGCGGGCAGCGCGGCCCGGTCGCGGGAGACGCGGCGGGCGTCGGCCCAGCGGCCCAGGAGCGCCTCGGAGACCAGCTCGACGTCGAGGCGCGCGCTGCCGTCGACGGGGACGGGGATCGGTCCGGTGGGGGTCGTGGTGCCGGGGGCGGTGCTGTCGTCGGTGGCGGTCGCGGTGCGGGTCCCGGTCTGGGCGGTTCGCGCGGGGCGGGTGGGCTGTGCGGGCTGTGCGGTCATCGGGTCAGTCCCTTCATGAGCCAGGTGACCAGGTGGGTCACGAGCTGATCGGCGGTGATCGGGTCGGCGTGAGGTGAGGTGGTCGCGGGGATCCCGGAGCGGTCGGGTGCGGGGGTGTCGGCGGCCGACGGGTCGGTCGGGTCCGTCGGGGCCGACGAGTCCGTCGGGTCGGACGCCGCGGAGCGGTCCGCGCGCTCGACCGCGACCATCCAGCTGTCGACCGCGCGCTCGACGAAGCCCACGGCGCCGTGGGCCCAGACCTGGGGCGCGGGGGTCTCGACGGGCAGGAAGGTCGCGACGAGACGGGTGACCGCGGCGAGGAAGTGGCTCAGTCCGTCGCTGGGCCGGGTGACGAAGCGGTACACCCCGGGGGAGCGCTGCGCCGTCTCGACGTAGGCGGCGATCATGGCGTGGATCCGCTCCTCGGGGGAGGGCTCGCGGCCGCTGCGCCGCTCGAGCTCCCGCAGCTCCGCGAGCAGCTTGCGGTGCATCGCCGAGAGGATCGCGCGGCCCAGCTCGCGCTGCAGGTGCGCCTTGTCCTCGAAGTACCGGTAGACGATGGACTTGGACGTGCCGGAGGCCGCGGCGATGTCCTCCATCGTCACGTCGGGGCCGCGCTCATGGATCAGGTGGCGGGCCACGTCCAGCAGCTCGGTGCGCCGCTGCTCGCGGTGCCGGGCCCATCGGGCCGAGCGCCCGTCGACAGGGGCTTGCGTCGTCGCATTCACGGAACCTAGGGTATCAAGTACCGCTGGTTCTATGTAAAGTCCCTCCCGGGACCTTCGCAGTCCGCGACCCCACGACCACGAAGAGGTGCACCCCGTGACCCACCCCGATGCTCCCCGCGACGCCCTCGTGCTGGGCGGCAACCGCATCCCGTTCGCCCGCTCGGGCGGCCCCTACGCCGGGATCTCCAACCAGGACCTGCTCACCGCCGCCCTGGACGGTCTCGTCGCCCGCTACTCCCTGCAGGGCGAGAAGCTCGGCGAGATCGCCGGCGGCGCCGTGCTGAAGCTCGCCGGCGACCTCAACCTCACCCGCGAGAGCGCGCTCGGCACCCCGCTGGATCCGCGCACGCCCGCGATCGACCTGTCCAAGGCCTGCGCCACGAGCCTCGAGACCGTGCTGCACGTCTCCAACAGGATCCGGCTCGGCCAGATCGACTCCGGCATCGCCTGCGGCGTCGATTCCGCCTCGGACGCTCCGATCGAGGTCTCCGTGCGCCTGCGCCGCATCCTGCACCGCGCCGCCGCCGCGAAGACGCCGGTGCAGCGCCTCAAGGCCCTCTCCGCGATCCGCCCCGCCGATCTCTCCCCGCTCCCGCCCCGCAACAGCGAGCCCCGCACCGGGCTGTCCATGGGCGAGCACCAGGCGCTCACCACCGCGCAGTGGGGCATCACCCGCGAGGCCCAGGACGAGCTCGCCCTCGCCTCCCATCGGAACCTCGCCGCCGCCTACGACGCCGGCTTCCTCGACGACCTCGTCACCGGCTACCGCGGCCTCGCCCGGGACCAGAACCTGCGCCCGGACTCGAGCCTCGAGAAGCTCGCCTCCCTCAAGCCCGTCTTCGGCGTCTCCTCCCCGCAGGTCGCCGAGCCGAGCATGACCGCCGGCAACTCCACCCCGCTCTCCGACGGTGCCTCGAGCGTGCTGCTGGGCAGCGCCGACTGGGCGGCCGAGCGCGGGCTCACCCCGCTCGCCCGCGTGGTCGACGCGCGCAGCGCCGCCGTCGACTTCGCCCACGGCGACGAGGGCCTGCTCATGGCCCCCGCCTACGCCGTGCCCGAGCTGCTCGACGCGCACGGTCTCGCCCTGCAGGACCTCGATCTCTATGAGATCCACGAGGCGTTCGCCGGGACGGTGCTGAGCACCCTCAGGGCCTGGGAGTCGGAGGAGTTCTGCCGCACCCGGCTCGGCCGCTCCACCCCGCTCGGCGCGATCGACCGCTCGCGCCTGAACGTCTCCGGCTCCTCGCTCGCCGCGGGCCACCCGTTCGCCGCGACCGGCGGCCGGATCGTCGCGACCCTCGCCAAGCTGCTCCACGAGCGGGCCCGGGAGACGGGCCGCACCCAGCGCGGCCTGATCTCCGTGTGCGCCGCGGCCGGGCAGGGCACCGTCATGCTGCTCGAGTCCGTCACGGCCTGAACCCAGATCAGAGCAGCAGACCAGCCGACCAGGAGGAACCGATGACCGACACCTACACCCGCCTCGTCCGCTCCGGCCCCGGAGGGATGCTCGCCAAGCAGCTGGGCCTGCCCCGCCCCTCGCGCCTGCTGCGGCGCCACGACCGCCCCGAGCCGGTGCTCGGCCCGGTCGTCGTGCTCGGCACCTCGGCGGGGGCCGACGCAATCGCCCGCCGCCTTCTCGCCGAGGGCGCCGATGTGCGGCGCCGCCTCGAGGACCTGCGCACCGTCGGCTCCGTGCTGGTGGTGGCCGACGAGCTCGCCGCCCCCGCCGAGCTCGGAGGGCTGGTCCTGCCGCTCGCCGGCGCGATGCGCTCGCTCGTCCCCGGCGCCCGCGTCGTGACGATCTCGCGCCCCGCGACCGGTGAGGACCCCGCGCGCGACGCGGCGAGAGGCGGCGTCGAGGGCTTCGTCCGCTCCCTCGCCCACGAGATGCGCGGCGGCGCGACTGCCAACGGCGTTCTCGTGGCCGACGGGGTCGGGCTCGACGCGCCCGGCGTCGTCGGCGCCCTGCGCTTCCTGCTCTCCGCCCGCAGCGCGTTCGTGACCGGCCAGCTCCTGACCGTCTCGACCGCGGACGGCTCCGCGACGGAGGACCTCTCGCGGCCCCTCGCCGGCCGCACCGCCCTGGTCACCGGCGCGGCCCGCGGCATCGGCGCGGCCATCGCCCGCACCCTCGCGGCTGACGGTGCGTCGCTCGTCGTCCTCGACCTGCCCGGCGCCGGCACCGAGCTGTCGCGCCTCGCGAACGAGCTGCGCGCGATCCCGATCCAGCTCGACGTCACCTCTCCCGGCGCGGGGGAGCGGCTCGTCGCCGCGCTCCGCGACAGGGGCCTGACGCTCGACATCCTCGTGCTGAACGCGGGCATCACCCGCGACAAGCTCTTCGCCAACATGACCCCGGACCGCTGGGACCCGGTGCTGAGCGTGAACATCACGAGCCAGATCGCCGTCACCGAGGCGCTGCTCGCGGCCGGCGACATGTTCGGCCCGAAGCCGCGCGTCGTGTCGCTCGCCTCCACGAGCGGCATCGCCGGCAACCGCGGGCAGACCAACTACGCGGCCTCCAAGGCCGGGGTGATGGCGTTCGTCGACGCGCTCGCCGGACGGCTCGAGGCCGCCGGCGGCACCGCGAACGCCGTCGCGCCCGGATTCATCGAGACCGAGATGACGGCGAAGATGCCGCCGCTGACCCGCGAGATCGCCCGGCGCGTGAACTCGCTCCAGCAGGGCGGGCTGCCGGTCGACGTCGCCGAGGCGATCGCGTTCCTCGCGTCCGATGAGGCGGGCGGCATCCAGGGCGAGACCCTGCGGGTGTGCGGACAGAACATGGTGGGCCGATGAGCGCGCGGCGCACGGCGCCCGCGCACGGAGCCGCCGGGCGTCCGTCGGCCGACGGGGAGCGGATCCGCGATCTCGCCGACGTGCCGTCCTTCCCCGCGATCTACGCCGCCGCGCTCGACCCGCGCGGGGCGCGCCGCGGCGGCGGGGAACCGCGCCTGCCGGAGATCGCCTACCGGGTCCGGGCGGTGCGGATCGACGGGGAGCGGGCCCGTGACTTCGATCATCTGATGGGCGGGGCAGCGACCGACCTGGTCCACCCGGGCGTGCTCCACGTCCTCGCCTTCCCGGTCTCGCTCGCGCTGATGGCCCGACGCGACTTCCCCTTCCGCCTGCTCGGCCTGGTGCACCTGCGCAACCAGGTGCTGCAGCACCGCCCGGTGCGCGTGGGCGAGCTGGTCGATGTCGAGTGCCGGGTGCGGGACCTGCGCCCGCACCGCAGGGGCCGCACCTTCGAGGCGGTCTCGACGATCCTCGGCCAGGACGGCGAGATCGTCGCGACGGACGTGTCCACCTATCTCGTGCGCGGCGGCGGGGGAGCCGACTCCGGTGCGGGTGCCGCGGCGGATCCGCGGTCGGGCGCTGACGGCACCGCGCCCCCGCGCGAGGAGGCCGCGCCCGTGCGCGAGGAGTTCGCGCCCCCACGCCCCACGGGCCGCTGGCGGCTCGGCGCCGACACCGGTCGGCGCTATGCCGCGGTCTCCGGGGACGTGAACCCGGTCCACCTCTCGGCCCTCAGCGCCCGCGCCTTCGGATTCCCGTCGGCGATCGCCCACGGCATGTACACCGCCTCCCGCGCCTTCACCGAGGCGCGGGTGGACCTGTCGCGGCCGCTGCGCTGGGACGTCTCCTTCGACGCCCCGGTCACCCTGCCCGGATCGCTGCTCGTCGCCTTCGAGGACGATCCGGCGACGGGAACGGTGTGCTGCGTCGGCTGGCGCCCGGGCCGCGGCGAGAAGGGTCCGCGCCGGTGCCTGGAGGTCGAGGTCACGACCCTCGAGCGGTGAGCGGAGGGCTCAGCGCAGCCCGGCCTCGAGCGTGCTGAGCAGATGCTCCACGAAGGCGTCGGCCTGCACGTGGGTGAGCAGGTCGACGGTCGGCTCCCGGCCCCAGCGGCCCAGCTCGTCGCCGACGGTCTGGCCGCGGGTCAGGGTGCCCGTGAGCTCGACGTCCACCGCGAGCGGGCGGGTCGAGGCGAAGTCGCCCGTGACGGCGTGCGCCGCGACCAGCGGGTCGTGGACGTGCGCGCTCCAGCCGAATCCGTCGGACTCGTGGAACTCGAAGTAGAATCGCAGCGCGTCGGCGAGGATTCGCGCGACCGGGTTCCCGGACGTCCCGGCGAGCTGCTCGACCCGCTCGAGCACCTCGCCGTGGACGTGCACCGACTCGGTCGCCTGCAGGGCGCCGAGCACGGGAAGACGCGGCGCGCTCGCGAAGGCCGCCAGCACCCGCTGCGCCGCCTCCGGATCCACGGCGATGTTCCACTCGCTCGTCGGGCCGGTGTTGCCCCGGTGATGGATCGCGCCGCCCATCACGTGCAGACGTCGCAGCAGCCGCGGCAGCTCGGGCTCGATCGCGAGCGCGAGGGCGAGGTTCGTGTGCGGGCCGAGCACGAGGCCGACCAGCTCGCCCGGACGCTCCCGCGCGAGATCCACCCACAGCTGCGCCCCCGAGCGCGGATCTTCCGCGCGCGTCGGCTCGGGCAGCACGGCATGGCCGAGCCCGCCGGGGCCGTGGGTGTCGTCGGCGAACATCGGCGGCTCGACGAGCGGCCGATCCGCGCCGAGCGCGACCGGGGCATCGATCCCGAGCAGCTCCGTGAGCACGAGGTTGTTGCGGTGGACCACCGCGGCGGGGACGTTCCCGCCCGTCGAGACCACGCCCGCCATCTCGACGTCCTCCCGCAGCGCGAGATAGGTCAGGGCGAAGGCGTCGTCGATGCCGGTGTCGCAGTCGACGAGGAGGGCGAGCGTCATGGGGTCAGCCTACGGAGCGGTGCGCGGGCTGGGATCAGCGTCGCGGCGCGGACAGCCGCTGGAACTCGTCGATCAGCCCCATCAGCTCCGTTCCCATCTCGACCTGCACCAGCAGCAGGCCGATCGTCCCGTCGGCCGCGACGAAGAAGTCCGTGCCGAACCCGCCGGACCAGCCCCAGCTGCCCTGACGCTCCCCGCCCGTGACGACCGCGACGCCGCAGCCCCAGCCCGTGCCGTCCCAGAATCCGGGGAAGAACGAGTCCTCCTGTTTGGCCGCCGCGGGCACCAGGTCCGAAGCCAGCAGCGCGAGGTGCTCCGCGGAGAGCAGTTCCCCGTCCCGCAGCGCCCGCAGGAAGCGCAGGTAGTCCGCGGCGGTGGAGACCAGCTCGCCGTGCGACACGTCGTGCGGAGGAGGGCCGACGAGCGGGCCGCGGCCCGCCGGCTCGACCTCCCCGAGAGCGCCGTCGTCGATCCGGAACGCCGGCGGCAGCCGATGCGCCTGCGCCGCGGGCACGAAGGAGCCGGTGTCGACCATCCCCAGCGGATCCAGCAGGTCAGCGCGCAGGTGCTCCTCGAGCGTCTGGCCCGTCAGCCGCGAGAGCAGGATGCCCAGCACACAGAAGGAATGGTGATAGCGCCACACCGATCCGGGCTCGCCGACGAGCGGCAGACCGCCCAGCGCGGCGAGCCACTCGTCGGCGCCGAGGCTCCACGGCGCCGAGCCCGCCTCGAGGCCGGCGTCGGCCATGGCCCGCTGCAGCGGTCCCTCCGCGGTCGCGATGCCGAGACCGGAGGTGCAGGTCAGCAGGTGCTCCACGGTGATCGGGGTGGCGGAGGGTCGGGCGGCCTCGAGCGGCGCGAGGGGGTGCGGGAGCACGCGCGGGGCGGCGAGCTCCGGCAACCACTGCGCGACCGGTGCGTCGAGCGCGAGCTCGCCCCGCTCGATCAGGCGCAGCGTCGCCACGGCCGTGATCACCTTCGTCATCGACTGGATGCGCAGGATCGCGTCGGCGGGGAAGGGCGGTCCGCCCGGCGCGACCCGGCCGCGGGCGACCGGCTCGGGATCAGCCCCGTGCGCGATGATCCCGCCCGGCACCATGCCGGCGCGGATCGCGGACTCGAGCAGGCGGACGGCGGGCGAGGTCGGCGTCGACATGGCCCCAGAGTAGGGCGACCGGCGCCGCCTACACTCGGCCCATGAGCACGTTCTCGGACTTCGTCCGCCTGGAACCGCGCGAGGTGCCGCTCGGCGGACCGCGCGGGATGACCGTGCACCGCACCCTCCCCGCCCGCCGCACCTCCCTCCTCGGCGCCTGGTGCTTCGTGGACCATTTCGGCCCCGATGATGTCTCCGCGACCGACGGGATGCGTGTCGCCCGCCACCCCCACACCGGCCTCGCCACCGTGTCCTGGCTGTTCGACGGCGCCATCACGCACCGAGACGCGCTTGGCAACCACGCCCTGGTGCGCCCCGGCGACGTCGACCTGATGGTCGCCGGCGCCGGCATCACCCACTCGGAGTTCTCCGCACTCGACACCACCGTGCTCCACGGCGTGCAGCTGTGGTTCGCCCTGCCCGATGCCACACGCTTCCGCGAGCGGGAGTTCACCGTGCACACGCCCGCCGAGGTCGCGACCGGCACCGCCCGCGCCCGGGTGGGCCTCGGCAGCCTGAGAGCCGTCGACGGGCAGGGGGCGCCGCTGGAGGACGCGAGTCCCGTTGCGACCGACACCGAGCTCACCATGGTGCAGCTCGACCTCGACGCGGGCGGCACGCTGCGTCTCGCGCTGGACCCTGCGCACGAGCACGGTGTGCTCGTGGACCTCGGCGCCGCGCTGCTGCGGGCGGGGGAGCGGGAGACCGCCGTCGCCGAGCGCGAGCTGATGGTGCTGCCCGACGGCGCGGACCAGCTCGAGATCCGCGCCGTCGGCGACGGGCCGCTGCGGCTGATGCTGCTGGGCGGCGAGCCGCTCGGCGAGGACATCGTCATGTGGTGGAACTTCGTGGGCCGCTCCCACGAGGAGATCGTCGCCTTCCGCGCCCGCTACCAGGCGGAGATCGGCGTGGAGCTCGCCCTCGAGGACGCCCCGATCGCGCCCGTGGCGCGGGAGCGCGGAGGTCTCCCCGACGACGCCGAGCAGTTCGGCCCCTTCGCCCCGCACACCCCCGCCGCCCTGCCCGCCCCGGAGCTTCCCCACGGCCGGCTCCGCACCCGCGGCCGCCGCGGCCTGCCCGACTGACCGTCCCGACCGCGCCGGGCCCGCACGTGCGGCCGCCGGGCGCGCCCCCTTTCCCCGAGAGAGCCCCATGACCAGCACCGACGCCCTCCCCGTCCTCGACCAGACCGAGCGGGTGATCCTGCGCGCCGCCGAGGAGGAGGGCGGGCTCGGCTGCCCCTGCGACCTGCTCGTCGTCGGGGACTCCACCGGCGCGCTCACCGCCGCCGCCCTCGAGCTCGTCGCCGAGCATCCCGACGCGAGAGTCCACTCCTGGAGCGCCTCGCGGGCGGAGACCGCCGCACTCGCCGAACGACTCCCGGAGGCCCTCGCCGCGGGGCGCCTGGTGCTGCCGACGGGGACCGAGCCCGCACCGCTCGAGGAGTTCGCGGCCGGGGCCGAGGCGCACCTGGTGCTCGCGCGGCTGCCGAAGTCCCTCGCCGGCCTCGAGGACCTCGCGCGGCGCGTCGCGGTGCTCGCGGCGCGCAGCGGGAGGGAGGACCTGACCCTGATCGCGGGTGGGCGGGTCAAGCACATGTCCCGCTCGCAGAACGACGTCCTGGCCAGTGTGTTCGGCGAGGTGCACGCCTCACGCGGCCTCGGCAAGTCCCGCTCGCTCGTCGCCGCCTCGCCGCGGCCGGGGGTGGAGGTCGGCACGGCGGCCACCGGCGCCGTGCGCGTGGCGGTGCGCGGCACGGAGCGCGAGCTCGCCCTGCGCGGGGCCGGCGGGGTCTTCGGCGGGGCGAGGGCCGACGTCGGCTCGCTGCTGCTGCTCGCGGCGCTGGACTCAGCGCTGGTCGCGGGGGAGCTCGCGCCGGAAAGGGAGACCGTCCTCGACCTCGGCTGCGGCAACGGCCTGCTCACCGCGTATCTCGCCGCGGCGCTCCCGTCGGCGGAGGTGCTCGGCAGCGACGACGACGCGGACGCCGTCGCCTCCACCCGCGCGACCCTCGCTGCTTCCGGGCTGGAGCGCGCCGGGGTGCAGGTCGCCTGGGATGAGTCCCTCTCCCGGGTCGCCGACGGCAGCACGGACCTGGTGCTGCTGAACCCGCCCTTCCACGACGGCACCGCGGTCGACGCGACGCTCGTGCAGGCCCTGCTCGACGCGGCCGCGAGGGTGCTGCGCCCTGGCGGTCAACTGTGGGTCGTGCACAACTCCCACCTGCGCTACCGGCCGGAGGTCGAGCGGCGCGTCGGACCGGTGCGCGAGCGCGCCCGCGACCGCCGCTTCACCGTGCTCAGCGCGACGCGGTAGTCAGTGGGATAGGGCGGCGGCCCGGCCGCAGGCGCAGGCGCCCGGGACTCAGGCCACGAGGCTCGTGAGCACCGAGGTGAACATCGCCAGGCCGTCGGTGCCCGTGCGCGTGCCCTGACCGGGCTCGTCGGGGCCGAAACCGGCCTCGACCGCGTGCTCGGGGTGCGGCATCAGCCCCACGACATTGCCCGCGGCATTGGTGATGCCAGCGATGTCGCGCTGCGAGCCGTTGGGGTTGTCCTCGAAGCCGGCCGGTCCGTGGGTGGCACCCGCGACGTAGCGGAACACCACGCGGCCCTCCGCCTCGAGCTCGTCGAGGGTGCGGGCGTCGGCCATGTACTGGCCGTCCTGGCTCTTCAACGGCACGCGGATGACCTGGTCCTGGGCGTAGCCGGAGGTCCAGGCGGTGCGCGCATTCTCCACCCGCAGCGGCTGGTCGCGGCAGATGAAGGAGCGGTGGGCGTTCTTGATCATCGCGCCGGGCAGCAGGTGGGTCTCGCAGAGGATCTGGAAGCCGTTGCAGATGCCGAGCACCGGCATGCCGCCGTTCGCCGCGTCCACGACCTTCTCCATGACGGGCGCGAACCGGCTGATCGCCCCGGCGCGCAGGTAGTCGCCGTAGGAGAAGCCGCCGGGCAGCACCACGGCGTCGACGTCCTGCAGGGAGTCCTCGCCGTGCCAGAGCGCGACCGGCTCGGCCCCGGCGAGCCGCACGGCCCGCAGCGCGTCCCGGTCGTCGAGCGTGCCCGGGAAGGTGACCACACCGATGCGCATCAGGCGTCCTCGACCTCGAGGGCGACGACGTCCTCGATCACGGGGTTCGACAGCAGGGTCTCGGCGGCCTCGCGCAGGGTCGCGAGGACCTCCTCGGTCACCTCGCCGGCGACCTCGAGCTCGAACCGCTTGCCCTGGCGCACGGAGGCGACGCCCTCGAAGCCCAGACGGGGCAGGGCCGCCGCGACCGCCTTCCCCTGGGGGTCCAGGATCTCGGGCTTCGGCATGACGTGGACCACGACGCGTGGCATGGGCGCTCCTCGGGGGCGGGCGGGGCAGGGACCTGCGGGCCATCCTACCGAGCGCGCCGGACCCGGACGCGGCCGGTCCAGGGGCGTACGGTCGGGGGACCATCGCCAGCTCCGGGAGTCGCCATGAGGATCCGCCATCTCGTCCATTCCTGCCTCCTCGTCGAGGTCGCCTCGCGCCGCGTGCTGATCGACCCGGGGCTGTTCAGCGTCGACGCGGTGCGCGCCGTCGACGGACCGATCGACCTGGTCGCGATCACCCACCAGCACGCCGATCACGTGCAGCGAGCCCTCCTCCTCGAGGTGCTCGAGCGGCATCCGGGCGCGCAGGTCCTCGCCGAGCCGGAGACGGTCGCACTGCTCGCCCAGGCCGCCGCCGGCCCTATGGGCGAGGGACCCGCGATCCCGGCGGAGCGGATGCGGGCGCTGCCCGCGGGGGAGTCCCACGAGCTGCCCGCCGTCGGCGGCCGATCGCCGCTGCGGGTGACCGCGGCCGGCGGGGCGCACGCCGTCATCCACCCGGACATCCCGCGGGTCGGCAACACGGGCCTCGTGCTCTCGGCGGGGGACGGGCCGCGCCTCGGCGTCACCGGCGACAGCCTCGAGCCGCTCGCCGAGTTCCAGGGCATCGACGTGCTCGCGTTCGCAGTCGTCGCCCCCTGGTCGAAGATGTCCGAGACGATCGAGTTCCTGCGCGCGGTCCGTCCGCGGCTCGCCCTCCCGGTGCACGATGCGGTCGCGAGCGCCGGGGGCCGCGCGATCTACGTCCGCCAGGCGACGGCGCTCGCCGCCGAGGGCACCGAGGTGCGCGACTGGGTGGACCCGGAGCGCTCGATCGAGCTGTGAGCGGGTAGGGTGCCGGGCGTGCACGGGAGTCCGGTGAGCCGGGCTGAGAGGGAGTTCTCCAACTCCGACCGTAGAACCTGATCCGGATCATGCCGGCGCAGGGAGCTCCGCCAGGCGATCGTCGCCGCGCGCCCGTGCCCACTCGAAAGGCATGGACCGTGACCACACCGCCCGCAGCCCCCACCGCCCCGGCCGATCCGTCCGCGACACCGCTCGGCTTCGGCGTCGGCGCCCGCGTGACCGCCGCCGTGATGAGCGCGGACTACGCCCGGATCCTCGTCGGCGCCCTCTCCGCCCTCGACCTGACCGGGCTCGTGCGCGAGACCGGGGACGTCTCCACCTATCTGGGCGGCCACGAGACGCACCTGCAGCGCGCGCTGATCGACCTCGGCGAGGCGCTCGCCCGCACCGAGCACCACGCGACGATGTCGGTGCTGCTCTCGCGGGGCTGCCCCGGGGAGGTGGCCTGCGAGCTGCCCGGTGGGGCGGGACCGCGCGTCACCGCCGTGCCGCCGCCACGGCGCACCGGGCGGTTCGCGAGCGCCGAGTGGGCGCTGTACCCGCTGGCCGACGCGGTCGCCGAGGACGGCACCCCGCCCGACCACATGCGCGACGTCTACGCCGCGATCGACCACGCCCGCGAGCTCGGCACCTTCCGCGGCTCCGAGCACTTCGTCACCCGCCTCGAGGGCGACCTCGGCGACGTGATCGCGACGGCCGTCGCCGGCTGGGTGCTCGTCGGTCGCGGCGTCCAGCACGTCACGAGCCACCTGACGATCTCCCTGAACAGCCCGTCCCATGATCTGCGCGAGCTGCTTGATGCGCCCGCTGAGATCTCTCCGGGCGCGACCGCGGGGACCGGGCCGGACGCGTCCGCGGAGGAGGTCCGATGAGCGCCGAGCCGCAGAGCCCCGACTCCCGGGAGGCCGCGGCGCCGCAGACCGCGCAGACCTCTCCCGAGACTGGCGCCGCGCGCCCCCGCCGCGCTCCGCTGGCCCTCCGGGAGCTCGTGCTGGTCGTCGTGCTCGGCGTCGTGTTCGGCTTCCTGTACTGGGCGTTCGTGCAGGCCTGGAACCTGCTCGCGATCGCGATGGGACCCGCCGGCGACCTCGCCCAGCACGTGCTGTTCGGGTCCTGGCTGCTGGTCGGGCCCATCGCCATCGCGATCCTGCGCCGCCCCGGCGTGGGCATCCTCGCCGAGATCCTCGCGGCGGTGATCGAGGTGGTCTTCCTCGGCAGCCCCGTCGGCCCGCTGCTGCTGCTCTCCGCCGCGCTCCAGGGCCTCGGCTCCGAGCTGCCCTTCGCCCTGACCCGCTACCGCCGCTACGGCTGGGGCGTGTTCGCCGTCTCGGGAGCGCTCGGTGCGAGCCTCGTCTTCTTCTGGACCGCCTACCGCATGGGCTGGTACGGGCAGGACCTGCTCGCGCTCCGCCTCGGGATGCAGATGCTCTCCGGGGTCCTGCTCGGCGGACTGCTCGCCCGCGTGATCGTGCGGGCGCTCGAGCGCACCGGGGTGCTCGCCGACTTCGCGATCGGGGCCGCCGGTGCGGCGGCGATCCCCGAGCGCCGTGTCCGCTGAGGCGGTGACGGCGCGGCCGGTGAGCATCGCGACGACCGACCCGAGCCCGCTGGTCCGCGCCGAGGCGCTCGAGGTGGTGCTGCCCTCCGGGGCGGGCGTGGGCCCCTGGACCGGGGAGATCCACGACGGGGAGCAGGTGCTGCTGCTCGGCCCCTCCGGCTCGGGGAAGTCGACGCTGCTGCGCACGCTCGCCGGAGCGATCCCCTCCCACCAGCGCGGGCGGGTCCGCGGCAGCGTGCGCCTCGCGGGCGGGGTCGACCCGGTCGCGGGCGGGGTCACGGCCGCCGCCCCGCTCGTGGGCCATCTCGGTCAGGATCCGGCCGACGGGGTCTGCCTCCCGCAGATCGCCGAGGACGTGGCGCTCCCGCTCGAGAGCGCCTGCACCCCGCCTGAGAGGATCGGGCCCCGCGTCCATGCCGCGCTCACCGCGACGGGCACGGCGGACCTCGCGCACCGCCGCGCCGCGACGCTCTCCGGCGGGCAACTGCAGCGCGCCGCGCTCGCCGCCGCGGTCGTAGCCGAGCCGCGGCTGCTGCTGCTCGACGAGCCCACCGCGATGCTCGACGCCGAGGGGGTCGCCGCGGTGCGACGCGCGGTCGACGCGGCCGTCGACGCGACGGGATGCGCCGTGCTGCTGGTCGAGCACCGGCTCGACGAGTGGGCGGGGGAGGCGGGTGTTGCCGGGCTCCCGGCCCGGACCATCGCCCTGGACCGCTCGGGGCGGGTACTCGCCGACGGGCCCACCGCCCGGGTGCTCGCGGAGCACGGGGAGCGGCTGCGCGCGGAGGGCTGCTGGCTGCCGCGGGAGATCGAGCGGCGGCTCGAGGACGGGGCCGGTGCGGGCGGGATCTCCCCAGCCCCGGACGATACGGCGCACGTCGAGGCGACGGGCGCGGCCCCTCGTCAGACGGCCGGGACCCCCGCGCCCGCCCCGACCCCGCTGTTGCGCCTGCGCTCGGCGACCCTGGGACCGGAGGGGCGAGACGTGCTGACCGGCGCCGACCTCACCGTCCGGGCCGGTCGGGTGCTCGCCGTCGTCGGCCGGAACGGCGCCGGGAAGTCGACGCTGCTGGGCGCCCTCTCCCGGCTGGACCCGCTGCGCACGGGGACGCTCGAGGGCGGCGCCGCCGCGCTCGTGCTGCAGCGTCCCGAGTCCCAGTTCGTGGCGGACACCGTCGTCGGGGAGCTCGCCGCGAGCGGGGCCGGGGAGCAGGCCCGGACGGAGCTGCTCGCCCGCCTCGACCTCGGCGACCATGCGGACCAGAGCCCCTACCGGCTCTCCGGCGGGCAGCAGCGACGGCTCTCCCTCGGCGCCATGCTGCTGACCGAGCGGCCGGTGCTGCTGGCCGACGAGCCGGGCTACGGCCTCGACCGCGCCGCGCAGGCCGAGGTGCTCTCGCTGCTGCGCGAGGTGGCGCAGGAGGGACGCGGGGTGGTCCTGACCACCCACGACCTCCGCGCGATCGAGGCCGCCGACGAGGTCGTGGTGATCGCCGGGGGCCGGCTCGTCGGCCCCCTCGCCCCGGCCGCGCTGCTCGCCGACGGCGAGCTGCTCCGTCGTGCCGGGCTGCGCGCCGGGGAGGCGGCGGACCCGGCGGGCGGCACGACGGGGGAGCGGGAGCCGGGGCGCCCTCCGCGGCCCGGGTCCGCGCCCGCGTCCGTGTCCGCATCAGTGTCCGTGTCCGCCGAGGACGGGACGGACCGGCCGCTTACCGCGCTCGAGGACCCGCCGCGGCCCCGCGCCCTGCTCGCCCGCCGGGATCCCGCGGTGCTGTTGGGACTGCTGACGGCGCTGAGCGTGGTCTGCATCGCCCTGACCGATCCGATCCCGCTGCTCCTGCTCCACCTGCTCCTCGCGAGCGGCGCGATGATCGGGCTGCGGATCGGGCCGCTCGCCCTCCTGCGCGCGCAGGCCCCGTTCCTCCCCTTCGCCGCCGGGGTGCTCGTGGTCAACGTGCTCAGCCGTCCCGGGCACGAGCCGTGGCCGGATCTGCCCGTGCGGGTCACCACCGAGGGGATCGTCCTCGGCAGCGCCCTCGCTCTGCGGGCGCTGGTCATCGGGCTCGGAGCCGCAGTGGTGCTGCGTGCCTCGGATCCCGGGCGCACCCTGACCAGCCTGCGCGTACACGCCCGGTTGCCGGCCCGCATCGCCCTCGCCCTCCTCGCGGGGCTGCGACTGCTCGAGGACCTGCCCCGGCGCTGGTCGACGATCCTCCGCGCGCACCGCCTGCGTCGGCCGTCCGCCCCGGACGGGAATCCCGCGCGACTCGGCCCGCGCGCGCTGATGACCTGCGCCTTCGCGCTGCTGGTCGATGCGATCCGCTCCTCGGCCCGGATCGCCTTCGCCCTCGAGAGCCGGGGCGTCGCCGCGGGGGAGCGGACCTGGTGGCGCAGCGCCCCGCTCGGCGCGGGCGATGCCGCGCTGGTCCTCGCGATCGCGGGCATCGTCACCGCGGTGCTGCTGCTCAGCGGCTGAGCGAAGGACTGCGCCGCCGGTGCCGTCGAGGGGCGGGCCTTAGCGGCGGAGCGCGGCGGGGCTCCGCACGGCGACGACGTCCTCCTCGACCTGCTGGATCCGCGCCCCCCGTGCGTGTCCCGTCGCCCCCGCGCGCGCGGCTCAAAAGCTGGTGCCGGTCAGGCGCTCGTAGGCCTCGACATAACGGGCCCGGGTCTGGGCGACGACCTCGGCGGGCAGCTCGGGCGGCGGGGTGTTCGAACCGCGGTGCCAGCCGGAGGCGGGGGACGTGAGCCAGTCCCGCACGAACTGCTTGTCCAGGCTCGGCTGGACGCGGCCCTCGACGTAGGTGTCCGCGGACCAGAAGCGGGAGGAGTCGGGGGTGAGCACCTCGTCGCCCAGCAGCAGTCTCCCGTCGGTGCGCGAGTGCCCGAACTCGAGCTTGGTGTCGGCGAGCAGGATGCCCCGCTCGGCCGCGACGGCGCGGGCCCGCTCGTAGACCGCGAGGGTCAGCTCGGCCAGCTCGTCCGCTAGCTCCTCGCCCAGCAGGTCGCGCGCCTGAGCGACGGTGATGTTCTCATCGTGCGCGCCGGCCTCCGCCTTGGTCGACGGGGTGAACAGCGCCGGATCCAAGCGCGAGGCCTCGACGAGACCCGTCGGCAGCACGTGGCCGCCCACCGAGCCGCCGGCCCGGTAGTCGGCGAGGCCCGAGCCGGTGAGATAGCCGCGGGCGATGCACTCCAGCGGCACCATGTCCAGGCCCCGGCAGCGCAGGGCCCGGCCCGCGACGGCGTCCGGGACGTCGGTCGCGGAGAGCACGTGATGGGGGACCAGGTCCTCGAGTTGGGCGAACCAGAAGACGCTGATGCCGGTGAGCAGCCGCCCCTTGTCGGGGATGCCGGGCTGCAGCGAATGGTCGTAGGCGCTGATCCGGTCCGTGGCGACGACCAGCACCTCCTCCGCGGCCTCGGGCGCGACGCCCGCGGGGACGTACAGCTCACGCACCTTGCCGGAGACGACATGGTCCCATCCGGGCAGCGCGGGGGCAGTGATCAGAGGGGTGCTCATGCGCGGGCCTCCTCGTCGGCGGCGGCGCGGGCGATGTCCCCGCGATGGTGGGAGCCCTCGAGCTCGATCGCGCGCGCGCCCGAGAGGGCGATCTCCCGGGCGGCGGCGAGCGTCGGCCCGGTGCCGACGACGGTCAGCACGCGGCCCCCCGCACTGCGCAGCACGCCATCCTCCCCGCGGCAGGTCCCGGCGTGCAGGACGTGCGCGCCGAGCGCCTCGGCGGTCTCGATCCCGCCGATCGGGTCCCCGGTGCGGGGCGCCGCGGGGTAGCCGGCGGAGGCGACGACGACGGTCACGGCCGCCTCGTCGCTCCAGACGGGGGCATCGACGGCGGCGAGCTCGCCGCGGGCGGCGGCGTGCAGCAGCGGCGCGAACGGGGTCGTGAGCCGCTCGAGGACCACCTGGGTCTCGGGGTCGCCGAAGCGGGCGTTGAACTCCACCACCCGCAGGCCGCGGGAGGTCAGCGCGAGACCGCAGTACAGGATGCCGACGAACGGCGTGCCCCGGCGGGCCAGCTCCGCGATCGTGGGCCGGGCGACGTCGGCGACGATCTCGTCGACCAGGCCCTCCGGCGCCCAGGGCAGCGGCGAGTAGGCGCCCATGCCGCCGGTGTTCGGGCCCTCGTCTCCGTCGAGGGCGCGCTTGAAGTCCTGGGCGGGCGCGAGAGGCACCACGTCGGTCCCGTCGCTCACGCAGAACAGGGACACCTCCGGGCCGTCGAGGTACTCCTCGAGCACCACCTGGCCGCCCGCGGCGAGCACCGCCTCGCCGTGGGCGAGCGCGGCGGCGTGATCGGCGGTGACGACCACGCCCTTGCCGGCGGCGAGACCATCGGCCTTGACCACGAAGGGCACGTCGCCCAGCGGGTTCACCCG
Organism: Brachybacterium sp. J144; assembly: GCF_036321705.1. Classification (NCBI taxonomy): domain Bacteria; kingdom Bacillati; phylum Actinomycetota; class Actinomycetes; order Micrococcales; family Dermabacteraceae; genus Brachybacterium; species Brachybacterium sp. J144. The sequence goes on from NZ_JAZDCG010000034.1 coordinate 204,207, forward strand.
GTCCAGACCCGCGGGGAGGCCCTCCGGGGAGGTCACGGTCACGGAGGCGGCGGTGGGCACGCCCGCGGCGGCCATGATCTCCTTCGCCCAGGACTTGCTGCCTTCGAGGCGGGCGGCCTCGGCCGACGGGCCGAAGACGTCGATCCCCGCCTCCCGCAGGCGGTCCGCGGCCCCGGCGACGAGCGGCGCCTCCGGTCCGACCACCACCAGGTCGACGCCGAGCTCGCGGGCCAGGACGACCTGGCCGTCGAGGTCGTCGAGCGCGACGGGATGGCAGGTGGCGAGCTGCGCGATGCCGGGGTTGCCGGGGGCGGCGTGCAGCTCGGGGGCAGGGCGGTCGGCGGCGAGGCGACGGGTGATCGCGTGCTCGCGGCCTCCGGAGCCGATGACGAGGATCTTCACGCGGCACAGGGTACCGACGGCCCCGGCGGCCCCGCCGAGGTGCCCAGGGGGCGGTCCCCGCACCGCCGCTACGATCGCTGACATGCCCGATCCCGCGACCCCCACCACCCGGCTGCGGCTGGATCTCTCCTACGACGGCACCACCTTCCACGGCTGGGCCGATCAGCCCGGTCAGCGCACCGTCCAGGGGGAGCTCGAGCAGGCCCTCGCCCGGATCGCCCGGGTGCCGGTGCGGGTCACGGTCGCGGGTCGCACCGACGCCGGGGTCCACGCCCGCGGCCAGGTGTGCCACCTCGACCTGCCCGATGCCGTGCTCGCCACCCTCCCCGGGCGTTCGGACCGGGCGCCCGAGGAGGCGCTCGTCTCCCGGCTCGAGGGTGTGCTCCCGGACGATCTCGTGGTGCATCTGGCCCGCGAGGTGAGTGACGAGTTCGACGCCCGCTTCGGGGCGCTGTGGCGCCGGTACCGCTACCGCATCTCCGACGGCCCGACCGCCCACGACCCGCTGCGACGGGACGTGCTGCGGCACCGTCGGCCCCTGGACGTCGCCGCGATGGCGCGCGCGAGCGCCCCGCTGCTCGGCGAGCACGACTTCCTCTCCTTCTGCCGCCCGCGCGTCGGCGCGACCACCGTGCGCGAGCTGCGGGAGCTGACCTGGGAGCGGCCGGGGGAGGGGCGGGCCGACGAGGGCCTCGTCGTCGCGACCGTCGTCGCCGACGCCTTCTGCCACCACATGGTCCGCTCCCTCGTCGGGGCGCTTCTCGGCGTGGGGGAGGGGCGGCGTCCCGAGACCTGGCCCGCCGAGGTGCTCGCCGCGCGCACCCGCGAGTCAGCGACCCGGGACAGTGCGGGGGCGGCGCCGCTGTGCCCGCCGCAGGGGCTCACCCTCGAACACGTCGCGTATCCGCCGGACGAGGAGCTCGCCGCCCGCGCGCATCTCGCCCGCGCGCGGCGGGGGCCCGTGAGATCCTCGACCTCATGACGGGGGGGACGACGACGGGCCGGCAGTACCTCGAGGCGCTCGCGGAGCATCGCGCGGTGGCCGCGAACCGTCGCCCGCCCAGCGCGGCCGATGCCGTCCCCGGCGCGCCGCCCGTACCCCGCCACCCGTTCATCGACGTGGCCCTGGAGACCCTCGCGCGCCGTGCCGCCGCGATCGAGTCGGAGAGCGCCGACGATCCGCTGTGCGCGGTGCGGCAGCTCGACCGGCCCTACCGGTTCACCCGGCGCGTGGCGACCATGGTCCGCACGGGACGTCCCGGCGGGGTCGGGAACCCGCCCCTGCTCTCGGACCTCGGATGCCTGCTGCTGGCCGGCGGGCTGCTCGAGGTGGCGGACCTCGAACGGGCCGCGGAGGGGTCGCGGGAATCGGTGGCGGAGTGCTTCGGCCGCGCGATCGTCCACCGCCACCTCGCCGACGGCGACCTGGAGGCCGCCACCGCCGCCGCGGCGCATCCCCGTCTGGCGAGCATGCCGGAGATCGGCTGGCGGGCGATCGGAGACCACCACGCCCGGCGCGGCGACGCCGAGGCCTTCCTCGCGCTCTGGACCCGCTACGACACCCGCACCCAGAAGCAGTGGATCCAGGAGGCACGCCGCACCCTGGTGGAGCAGGTCAGCCGGCATCACGGCTGGCGCGACGGACTGGCGGCGGCGCACCGCCCGCGGATCAGCACCGCCGGGACCCGCGACGAGCTGATCCGCGTCGCCCTCGGTCCCCTCGCCGAGTCCGTGCGCGAGCCGGAGCTGGTCGAGCTGCTGGACAGCGCGCCCGAGCTCGCCGAGGTGGGGGCGCTCGACCGGCTCGACCTGCGCGTCCGCTCCGTGCGCGCCCATGGCGAGGACCGCGCCCTCCACACCGACCACCCCGCACTGCGACCGCTGCTCGACGAGGTGATCGCCGTGGACCCCACGACCTCCCGGAACGTGATGCGCCTCCGGGACCGGATGCTGGTGGACCTGTGGCCCGCCGTCGGCACCGCGCCGAGGCTCGCCGAGCTGCGCCGAGCCCTGCGGACCCCCTCCTGGAAGCGCGAGACCGCCGTCCTGCACGACGACATCAAGCCGCCGTCGGCCTGAGCCGGAGCGGGGTCGAGCCGAGCGGAGCGGAGTCGGGCAGAGCCGGGCGGATTCTGGCGCAGATCACAGCCGGAGGGCCGGCCCGCGCGTTGACGCTCGTCATCGCGGCCCCGTACGATGAGCGGTCGTTGTGCCTTGGTGCGTGCCCACCTCTGCAGCCGAGATGAGATCTCCGGCGCGAGGAGGGGTCTCACCCGCACCCAGGACCGTCGCCGCGTCGTAGGCGGAACGGGACGGGCACGACGTGTGAGGCCATGCTTTTTCCGAGGAAGCGTGTCCACGGTCCATCGAACCGTGCCCGCGAGCCCAGTGCTCGCAGGGCACTCTGACGAGAGAAGAAGGCACGAGTGCGTACGTTCACCCCGAAGCCCGACGATGTCGAGCGTTCCTGGTACGTCATTGACGCAACCGATGTCGTCCTCGGCCGGCTCGCTTCCCAGGCTGCTCAGCTGCTCCGGGGCAAGCACAAGCCGGTCTTCGCACCCCACGTGGATGCAGGCGACTTCGTGATCATCATCAACGCCGACAAGGTGGCGCTGACCGGTAACAAGCGGGAGACCAAGCTGGCCTACCGCCACTCCGGCTACCCCGGCGGCCTCCGCGGGGTCCCCTACTCCGAGCTGCTCGAGAAGCGCCCGGAGCGTGCGGTGGAGAAGGCCGTCCGCGGCATGCTCCCCAAGAACAAGCTCGCTGATCAGCAGATCAAGAAGCTGAAGATCTACTCGGGCTCCGAGCACCCCCACGGTGCGCAGCAGCCCGTCCCCTTCACCATCGACCAGGTGGCGCAGTAAGCGGGGGCGTCCCGCCACTCCGCCCTGCCGCACGGAAAGTTCTAGGAGAACCGTGACTGAGACCACCCCCGACATCCTCGAGGCCGTGACCGACGAGGATGCCCCGTCGAGCTACACCACCGAGTCCACCGGCGAGGCCGCGGTCGGCGCCGGCCAGTCGGCCACCGCGCCGGGCTACGGCACCGGCCGCCGCAAGCGCGCCATCGCCCGCGTCCGCCTGATCCCCGGCTCCGGCCAGTGGACCATCAACGGCCGCACCCTCGAGGACTACTTCCCGAACAAGGTGCACCAGCAGGAGGTCAACGATCCCTTCACGGTGCTCGACCTCCAGGGTCGCTTCGACGTCATCGTCCGCCTCACCGGCGGCGGCCCCTCGGGCCAGGCCGGTGCGGTGCGCCTGGGCGTGTCCCGCGCGCTGAACCAGATCGACGAGGAGCACAACCGCCCGACCCTCAAGAAGGCCGGGTTCCTGCGCCGCGACGCTCGCATCATCGAGCGCAAGAAGGCCGGCCTCAAGAAGGCCCGCAAGGCGCCGCAGTACTCCAAGCGCTGATCGACCGCGGAGCCCTCGCTCCGCCGCGATCCCGCTGTGCGCACGATGCCCTCGACCTCCGGGTCGGGGGCATCGTCGCGTGTGGGGGCTGGGGTGGCCGGGTCCTGTGCAGTTCAGGTGGGGCAGGAACGCGGTGGGGATTGGTCAGTGACCGGCGCGTAGCGTACCAGTACGGATATATAGCCGTACTGATACGCCAGACGCCAGTACTCGACCATGGCCGCGACCAGTCCGGCACCCGTCGCGGACCGGGCACCCCGTCACCGGACCGGGCACCGCGTGACCGGACCGTGACGGAGCGACTCGGAGCCCGGACCTCCGCCGTCCTGGCCGCTGCAATCGGCAAGCCTGTCCCCACCACCACGAGAGGACGGGCCATGGACCTGATCGAGAAGCGGACCGCCGGCGAGATCATCGACGCACGGCGCCGGGAGAAGGGGCTGACCTGGGCGCAGCTCGCCGAGGCCACCCGGCGGCCGGTGGTGTGGCTGACCTCGGCGGTGCTCGGCTCGCACCCGGTGCCCGCGGAGGTCGCGGCGACCCTCGCGGAGCAGCTGGAGCTCGAGGACGAGCTGGTCGAGGCTCTGCGTCGGCAGCCGTATCGCACGATCGACCCCGAACTGCTCTCCGACCCCACCATCTACCGCTTCCAGGAGCTGATCCAGGTCTACGGCCCGGCGCTCAAGGCCCTGATCCACGAGGAGTTCGGCGACGGGATCATGAGCGCGATCAACTGCTCGATCGACCTGCGCCGAGGCAGCCACCCCGGCGGCGACCGCGTGGTCCTCACGATCGACGGGAAGTTCCTGTCCTACGACTGGGCGGCCAGCGAGGGGTGAGCCGCTCGGGGCAACGGCCCCGCGGTGCAATGCGATCGTCCGCATCGTGCCGTGATCCCGCCGGCCGCCCCGTCGAAGGAGACCCTGTGGCCGTCGCCAGCCCGCCGCGCGTCTCGGCGCTCTCGCTCCTCGCGACGGTGCCCTTCTACCGCGGCACGGCCGCGGCGTTGTTCCTCTCCGGGCTCGGCTTCTCCGCCGCCGCCCCTGCTCGTCGACGGGCGGACGATCGCACGGGACGTCTGGGAGTACGGCGCCGCCGCGCCCGCCTTCGCGGACCGAGCGGGCTCCGGCACGGGGCGCGACTGCGGTCCGGTCAGCTGAGCAGCTCGCGCAGGTCCTCCGCGGTGACCGCGGTGCGGAAGGCCTCGCCGCCATCGGTCAGCGCGTCGAAGAGCTCGGCCTTCCGGCGCTGCAGGGCGAGCACCTTCTCCTCGATCGTGTCCTCCGCGATCATCCGGTACACCATCACCGTGCGGTCCTGGCCGATGCGGTGCGCGCGATCCACGGCCTGCGCCTCCGCCGCCGGGTTCCACCACGGATCCAGCAGGAACACGTAGTCCGCCTCGGTGAGGGTGAGGCCGAAGCCGCCCGCCTTGAGCGAGATGAGGAAGACCGGGGCCGTCCCCTCGCGGAAGGCGGAGACCACCCCGTCACGATCCCGGGTCGAGCCGTCCAGGTGCGCGTAGTCCACGTCCCAGCGGTCCAGCTCCGCCGCGACCAGGTCGAGGTACGAGGTGAACTGGCTGAACAGCAGCACGCGGTGCCCGTCGCCGATCACCTCGGCGAGCCGGTCGAAGAGGGCCTCGAGCTTCGTGCCCGGCGCCTCGGCATGGTCCTCCGGATCCACCAGCCGCGGGTCGATCGCCATCATCCGCAGCAGCGTCAGGGAGCGGAACACGATGAACCGCGAGCGCTCGAGGTCGGTGTCGATCAGCCCCAGCACCTTCTTCCGCTCGCGCTGCAGCACGGCGTCGTAGGCGGCACGGTGCTCGGGGCTCAGCGTGACCGTGAGGATCTGCTCCTGCTTGGGCGGGAGCTCCGCGGCGACCAGCTCCTTCGTGCGACGCAGCAGGAAGGGCCGCACGCGGCGGCGCAGCTGCGCCATCCGCTGCGGATGCTCCCCGGTCTGGATCGGCAGGGTGTATCGCTGGCGGAAACCGGTCGACCCGCCCAGCAGCCCCGGCGCCACCAGGTCGGAGATCGCCCACAGGTCGTCCAGGGAGTTCTCCATCGGGGTGCCGGTGATCGCGAGGCGGAACGGGGCGGGGACGCGCTTCGCCGCGAGATGGGTGCGGGAGCGGCGGTTCTTCACGAACTGCGCCTCGTCCAGCACGAGCCCCGCGACGGGATGGTCGGCGAAGGCCTCCTCGTCACGGCGCAGCACCGCATAGCTGGTGACCACGAGATCCGCGCCGAGCATCTCGGCGGACAGCTCCGTGCCGCGCGCCGCGGAGGTCGCCTCGAGCACCCGCACACGCAGTCCCGGCGTGAACCGCTCCGCCTCGCGCCGCCACACCGGCAGCACCGAGGACGGCGCGACCACGAGGAAGGGCGGGGCCGACGGGGTCAGCTCGCGGGCCCGCGCGATCAGCGCCAGGACCTGGAGGGTCTTGCCGAGGCCCATGTCGTCGGCGAGGATCCCGCCGAGTGCCTGCTCGTGCAGGAAGGACAACCAGGTGAACCCCTCCCGCTGGTAGGGACGCAGGTCCGCCTGCAGGCCCGCGGGCAGCGGCGGCTCGTGGATCGTCTCGAGATCGCGCAGGGCGCCGACGCCCCGGGACCAGCTCGTGGCGGCCTCCGCCTCGTCGGCCATCTCCTGCAGCTCATCCCACAGGTCCACCTGGAAGCGCGAGATCCGCTGCACCTCCGGCTCCCATTCGGCGAGGGCCTCGCCCTCGCGGATCAGCTCCCGCAGCGTGTCGAAGGCCGGATGGTCGAGGGAGAAGTAGGTGCGGTCCGGCATGAGCAGCCGGTCCTTGCCGCGGGCGAGGGCCACGAACAGGCTCGGGAAGGGGATCTGGCGGCCGTCGATCGTGATCTCGAAGCCGAGGTCGAACCAGTCGTTGCGGCCTGGGGTCTGCCACTGGGTGACGCGCACCTGCGGGGCGCCGTCCAGCTCGCGGTAGGCGTGGCGGGTGCCGCCCAGCTCGACCTCCACGTGGTCCATCGCGTCGAGGCGGTCCAGCACGTGCTCGGAGAAGCTCGCGGTGTCCGCCCCGCTGAGCAGCTCGGGGGTGGCGGAGCCGGCCGTCGGCCACAGCGTCATCGCGGCGGCGATCACCTCCTCCTCGTGGGCGATGTCGCGCCGCGCCCCCTGCCGCTGGTCGATGGGGAGGCTGCGCTCGGGATCGTGGTAGCGCCAGGACCAGCGCAGGGTGAGCCGGTCACCGTCCGCGTAGGAGGCGAGCAGGTGCAGGGTGGGGCGGGGTGCGGCGGGCAGGTCCACGCTGCCGTCACCGCTGGTCACGGAGGTGAGGGTGCGCAGCTGCGGGTAGGCGACCTCGACGAAGGCCGCCCGGTCCGCGGCGGGCACGGCGAGCGGGGTGCGGCGCTGCAGCAGGCCACGCAGCTCGCGGGGGATCGCGGTGGGCAGCGGGGCGAGGCGCAGCGCGAGCGCGGCGTCGTGGGCGCGGACCTCGAGCACGCCCGCGCCGCCGAGCAGTCGCGCCTCCGGGGCGGGCTCGCCGTCGAGGGTGATCCGGGGGAGCACGTGGAGGTCGCCGCCCGGCTCCGCCTCACCGACCGGCTCCGGCGACCCCCCGGTCGCGCCGTCCGCGTCCCCGGCCCCGTCCGCGCGGGCCTCGGAGGTGCGGAGGTCCAGGCCCGCCTCAGCGGAGGTCAGCAGGGTGACGGCGGTCAGCCCCTCCCCGGGCAGCAGCTCGACGCCCGCGTCGACGGCGTGGGCGAGGGCCTGCCACAGCAGGGGCGAGCTGATCGAGTTCAGCCACAGGTGCTCGACGGCCCCGCTGGTGTAGGTGCGCTCGGTGCCGGCGGCGGCGAACACCCGGGCGAGGGCCTCGGCCTGCACCGAGTCGAGGTCGCGCGAGGCCGTGCGCGACTCGAAGGTGCGCCAGGAGAGGTCGCCCTGGATCCAGGTGCCCTTCGAGCCGCGGGTCACGGGCCGCAGCCCCACCCAGAACTCGTCCCCCGCGGCGACGTGCGCGGGCGTCGCAGTCTGCCGCTTGCCGCGGGAGGCGGCGGACCCGGCCGGCCCCGCCTCGAGGTCCACGCGCACCGCCACCGGGCGCACCGCCGACGTCGTCGCGGTGCCGCGCAGCAGCGGCCGCAGCACGCTGCGCCACTCCGCGGGCGGGGCCTCCTGCTGCGCCCGGTCGGCGCGATCGTTGAGGTGGTAGAGCAGCGCCGCGACGTGCGCGCATCCCTGGCCGGTCGGGCAGGTGCAGCGGTCTGCGCTCGGCCGCCAGAGACCGCCGGGGGAGGGGCGCTGGAAGCGGCGGGAGACGGCGTCCTCCGCGTACTCGGCGAGCTCGACCCTCGGGGCCCGCACCGCGCCGTCGTCGTCGGTGACCGTCGCCGAGACCGTCATCGCGCCGGCATCCCAGGCGAGGGACCGGACCCGGCCCTCACGGGCGCGCGCGAGCCCGCGACCCGCCGTCCGATCACCGACGTGGTGGCTGATGGCGGAGGGCAGCACGCGGGGGAGGAGGGCGTCGTCGGGCATACCCTCCAAAATATCCGCCACCGGGTACTCTCACAGCGGATCACCGACCCCCCTGTGAGGAGAACCCTGTGGCACGACTCTTCGGCACCGACGGAGTGCGCGGACGCGCGAACGGCGACATCACCGCGGAGCTCGCGGTGGAGCTCTCGGTGGGGGCGGCCCATGTGCTGGGCACCCTCGGCGCCTTCGGCGGCACCCGTCCCCGGGCGATCGTGGCGCGGGACACGCGTCCCTCGGGTGACTTCCTCTCCGCCGCGGTGTGCGCCGGCCTCGCCTCCGCGGGCGTCGACGTCGAGGACGCGGGTGTGCTGCCCACCCCCGGCCTCGCCCACCTCGTCCAGGCCACCGGAGCGGACCTCGGCGTGATGATCTCCGCCTCCCACAACCCCGCCCCCGACAACGGCATCAAGTTCTTCGCCCGCGGCGGCACCAAGCTGCCCGACGAGGTGGAGGACGCGATCGAGGCGCGGCTGCACGAGGAGTGGGACCGCCCGCAGGGAACCGACGTCGGCACCATCACCCGCTACGAGGGCGCGATCGAGCAGTACGTCGCCCATCTCGTCTCCACCCTGGACCGCTCCCTCGAGGGCCTCACCGTCGTCGCCGACTGCGCCAACGGTGCCGCCGCCGTAACCGGCCCGGAGGCGCTGCGCCGCGCCGGCGCCACCGTCCACGTGATCGGCGACTGCTCCGACGGCGGGCTGATCAACGACGGCGTCGGCTCCACCCACCTCGGCCCGCTGCAGGCCGCGGTGCGCGAGCACGGCGCCGACATCGGCGTCGCCTTCGACGGCGACGCGGACCGCTGCCTCGCGGTCGACGCCGCCGGCGAGGAGATCGACGGCGACCAGATCATGGCCATCCTCGCCCTCGACCTCAAGGAGCGCGGGAAGCTGCACGACGACACCCTGGTGGTGACCGTGATGAGCAACCTCGGCCTCAAGCTCGCCATGCGCGAGCACGGGATCGTGCTGGGCCAGACCGGCGTGGGCGACCGCTACGTGCTCGAGGAGATGAACCTCGGCGGCTACTCGATCGGCGGCGAGCAGTCCGGCCACGTGATCCTCGCCGAGCACGCGACCACCGGCGACGGCGAGCTCACGGCCCTCCACCTGCTGCAGCGCATGGCCGAGACCGGCCGCAGCGCCGCCGAGCTCAAGGCCGTCATGACCCGTCTGCCGCAGGCGCTGATCAATGTCAAGGACGTCGACAAGGCCAAGGCCACCATCGACCGCGGGGTCGCCGACGCGATCGCGGCCGCGGAGGCGGAGCTGGGCGAGTCCGGCCGGGTGCTGCTGCGCCCCTCGGGCACCGAGCCCGTGGTGCGGGTGATGGTCGAGGCGCCGAGCGACGAGCAGGCGACCGCGATCGCCGAGCGGCTCTCCGTGGTGGTGCGCGAGCGCGTCGGCCTCTGAGCCGGCGGGCGCCCGCCCCGCTCACACCTTCCGCATCAGCACCGAGTGCACCCGGTGCTCGGCGTCCTTCCGCAGCACCAGATCCGCGCGGCCCCGGGTGGGCAGCACGTTCTCGGTGAGGTTCGGGCCGTTGATGGTGCGCCAGATCCTCGACGCGGTCTGGCGCGCCTCCTCGTCGGTGAGCTCCGCGTAGCGGCGGAAGTACGAGCGTGGATCGGCGAAGGCCGTGGCTCGCAGCGCGAGGAAGCGGTCGACGTACCAGCGCTGGACGTCCTCGACCCGTGCGTCGACGTACACCGAGAAGTCGAAGAAGTCCGAGACGGCCATGCCCAGCCGCCCGTCGCGGCGCGGCCGCGCGGGCTGGAGGACGTTGAGCCCCTCGACGATCAGCACGTCGGGGCTCTCCACCACCACCCGCTCCTCCGGCTGGATGTCGTAGGTCAGGTGCGAGTACACGGGGGCCTCGACCCGCTCGTGCCCGGCTTTGACGTCCGAGACGAAGCGCAGCAGCGAGCGTCGGTCGTAGCTCTCGGGGAAGCCCTTGCGGTGCATGATCCCGCGCCGCTCGAGCTCGGCGTTGGGGTGGAGGAAGCCGTCGGTGGTCACCAGCTGCACCCGCGGGGTGTCCGGCCAGCGCGCCATCAGCTCCCGCAGCAGACGCGCGGTGGTCGACTTGCCGACGGCGACCGAGCCGGCCACGCCGATCACGTACGGGGTCCGCTGCTGGTGCTGGTCCAGGAAGTGCTCGCGCGCCCGCCGCAGCCCCTGCGCGGAGGCGACGTGGATGTTCAGCAGGCGGGAGATGGGCCGGTACACGGCGTCGACCTCGTGCAGGTCCATCCCGTCGCCCAGGCCGCGCAGCCGGTCGACGTCCTCCGCGGAGAGCGGCAGCGGGGTCTGCTGGGAGAGCCGCGCCCACTCCTCACGGGGGATCTCCGCGAACGGGGTGACGGTGCTCGACGTCGGCGCAGCCTTCATGCGGACGATTCTCGCCCATCCCGGGGTCGTGCGCGAACGTGACCGGTGCCGATCATGATCGGCCAGGGTCCGCCAGCACCCCCGGCGGGCGTGATCCATGACTCGCCCGCCGGGGGCCGCGAGCCGGGCGAGCGCGCTCCTCGTCCCCTAGGTTGAGCCCCATGTGTGGAATCGTCGGATACGCAGGCCCGCAGGCCGCAGCCCCCTCCTCCCGTCCCGTGGACGTCGCCCTCCAGGGCCTCGCCCGCCTCGAGTACCGCGGGTACGACTCCGCGGGAGTCGCCGTGATCGATGACGGCGCCGTGCGCGTCGAGAAGCGCGCCGGCAAGCTCGCGAACCTCCGCGAGGCCCTCGACGGCGCGACCGAGACCAGCGGCCGGGTCGCCATCGGTCACACCCGCTGGGCCACCCACGGCGCACCCACCGACGACAACGCCCACCCCCACCTCGGGGGCAAGGACGACGAGCTCGCCCTGGTGCACAACGGCATCATCGAGAACTTCGCCGCACTCCGCGCCGAGCTCGAGGCCGACGGCTACACCTTCCGCTCCGAGACCGACTCCGAGGCCGCCGCCCATCTGGTGGCCCGCGAGATGGCGACCGCCGGCGACCTCACCGTCGCCCTGCGCGCCGCCGCGAACCAGCTCGAGGGCGCCTTCACCCTCCTCGCCGTCCACCGCGACCAGCCCGACCGCGTGGTCGCCGCGCGCCGCAACTCCCCGCTCGTCGTCGGCCTCGGCGAGGGCGAGAACTTCCTCGGCTCCGACGTCGCCGCCTTCGTGGACAACACCCGCGAGGCGCTCGAGATCGGCCAGGACCAGGTCGTCACCGTCACCGCCGACGACGTGGTCGTCACCGACTTCGCCGGCACCGAGATCACCGAGCAGAAGCGCTACTCCGTCGAGTGGGACGTCACCGCCGCGCAGAAGGGCGGCTTCGAGTCCTTCATGGCGAAGGAGATCCACGAGCAGGCCACCGCCGTCGCCGACACCCTCCGCGGCCGCATCGACTCCGGCGCCCTGCACCTGGACGAGATGAGCATCGACGAGTCGGTGCTGCGCAGCATCGACAAGATCATCGTCGTCGCCTGCGGCACCGCCGCGAACGCCGGCAACGTCGCCAAGTACGCGATCGAGCACTGGTGCCGGATCCCCACCGAGGTCGAGCTCGCCCACGAGTTCCGCTACCGCGACCCGATCGTCACCGAGAAGACCCTGGTCGTCGCGATCTCCCAGTCCGGCGAGACCATGGACACGCTGATGGCCATGCGTCACGCCCAGGAGCAGGGCGCGAAGGTCGTCGCGATCTGCAACACCTACGGCTCGACCATCCCCCGCGAGGCCGACGCCGCGCTGTACCTGCACGTCGGCCCCGAGATCGCGGTCGCCTCCACCAAGGCGTACCTCGGCCAGATCACCGCCTGCTACCTGCTGGGCCTCTACCTCGCCCAGGTGCGCGGCAACCTCTTCCCCGACGAGATCGCCGCCCTCATGGAGGACCTCGAGCAGCTGCCGGCGCACGTGCAGACCGTGCTCGACGGCGCCGAGTCCGTCGAGCAGCTCGCGCAGGAGATGAAGGACGCCACCAGCGTGCTCTTCCTCGGCCGTCACGTGGGCTACCCGACCGCGCTCGAGGGTGCGCTCAAGCTCAAGGAGATCGCCTACATCCACGCGGAGGGCTTCGCCGCCGGCGAGCTCAAGCACGGCCCGATCGCCCTGGTCGACGAGGGCCAGCCGGTGTTCGTGATCGTCCCGTCCCCGCGCGGCCGCGACTCGCTGCACTCCAAGGTCGTCTCCAACATCCAGGAGGTCCGCGCCCGCGGCGCCCGCACCCTGGTGATCGCGGAGGAGGGCGACGACGACGTCCTGCCGTACTCGGACGTGGTGCTGCGCGTGCCCGCCACCCGCACCCTATTCGCCCCGCTGCTGACCGTGATCCCGCTGCAGATCTTCTCCTGCGCCCTCGCCACCGCGAAGGGTCTGGACGTGGATCAGCCGCGCAACCTCGCGAAGTCCGTCACGGTCGAGTGATACTGCCGGGATGAGCATCGTCCCGCCGCCCGCGCCCGACCCCTCCGAGTCCGCCGACTCGTTCGGGGGCCGGGCGTTCGGCGTCTCCGAGCGTTCGCTGATCGCGGGCACCGGCATCGACGTGGTCCACATCGAGCGACTCGCCGGCATGATCGAACGCACCCCGGCCCTCCTGGACCGTCTGCTGACCCCGGCCGAGCGGGGGCTGTCCGACGCCTCGCGCGCGGCGCGGGTCGCGGCGAAGGAGGCGGTCGGCAAGGCGCTCGGCTCGCCGGGGGAGTTCTCCTGGCAGGACGTCACGGTCGAGCGCGCCGCCTCGGGCCGCCCCCACCTGCGTCTGCGCGGCGCGACCCTGCGCGCCGCCGAGCAGCAGGAGGTCGAGCACCTGCACCTGTCCCTCTCGCACGACGGGGACGTCGCGACAGCCATCGTGATCGCCGAGCGGGGCCAGTCATGATCCGCGCGCACGGGGCCGCGGCGGTGCGCGCCGCCGAGGAGCCGCTGCTCGCGGCGGGCGAACCGCTCATGCTCCGCGCGGCTGAGGGGATCGCCGCCCGGGTGCGGCTGCGCGGCGCCCGCCGGGTGCTGGTCCTCGCCGGGCGGGGCAGCAACGGCGGCGACGGCCTCTGGGCGGCGGCGCTGCTGCGGGCCGACGGGGTCCGCGCCGAGGCGCTCGCCGCCGCCGGGACCGTCCACGAGGGCGGGGCCGACGCGCTCCGCCGCGCGGGCGGCACGGTGCACTCGCCCGAGCCGGAGCAGCTCGAGGAGACGCTCGCCGCGCTGCTCGAGGGTGCCGACCTGGTGCTCGACGCGATCGTCGGCCTCGGCGCCCGCCCCGAGGCGCCCGCGACCCTGCGCCCCCTGCTCGCGGCGGTGCGCGCCGCGCGCGTCCCGGTGCTCGCCGTCGACCTGCCGAGCTTCGTCGACGCCACCACCGGCGAGGCCGACCCGGACGCGCTGATCGCCGCGGAGACCGTGACCCTCGGCGCCGTGAAGACCGGCCTGCTGCTGCCCGGCGGGGCGGAGCGGGCCGGATCCGTCCACCTCGTGCCGCTGGGGCTTGCCGCGCACCTGCCGGCCGCCGCCGAGGTCGAGCGGCTCGAGGACGCCGAGGCCGCCGCGCTCTGGCCGCACGCCCGCCCCGAGGACTCGAAGTACCGCCGCGGCGTCGTGACCCTGCTGGCCGGCAGCGCCGAATACCCCGGCGCCGCGGTCCTCGCCTGCTCGGGCGCCGCGCGCGCCGGCGCGGGCATGGTGCGCCTGCTCGCCCCCGAGTCCGTGCGGGAGCTCGTGTGGCGCGCCCGCCCCGAGGTGGTCGGCCATCCCGTCGCCCCCGCGGAACTTCCGCGCACGGACGTGCTCGTCGTCGGACCGGGGCTCCCGCCGGACGACCCGCGGGCCGAGCGCGGCCTCGCCCTGCTCTCCGTACCCTCCGGGGCCGACGGCGACGGACCCGTCCTCCGCCGCGGGGTGCTCGACGCCGGGGCGCTCGACGCGATCGGTCCCGAGCACGCCCTCGGCCCCGAGGTGGTGCTCACCCCGCACCGCGGCGAGGCGGAGCGGCTCGCCCGCCGGCTCGAGCTCGACCCGGACCTGCCCGGCCCGGAGCTGTCCCGCGCCCTCGCCGCCGCGACCGGGGCGACCGTGCTGCTCAAGGGCGCGATCACCCTGATCGCCCCGGGCGGCGGCGGGCCGCTGCGCAGCCAGGCCGACGGTCCCGCCCAGCTCGCCACCGCCGGCACCGGGGACGTGCTCGCCGGGATCCTCGGCGCCCTCCTCGGCGGCGGGCTGACCGGCCCCGACGCCGCCGCCCTCGCCGCGCTGATCCACGGCCGCGCCGCGCACCGCGCCTCCCTCGGCGGGCGCGTGCCGCTCGTCGCCCTCGACGTCGCCGACGCCCTCCCGCACGCCCTCGGGACTATCCTGGCGAGCGCCCAGCCGTGATCCGAGGAGCCCGATGACCATCCCGATCCCCGCCGAGGACCCTCGGCACCAGCCCAATCGCGCCGTCATCGACCCCTCGGCCATCACGCAGAACACCCGCACCCTGACGGGCCTGCTCGAGGAGCACACCGCCCTCATGGCCGTGGTGAAGGCCGACGGCTACGGGCACGGGATGCTCACCGCCGCCCGGGCTGCGGTCGAGGGCGGAGCGACCTGGCTGGGCGTCGCCCATCCCGCGAGCGCGCTGGCGCTGTCCCGTGCCGGCTTCGAGGTGCCGATCCTGACCTGGCTGTACGAGCCGGAGACGGCCGAGGCGATGATGCACGAGGTGATCGCCGCGGGGATCGACGTCTCCGTCGGCTCGCGGGCGATGCTCGAGCTCGTCTCGCGCGCCGCGCGCGCCGCCGACCGTCGCGCCCGCGTGCACCTCAAGATCGACACCGGCATGGGCCGCGGCGGCGTCATGCCGCATGACCTGCGAGCTCTCGCCGCCGCCGCCCAGGAGGACGACGTGATCCAGATCGTCGCCGCCTGGACCCATCTGACCTCGGCCGACGATCCCGCGGACCCCGCGACCGACCAGCAGGTCGAGATCTTCGACTCCTCGGTCGAGGCGCTCGAGGAGGAGGTCGGCCCGGTGCCGCTGCAGCACCTCGCGAACTCCGCGGCCCTGCTCACCCGGCCCGATCTGCACCGCGACATCGTGCGACCCGGCATCGCCCTGTACGGCTGCCCGCCGGTCACCACCGACGTCCAGCTCCGCCCCGCGATGACCCTCACCAGCCGTCTGGCGATGGTCAAGGAGGTGCCCGCCGGGCAGAGCGTCGGCTACGGCCGCACCTATCGCACCGAGACGCCGACCCGCCTGGGTCTGGTCCCGATCGGCTACGCCGACGGCCTGCACCGGGCCGCGAGCGGCGGCGTGGACGTCGTCGTCCGCACCGCCTCCGGCGACCGCCGGGCCCGCCAGGTGGGCCGCATCAGCATGGACCAGATCGTGCTCGACCTCGGCCCGGACTCCTCCGCCCGCGCGGGCGACCGGGTGTTCCTCTTCGGTGACGCCAAGGGCGCCCCGAACGACCCCGCCGCCCCCACGGCCGAGGACTGGGCGCGCGCCGCCGGCACCATCCCCTACGAGGTGCTCACCTCCGTCTCCGGTCGGGTCTCGCGGGAGGTGCGCGCATGAGCGCCCTCGTCGTGCGGACGGCCGACGCCGACGGCACCCGCGCCGTCGCCCTCGCGCTCGCCGGCGCCCTGCGCGCCGGGGACCTGCTGGTCCTCGACGGCCCCCTCGGCGCCGGGAAGACCACCTTCACCCAGGGGCTCGGCACGGGCCTCGGCGTGCGCGGCCCCGTCGCCTCCCCGACCTTCGTCATCGAGCGCGTGCACCCCTCGCTGAGCGGTGGCCCGGATCTCGTGCACGTGGACGCCTACCGGCTCGGCGGCGAGGGCGAGATCGACGACCTAGATCTCGAGGCCGATCTCGAGACCGCCGTGACCGTCGTCGAATGGGGCCGGGACCGGGTCGAGCACCTCGCCCCCTCGGTGCTGCGGATCGAGCTGCAGCGCCCCGACCGGGTCGAGGACCCCGAGGACCCCGACGAGCCGCGCACCCTGCGGCTCGTCCCGAGCGGCCCGCGCTGGGACCTCGCCGCGCTGCGGCAGGTGCTCGCGGAGGCCGGACTGACCGTGCAGGAGGAGAGCTGATGCTGCTGGGGATCGACACCTCGGGGGCGGTGAGCGTCGCCGTCGCCCGCGAGGGGGAGGTGCTCGCGGTCCGCACCGACACCCGCGCCCGCCACCACGACGAGGTGCTGCTGGCGCTGGTCGACGAGACGCTGCAGGCCGCCGGTGCGAGCCGTACCGAGCTCACCGGCGTGGTCGCCGGCCGCGGGCCCGGGCCCTTTACCGGACTGCGCGTGGGCCTGGTCAGCGCGCGCACGATCGCCTCCGTGCTCCAGGTGCCCCTGTACGGGCTGTGCTCCCTCGACGCGCTCGCGCACCAGGCGCTCGCGGCACATCCGGGGGCGGAGCCGCTCACCGTCGGCGTCGCCCTCGACGCCCGCCGCCGCGAGGTCTACCACGCCCGCTACCGCCGCGCGGAGGACGGCCGCCTCGAGCGGATCGACGGTCCCGCCGTCGCGGCGCCCGCCGACGTCACCGCCGATCTCACCGCCTGCGACCTGCTCGTCGGCTCCGGGACGGCGCTCTACCCCGACCTGCTGCCGGCGACGGACCCGCTCGAGCACGTCGACGCCGGGCACCTGCTGCGCGCCGCCGTCGAGCGCCTCGCCGCCGGGGAGGACCTCTCCGACACCGCGCCTCTGTACCTGCGCGAGCCCGACGCCGCGAAGCCGACCGCCCGCAAGTCCGCCCTGGGGCGCTGAGATGTCGGTGGCGGGAGAGGACGACACGGGCGGTGTCCTGCGGCGCGGCTGGGCGCTGCGCCCCGCGACCCTCGAGGACGTCGAGGAGATCGCCTTCGCCGAGCTCGAGCTGTTCCCCGAGGAGGCGTGGAACGTCTTCCAGGTCGCCGCGGAGATCGAGCATCCCGATCGCCGCTACGTGATCGCGGCCGCCGGGGAGGAGGCCGAGCGGGGGTTGATCGGCTACGCCGGGATCATGCTCGCCGGGGACACCGCGGACCTCCACACCATCGGCACCCGGCGCCCCGGGGAGGGGATCGGCCGGGCGCTGCTCGGGTGGTGCGAGGAGCAGGCCCGCAGCGGCGGCGCGGCACGGCTCCTGCTCGAGGTGCGCGAGGACAACGACCGCGCCCGCGCCTTCTACACCACCGCCGGCTACGAGGAGATCGGCCGTCGGCGGGCCTACTACCGGGTGCGCGACGGCTACGTCGACGCGATCGTCATGCAGCGCGAGCTCTGAGCGGCCGCTGCCGACTCGCGTCCGTCGTGCGCGAGTCTGTATCGGTACACCCACCCCCCAATGGTTCCTTC